>CAZUZY010000380.1:0-8381 GCA_964624885.1 uncultured Polyangiales bacterium | reverse complement strand
GGGCACACGGAGCGCAGCACGCACGCCTCGCAGGCCGCGATCCGCCGGTGCTGGCCGCTGTCGCGCGCGACCAGGGCGGGCCCGGTGCGCAGGATCGCCTTCACCCGGCCGGGATCGGCGAACACACAGGGGGGGAGCTCACCGTCGACCGCGGCCTCGATCGGCAGGCCGCTCTCCTCGCTGGCGGCCACCGCGGCCTCGAGCTCGTGCGCGGCCTCGGCGAGGTCGAGCGGGGCGAACCCCGGCGGTCCGGTCGGCACGTACCGCGCGACGACACGCTCGAGGCGGGGCCAGCGCGCGCGCGCCCTCTGCAAGAGCTCCGCGAGGGCTCCGCGGGTCTCGGGCACGAGGGCGAAGGCGACCTCGGTCGCGATGCCGGCGGCCGCGAGGGCGTCGAGCCCGGCGAGGGTGCGTGCGTGCCCGCCCGGGTCGCGGGTGAGGGCGTCGGAGCGGGCGGAATCGAGCCCGTGGAGCGCGACGCGCGCGCGGTCGATGCCGAGCGCGGCCACGCCCCCGTGGGCCTCGAAGGCGGTCGCGTTGGTCTCGAGCACCACCTGCCGCACGCCGAGATCGCGGGCGAGGCGCACGAGGTCGCGCAGGTACCACTCGAGGGTCGGCTCGGCCCCCGTGAGCACCACCGTCTCGACGCCCTCCTGGGCGGCGGCGCGCACGGCGGCGACGGCCCGGGCGGCGCGCGCGCGGGGTGGGGTGCGCTCCTCGCCACGGGCGAGACAGAACGTGCACGCCTGGTTGCACCCGCGCCCCAGGCTGATCTGCTGGGTCGAGGGCCCCTTGCGGGTCGGACGATCGTTGGGCGCGACCAGCAACCGGGTGGGGCGGCCGCGCTTGCCGCGCGCGACGCCGGCCGCCGCGTCGAGCGCCTCCTCGAACACCTCGAACAGCGCCGCGTCGTCGAGCCCTGCGGCGTCGAGCACCGCGCGGTGCACCTCGGCGACCTTGGGGTCCGCGAAGCGCCACGGCTGGTCGACGTCATACCCGCGGCGACGCGCGTCGCTGTCCTCGGGCCGCGCGAAGGCCTCGAGCAAGAGGCCGTCGCGCTTGGCGAGCCAGTAGAGCGGCAGGGTCGGGCGGAGTCGCAGCTGCGAGAGCAGGGCCTTGCCGCGGAACCGCTCGAAGCCGAGGCGGCGCATGGCGTCGGCGTTGATGCGCAGATCGGCGAGCGTGGTCCACGGCGTGAACAGGATGAACCCGCCGGTCGGCGTGACGCGGAAGCGCCGCGGGAAGCGCGCGGCCCAGTCCTGCATCAGGAGGACGACGCGCTCGAGCTGCGCGGCGCTCGACCCCTTGTGGAAGCGCACGAGCTCGGCGTCGGAGAAGTTCTCGAACCCGATGAGGTAGAAGCCGAGCGGGGTCGGGAAGCGACCGGCGAGCGCCGCCTCGATCTCGGGGCGGAGCTGCAGCAGGTAGTCGGCGCGCGCCGAGAGCAGCACCTCGCGGTCGCCGAGCGGCAGCGCCCGGAGCGCGTCGCCGAGCTTGCCGAGGAAGCGCACCGCGTAGTCGTCCTTGACGGCGATCTGGCGCACGCCCGGGCGGTCGCGGAGGACGGCCTCGATCTGGCGGACGAGCAGGCCGATCGCCTCGTCCTCGGTCATGCGCTCGTAGGCCTCGACCTCGCAGAACGTGCAGCCCGCCGTCGAGACCTCGGGGGGCATGGGCACGCCGTCGAACACGCCGCTCCTGTCGGGCACGTTGCGGTACGCACAGCCGAGGTTGGCGACCACCACGGCACGGTCGGGGTTGGCCGCGCCGCGCGAGAGGCTCCGGCGCGCGCGGTGGTCGAAGCTCGCGTCGCCGAGCTCCTCGAGGAGCGCGAGGCGGCGGTTGGTCGTGCGCGTGCGCACCACGGCGTCGCCCGAGCGCACCACCAGGCCCGGCACCTGGTCGAGCCGCTGCTGCGCGGCGACGGCCTCGACCACCGACCGCGCCACGGCCCGGCTCGGCTCGACGACCGCCGCCTCGAGCAGGCCACGGGTGACGAGGTCGTCGCGGGCCCAGCCGACCACCCGGAGCCCGCCCAGCGCGCGGACGAGCTCGTCCGACCAGGCGCGCTCGAGGAACACGAGGTCGTACCCTTCGAGGCCGGCGCGCAGCTCACGCAACTGCTCGGCTTCGGGGCGCCGCTCCTCGAACAGGTAGTCCACGGCCTCGGCGTCGTGGCCGGCACGGCGGAGGTCGGCGATGGCGGCGACCTCGACGGCCTCGACGAAGAAATGGTCGGCCATCTTGTACGGATGAAGAAAGGCGATCCGCACGGGCCGAGTATCGTGGCGCGGCTCCGGTCGGTCAAACGGCTACCATGCACGACGGGCGATGAAGGCGCTGATCAAGGTCGGCTACGGGTGCAACAACCACTGCACCTTCTGCCACACGCTCGACGTGCGTCACGTCGAAGGTGACGCGGCCGAGGTCGAGGCGAAGATCGACCGCGCGGCCGCGCTCGGCCACACCATGATCGTGCTCTCGGGCGGCGAGGTCACCATGCGCCCCGAGCTCCTGCGCTGGGCGGCGCGGTCGGCGGCGCGCGGGCTCGACTTCGGCCTCGTCACCAACGGCCGCGCCCTCGCCTACCCGGAGCTCGTCGACAAGCTGCTCGGCCTGCGGCTCCGCTACGTCTACCTCTCGCTGCACGGCGGCACCGCCCGCATCCACAACCTGCTGGTGCGCGCCGACGCCTTCGAGCAGACCCACCGGGCGATCGAGAACCTCTCCGGCAAGGGGCTCGACTTCACGGTCAACACCGTGGTCACGCGGCAGAACCTCGACCACCTGCGACCGGTGGTCGACACGATGCTGCCATTTGCTGACACGGTGCTGAAGTTCTCGATGGTCCAGCCCAAGGGAGGCGGTGACAAGCACTTCGACCGGCTGATCCCCCCGGTCACCGCGGTCGCGGCCAAGGTGAAGGACGCCATCGAGTACGGCCTCGAGCGCACGGGCGGACGCGGGCTCTACGCCCACGACGGGATCCCGTTCTGCCTCCTGCCGGGCCACGAGGAGCGCTACGACGACCTCAAGACCCACCGCTTCGCCACCATGGTCGAGATCGGCGAGCCCGACTTCTTCCCGGTGGACGACCGCGCCAAGGTGCAACCGCCCGCGTGCGACGCGTGCGCGATCCGCGGCGCGTGTCCCGGCCTCTACCGCGGCTACGCCGAGGTCCATGGGGTCGACGAGGTGCGAACCGTCCACGGGGTGCGTTCCAACTCGTTCGACTACGTGTTCGAGCGGGTGATCGGGTCGGTCGCCGCCGGCTGCCCGATCCGCGCCGACGGCCCCACCCCCTGGGACCGCGGCCGCCACCTGTTCGTGCAGAAGGGCGAGCGGGTCGCGCGCTACCGCGCCTCCACCCGCGACTTCACCGACCTCGAGATCGAGGACACCAAGCACGCGCTCGGCCAGGTCTACGTCGACGTCTCGCGCAAGGAGGCCCCCGACGACTTCGCGCGCGACCTGCGCCACCTGCGGCGGAGCAAGCTCTGCGCGGGGTGCGAGGCCGAGCACGCCTGCGCCGGCCTGTTCGAGGTCGAGCGCACCGACGTGTTCGGCCGCGACGACGCGCGGGTCCGCGAGGTGCTCGCTGGCCTCGAGGGCGCGGTGCTGGATCTGGGGTGCGGCGAGGCGCCCTACGCCGACCTCCTCGCGCCGCGCATCGCGAGCGGGGCGATCCGCTACCACGGCATCGAGCCCGAGGCGGCGCGCGTCGAGGCGCTGCGCGCGCGGCTCCCGGGCGCCACGCTGCAAGTCGGCGCGGCCGAAGACCTCGCGCTCGACGCGCGCTTCGACCACGCCCTCGTGCTCCGCTCGTGGAACCACCTCTCCGACCCCGACCGCGTGGTGCGCGCGCTGCGCGCCCACGTGCGACCCGGGGGACAGATCCTCGTCGTCGACAACGTGGCCTTCGGGCTGCTGCGCGCGCCCGAGCAGGTGGCGCGGGCCCACGCCGGGCGGGCGGGCTTCGAGCACCATCGCAACGACGACGCCGGTCGCGCCGCGGCCGTGTTCGCGCGCCACGGCCTCTCGCCGGTCGAGCGGAGAGACGTCGGCCAGGAGACCAGCAACCAGTGGCTGCTGCGCTACGTCGTGCCCGCCGAGACCGGCTCCATCACCGCGTAGCCGTGCGCGCGCACGAAGTTGACGTGCAGACCCTCGCAACCCGCGTCGTGCACGCACCCGCGACAGCGCAACGACTTGGTCTTGAAGTGCTCGGTGGTGTAGCGGCGGGCGTAGCGGAAGATCTCGACGCGCCCGTCGGGTCCCGTCATCGCCGCGTCGAACACGACCGGGCGGGCGCGCGGGGCGCGGCCGCTGAGGCAGGCCGGCACGCCCTCGACGGGGACCTCCCGCGGGAACGCCGCGAAGAACGCGCGCAGGTCGAGGTCGTGCGCGCGGGCCTCGGTGAGCCGATCGTAGGTGGGCTGCCGCACCACGAGGCGCGGCGGCGCGACGGTGAGCGAGCGGAGCCACGCCTCGTTGGCCCGCGTCAGATCGACCACCACCTCGAACGCGCCCGCGCCAGCGAGGAGCGCGGCCGCGTGCTGCGCGTCGCGGCAGACGACCCGCGTCAGAGGGACTCCGTCGACCTCGTCGGTGAGCCCGGTCGGATCGTCGAGCTCGAGCTCGAGCCCGCGCACGAAGGAGTGGCGAGCAAGCACCGACCGGGCTCGGGCGAGGTCGGGCGCGCGGACGAACAGCACCTCCGCGTGCGCCGCCACCTCGTCGAGCGTGGCGGGCACACGGAGGCGCAGCGGCCCGGAGCGGAGGACCGGACGGGGACGGTCCGGGAGCGACAAAGCAGATCCGGCGGGGACGACGGGCAACCTCCGCCCTCGAGGTGCGGCCACGGGCTCCGGGACCTGCACGGGGGCGCGGGCTGGACGGGTCTTGCGCGCGCTCGCCGGGTCGCCGCCGAACACGGGCGCCTGCTGCGCCTCCCACTCGGTGTCGACGCGCAGCACGGTGAAGCGACGCTCGTCCACGGTGTCGAGCACGCCCTCGAGCGTGTCGCAGAGCGGCTCGAGGTAGCAGTGCTTGCAGCGCGCCGGCTCTCGGCAGTCGAGCCACTCGCCGCCCTCGAGGAGCCGCGCGAACTCCTCCTTGCGGCCGCGGATCTCGTCCTGCAGCTTGTACGGGTCCTGGATCAGGTGCTCGTAGCCCTCGAGGTGCTGCGGCGGGAACCGGTTCATCCAGAGGTGCACGTCGTCGCGCCGCGAGTAGGCGAGCGCCTCCTGCAGCCACGGCCGCGCCTCCTCGAGATCGTAGAACAGGGTGTCCCGCCCGTCGGTGAACGCCCGCCCGAACGGGATGACCTGGAGCAAGTCGAACTCCTTGACCCCCATCTCGGTGTACATGCGCAGCATCTCGGGCAGGTGCCGCACGTTGGCGCGGTTGATGACCACGTCGATGTTCACGATCGGACGCCCGTCGGCGAGCGCGTGGCGGAGGCCGGCGAGCTCCTCCTCGAACGCGCCCTTGGTGCCCACCAGCGCGTCGTGCACCTTGGCGTTGGGCCCGTGGATCGAGAACGTGATCTCGGAGAGCCCCTCGTCGACCGCGCGGCGCAGGAACTCGCCGTACGAGAACCGGCGCCCGTTGGTGACCGTCTGGATCTTCCGGTAGCCGGCGAGCCGACCGAGCCGCACGAAATCCACGAAATTCGGGTGGATCGTGGGCTCTCCGCCCGACAGGATGAGCCGCGTCGCGCCCTTGCGACGACCGTCGAGGATCTGGGCCTTCACCTCCTCGCGGTCGCGCATCTCCCCGGTGTGGGTGTGCGCGTCGAGGCAGAACACGCAGTGGTCGTTGCAGTCGAAGGTGAGCCGTACCCAGTTGCGCTTCTCGTGGGCAGCATCCTCGTGGCTCGCGATCTTGCCCTCGCGGACGGGCTCCAACGACATCGCGCGAGTATAGCAGTCGATCGCTGGCGGACGCCCCGCGCGGATGCGATGCTCGCCGCATGACGCAGCGGGCGCTCGTGATCTCTCCGCCGCTCTCGGTGGCGCGAGACTTCATCGACTACCCGTACCTGAGCGATCTCGGCGCGGTGCAGCTCGCGGCGGTGCTGCGCGAGGCCGGCGTCGAGGTCACCCTGGTGGACGCCTTCGCGCTGCCGGGCAGCGGGCTCGTGCACGGGGAGCGCGTGTTCCTCGGCGCGCCCATGGACGAGCTGCTCGCAGCGCTCCCGCTCGAGGGCCTCACCGCGCACGACCTCGTCGTCGTCACCTACTCCCCCTTCCACCGACCGCCCGCCCGCACCGCCGAGCTCGGCGCGCTGCTGAGCGCGATCCGTGCGCGCGCCCCCGCGGCCTACCTGCTCCTCGCCGACGCCTACCAGTCCGGGCAGCACTACGTGGAGGCGAGCGCCGAGGCCGTGCTCGCCGCGCACCCCGAGGCCGACGCGTGGCTCCGGTACGAGGCCGAGGAGACCGTGCTCGAGATCGCGCGCGCGGTGGCCGAGGGTCGCGGCCCGCGCGGCGGCGTCCGTGGCGTCGAGCCCGATCTCGATTCGCTCCCGCTGCCCGCCTGGGACCTCGTCGACCTGCCGGCGCGCGACCGCTTCCTCGCGCGGGTGGTGCGCGATCTCGGCCGCGGCGCGTGGGCGTTCCCCGTCGACGGACGCACGCTGCCGCTGGTCACCTCGCGCGGTTGCCCGTTCCGGTGCGTGCACTGCAGCTCCAACCCCGGCCGCGCCGAGGGCGCCCCGAAGACCCAGCGACGCCTCTCGCCCGAGCGGCTGCGCGCCCACCTCGAGGGCCTCGTGCGCACCCACGGCGCGACGCGGCTCGCGGTGCTCGACGAGCTCGTGAACGTGCACGCGGCGCACTTCGACCAGTTCCTCTCGCTGGTCGAGGCGCTCGACGTGGCCTTCGACGTGCCCAACGGCATGCGCGCCGACTACCTCTCCGCTGCGCACCTCCGCCGCATGCGCGGGCGGGTCACCACGGTGAGCGTGAGCGCCGAGAGCGGCGTGCCCCGCGTGGTGCGCGACGTGGTCGGCAAGCAGCTCGACCTCGGCGAGGTCGCCCGCGTCGCCGAGGACGCCCACCGCGAAGGGGTGCCGCTCCTCGTCCACTTCATCGTGGGCCTGCCGGGCGAGACCGCCGAGGAGATCAACGCCACGCTCGCGTGGGCCCTCGAGCTCCACGACCGCTTCGGCGCGTGGCCCGCGGTGCAGTTCGCGACCCCGCTGCCGGGCACCGCCCTCGCCCGAGGTCGCGCGCTCCCGGTCGTCGACGACTGGGGCCCCCGCTTCCAGACCGCGCCGAGCCAGCCCGGAGCGCTCGTGTCGGCGGCCGATCTCGTGCGCTTCAAGTGGACCTTCGACCAGCGCCTCGCCGCCTCGCGCGGCCCGGCCAAGCTGATCATGAACGTCACCTACGTGTGCAACAACCACTGCACGTTCTGTGCGGTCGGCACGCGCACCCAGGTCGACGGCCACCCGCCGCGCCAGCGCGAGTACCTCGAGGAGTACCGCCGTCAGGGCGTGCGCATGGTCGACTTCGACGGGGGCGAGCCCACGCTGCACCCCGAGCTGCTCGCGCTGGTGCGCTACGCGCGCAAGCTCGGGTACGAACGGGTCAACGTCACCACCAACGGGCGCCTGTGCTTCTACGAGGACTACGCGCGCAAGCTCGTGACGAGCGGCGTCACCACGCTCCTCTTCAGCGTGCACGGCCCCGACGCACGCACCCACGCCCAGCAGGTCGGCGTCGCCGAGGCCTTCGAGCAGACCGTCGGCGGGATCAGGAACTGCGTGCGCCACGCGCCGCCCGGCCTCGAGCTCGGCATGAACGTCACCATCACCAAGGGCAACTTCCGCCTGCTGCCGGAGCTGGCCGACCTCGCGCTCGACCTCGGCCTCCCCTGGCTCAACCTGCAGTTCCTGACCCCGTTCGGCCGCGCGACGCAGTGGGTGGCGCCCGACACGGCGGAGGCCGCGAAGATCGCCTGCGAGGTCATCGACCGCCACCGCGACCGGATGAAGATCCAGCTGATCAACCTGCCGTTCTGCTTCGCTCCCGGCTACGAGGCCCACCTGCTCGGCGACCTCTCCAAGCTGGAGCGGCACATGGTCTTCGTGAACAACGAGTCGGTGAACCTCGCGCAGTACCTGGCGGAGCGCCGCACGCGCAAGCCGGTGTGCGCGAGCTGCCCCCACGCCTGCTTCTGCGGGGGGTTCTACGATCTCGAGTCCTCGCCGGAGCCGCCGTGGCTGGTCGCCCCGGAGGATCTGCTCCGCCCCATCCGCCGCGCCGCCCCGTGAAGCTCGGCGCGCTCGTCCTCTCTCTGCTGCTCTCGATCCTGCTCGCGCGCCCCGCGCACGCGCGCTGCGGGCCCGAGGCCGAGGCGTGGGTCGCGCGCTG
>CAZUZY010000379.1:0-8396 GCA_964624885.1 uncultured Polyangiales bacterium | reverse complement strand
GTGGCTTCGGCGGCGGCGGCGGCGGTGGCCGTGGCGGCGGTGGTGGCGGTGGTCGCGACAACGACCGTCGCAACCGCTGGTAGTCGCAACGGCGCACCGACCGGTGCGCCCACCAGCAGAGCGGGGAGCCCCACAAGGTTCCCCGTTCTCTTTTTTGTCCGGAGAGGGCGCCGGATGGGCTGAGGAAGGCGAGCCCCGACGGGTCGCCGCCTCTCGCCGCGCAGCGGCGCGCGGGGTGGAGGGGGGTCTGCGACGTGACGAGCCCCGCTGGGGGCGAAGTCGACAGCGCGGCCACTGGCAAACAGACCGGGGCGCCCGCTCTCGCCGCGCAGCGGCGCGCGGGGGTGGGAGGCGGGTCTGCGACGTGACGAGCCCCGCTAGGGGCGAAGTCGACGGCGCGGCCACCGACCCCGAGGGGGGCGCGAGCCCCCCTCTAGCAAACAGGGCTGGTCTGCGACGCGACGAGCCCCGACAGGGGCGAAGTCGGCGGCGCGGCCACCGACCCCGAGGGGGGCGCGAGCCCCCCTCTAGCAAGAGAGCTCAGCGGAACTTGCCGCTGTAGACCTGTCCGTCGCCGAGCTCGTCGGCGATGCGCAGCAGCTGGTTGTACTTGGCGATGCGGTCCGAGCGCGACGCCGAGCCCGTCTTGATCTGGCCCGCGTTCGTCGCGACCGCCAGGTCCGCGATGAAGGCGTCCTCGGTCTCGCCCGAGCGGTGCGAGATGATGGCGCGGTAGTTCGACGACTGCGCCATGCGGATCGCGTCGAGCGTCTCGGTCAGCGTGCCGATCTGGTTGACCTTCACGAGGATGGCGTTGCCGACGCCCTCCTTGATGCCGCGCGCGAGGCGCTCCGGGTTGGTCACGAACAGGTCGTCGCCCACCAGCTGCACCTTCTTGCCGAGCGTGTCGGTGAGCTTCTTCCAGGTGCCCCAGTCGTCCTCGGCGCAGCCGTCCTCGATCGACACCAGCGGGTACTTCTCGCTCAGCTGGGCGTAGATCGCGATGAGCTCGTCGCCGCTGACCTGCTTCTTGTCGAAGGTGTAGCGGTCGGCCTTCTTGTCGTAGAACTCGCTCGCGGCGCAGTCGAGCGCCAGGGCGACGTCCTTGCCCGGCGCGTAGCCCGCGGCCTGGATCGAGGCGACGATGCGCTGCAGCGCCTCCTCGTTGTTGGCGAGGCGGGGCGCGAAGCCCCCCTCGTCGCCGACCGCGGTCGTGAGGCCGTCCTTCTTCAGGTTGGCCTTGAGCTGGTGGAACACCTCGACGCCGGCCCGGAGGCCCTCGGCGAACGTGGGCGCGCCCCAGGGCACGACCATGAACTCCTGGATCTCGAGGCCGTTGTCGGCGTGGGCGCCGCCGTTGAGGATGTTCATCAGCGGGGTCGGCAGCGTGCGCGCCACGGTGCCGCCGAGGTAGCGCCAGAGGGGGATGCCGAGGCCGTCGGCGGCGGCACGGGCCACCGCGAGCGAGACGCCGAGGATGGCGTTGGCGCCCGCCTTCTCCTTGTTCTTGGTGCCGTCGACCTTGAGCAGCGCCGCGTCGACCGCGGGCTGGTCGTAGACCTCGAGCCCGACCACAGCCGGGGTGAGGATCTCCTCGACGTTCTGGACCGCCTTGCGGACGCCCTTGCCGAGGTAGCGCTTCTTGTCGCCATCACGGAGCTCGAGGGCTTCGTGCTCGCCGGTGGAGGCCCCGGACGGGACGGCCGCGCGGCCGTGGCCTTCGTCCGTGAAGACCTCCACTTCGATGGTGGGATTGCCACGCGAGTCGAGGATCTCGCGGGCGATGATCTGGGTGATCGCGCTCATGGGCCTGAGTTCTGCTCCCGCCACGGGCGGCGCACAAGGGGCGGGAATGGCCGCGGAACGGTCGGCGTTGCCCGGAAGCGCTGGCCAGGGTACGGGGCCGCCCCCGCTCCGCACGCGAGGGCTCTTCGCGAAGTTGTCCTCTCGTCATTGCCTCCCGCAAGCTCGTCCCGGAACTCGATGTCGGTTCGTCCTCGAAAGCTCGTGCAGTTCTCCACGGTCGCCGCGGGGCCGCTGCTCGCGGTGTGCCTCGGCCTCGGCTTGGCCCCCGCGTGCACCAAGGGCGCTCCTCCGGCCTCGCTGCTCGACAGCGGTGCCGCCGCGAGCTCGTCGGGCGACCTCGCGGCCTCGGCCTCCTCGTCCGCCCTCTCGGCGCCGCTCGACGCCGGCCCGCCGCCGGCGCCCGTCGACGAGCTGCAGGCGCGCGCCAAGAAGCTCTTCGAGGCCATCCAGAAGGACGAGCCCGACCTCGCGATGGCCCTGTTCTACCCGCGCGATCCTTACCTCGCGATGAAGGACGTCAAGGACCCGGGCGCCCTCTGGGACAAGAACGTCAAGGAATACAAGGCGCACATCCACAGCTACCACAAGCGCCTCGGCAAGAAGTCGGCCGAGGCCGAGTTCGAGTCGCTCGAGCTCAACACCAAGAGCCAGGTCTACGTCGCCCCGAAGAAGGAGCTGAACAAGACCGGCTACAACAAGGTCACCAAGTCCAAGCTCCGGTACAAGATCAAGGGCAAGACCCGCTCGATGGACGTGGCCACGATGATCGACCAGGACGGCAAGTGGTACGTCGTCCACCTGCGGCAATAGTCCGCGCGGCATGAGCCTCGACTCTCGTCGCGGGCTCGTTTACCACCGTCCCATGGCGAAGGTCCTGGTCACCGGCGCGTCGGGCTTCATCGGGGCGCGCATCGTCCGCGCCCTCGTGGAGCGCGGCGAGCAGGTCAAGGTGCTGCTCCGCGCGAGCTCGTCGCGCGCCGGGCTCCGCAAGCTCCCCGTCGAGGTCGCGCTCGGCGACATCACCATCGAGCACACCGTCTATCGCGCGCTCGCCGGCTGCGATCGCCTGCTGCACGTCGCCGCGGTCTACAAGATGTGGGACCGCGACCCGGCCAAGGTGCTCGCGCCCTCCGTCGACGGCACGCGCAACGTGCTCGAGGCCGTGCGCCGCCGCGCCGCCGTCGGCGACCCGATCCGCAAGGTGGTCGTGACGAGCAGCGCGGCTGCCATCGGCGTCACGCGCGACCGCGCGGGCGCCGACGAGAACCACGCCTGGGAGCTCGACGACTCCGAACAGTACGTCGTCGCCAAGCGCCGCGCCGAGGAGCTCGCCCTCTCCATGGCCAGCGAGCTCCCCATCGTCGTCGTCAATCCCGGCGGGGTGTTCGGGCCCGCCGACAGCAAGCCCACGCCCTCGGGCGGGCTCGTCCTCAAGTTCCTGAACTGGAAGGCGCCGATCGCGTTCCCCGGCGCGCCGGGCGGCATCTCGATCGTCGACGTCGACGACGTCGCGCAGGGGCACCTGCTCGCGATGGACAAGGGCCGCGTCGGCGAGCGGTACATCCTCGGCGGCGACAACCTCACCGTCACCGAGGTCGTCGACCTCCTGGCTTCGATCACCGGTCTGCCCGGCGCGGGTCGCGAGGCGCCCAAGGGGCTCGCCGAGCTGGCAGGGCGGGCGATGGAGCTGTTCGCGCGCCTCACCGACGGCGAGCCCGAGCTCACCTACAAGATGGCGCGCGACTTCTACGACGCGGCCTTCTGGGTCGACAGCGGCAAGGCGGAGCGCGAGCTCGGCTACCAGCACCGCCCCGCGCGCAAGACGCTGGCTCGCGCGATCCGCTGGTACCTCGACCACGGGTACGTGCGGCCCGAGGTCGCGGCCGAGATCCGCTACGACGATCTGCCCGGCCCCGATCCCGAGCCGATGTTGCCCCACGAACGCACCGCCGTCTTCCAAGAGGGCTGACGTTGGCCAAGCGCGTCTGGGTGGCACTGCCGGGTCGCGACGCCGCGGTCGAGATGACCCGCGCGGAGCTCGAGGAGCGTCGCAAGCGCGGCGATCTCCCGGCCGGCACCCGTGTCTGTCCGTTCGGCCAGAAGGCCTGGCAGCCGCTCGACGCCCTCGCGGCGCCCACCGCGGAGGACCTCGAGGGTGGGCGCACCTCGATCGAGGCGCCGCCACCGTCGACCTCGGCGGCGGGGTTCGACCCGAGCGACCCGGTCCCCGAGCTGGCACGGACCATCGCCACCGAGCTGCCGCCGCCGCTCGAGCCGCACCTCGAGGAGACGACCCCGGCGCTGCGACGCCTGCAAGAGGAGCCCCGCCCACGGGCGCGCTGGCCGATCGTGGTGTCCGTGCTGCTCCTGCTCGTGTTCGGCGCCAGCGCCGGCGTCTGGGCGTTCCTGCGCTTCGGGTACACCCGGCGGGCTGTGCTCGACCACGTGCCGGAGGGGTGCGCCGTGTTCGAGTACTACGACCTCGACGCGCTCGACTCGTCCTCGGCGCTGCGCCCGCTCGGCGACAAGCGCCGCAAGGCCCTGCGTGACTGGTCGGAGGATCTCGACGACGAGGACGGGTTCCGTCGCTCGGACGACGAGGACGCGCGCGGGCGGGTCGCCGTGCTGCGACTGCTCGAGAAATCCGGCCTGCGCGCCTACGGCGACGTCAAGGAGATCGCCTACTGCGCGCTCCCGGACGACGACAAGACCGAGTACCTGCTGGTGGTCGGCGGCACGTTCCGCGGCAAGGATCTGCTCGACACGCTCCGGCAGGCGTTCCTCCACCGCGACCGTCGCGCCAAGGAAGACAAGCTGGTCCTCGACGAGTCGGAGGGCCGGCCGATCCTCAAGCTCGGCGACCCGGACAAGCGCGAGGTCGCGCTGGTCAACGGGCAGATCGCGATGGTCGGCAAGCACAAGGTGATCTCGCGCTACTTCCCGAGCAAGCCGATGGCCCGCGCGTATGGCGTCAAGGACGGCGACGTCCTCGTGCGCCTGTGGGCCGGCACCGAGAAGAAGGGGCCGACCGAGATCCGCTATCGCATCGAGGGCGACCGCCTGGTGCTCACCACCACCTGGACCCCGGGCGGCGACGCGGACGGCCTCAAGAAGACCAAGGAGCAGCTCGCCGACACCGCGGACAAGCTGCGAGGCCTCGACGGCTTCGAGGCGCTCGGCGACGCGTTCGGCGCGGCCGAGGTGGTCGAGGACGGCAGCGAGCTCAAGAGCATCGTCAAGATCCCCCTCAAGGACTACGCCAAGGTGGTCAAGCACCTGTTCGAGGCCGACCGTCGCGAGCTACGCAAGGTCACGGATCTGTTGCGCGCGAGCAAGGCGCAAGACCCGCTCCGGCTGGTCGTGCAGCCAGGCGTCGACTTCTTCGAGCTCAAGCTGTCGCCCTGGAAGCCGTGAGCGACTGACGCCGTCCGCCGACGGATCTATGTTCGCTGCATGAAGCACATCCTCCGCATCGAGCTGATCGACGCCGACGACTCCGCGAACGCAGCGCTCGCGACCGCGCTCCACCGCGAGGGCTTCGAGCACAGCGTCGCGGGTCGAGACGGTCAGCGCTACCGCCTCCCGACCGGCGAGTTCTCCTACGACGGCAAGGCCACCGTGCACGACGTGCTCGAGGCCGCCCAGCGCGCGGCCAGCACGACGGGCAAGAAGTACCGGGCCGTCGCCACCGAGGTGGCGGGCCAGGTGTGGGCGGGGCTCGACCCGGCCTAGACCGAGATCGCGCCCTTGCGGAACTCGCTCCGCGCGATCTTCACGTTCACGCACGCCGGGCGGCCGCTCTTGACGACCGCGAGCGCGGCGTCGAGCGCGGTACGGACCTCGGCGGGCGACTCGGCCCAGAAGCCCGCGCCGCCACACGCCTCGACCACCTTCTCGTAGTGGGTGTACTCGAGGGCGGTCGCGACCGCGCGCTCCTCGCCGTAGAGCTCGACCTGGCCGCGCCGGATCTGGGTCCAGCCGGCATCGTTCCCGATGACCGCGAGGACGGGGATCTTCTGGCGGGCCATGGCCTCGAACTCGAGGCCGTGGAGGCCGAAGCTCCCGTCGCCGTACACGAGCCAGGTCACCGCGTCCGGCCGGGTCACGGCGGCCGCCATCGCGTACCCCGGGCCGACGCCCAGCGTGCCGAGCGGACCCGGGTCCATCCAGATCTGCGGGTGCTGCAGCTTGAGCACGTAGGCGGCGGTGGCGACGAAATCGCCGCCGTCGCCGACCACCACGTCGTTCGGGCCGAGGCGGGCGTCGATCTCCGCGCAGAGGCGCAGCGGATTCACCGGCGTGGTGTCGCTCTCGATCTCCGCGGTCATCTTGGCGCGCGACTTGGTCTCCGCGGCGCGGATCTCCTCGAGCCACGCGGCCGGCTTCTTGTCCGAGAAGGCGGCGAGCAGCTGGTCGAGCACGACGCCGCTGTCGCCGTCGATCGGCACGTCGACCTTGCGGTTGCGCCCGAGCTCGCGGCCGTCGAGGTCGATCTGGACGATGCGCGCCTCGCTGTTGATGGCGCGGCCGTAGTCGAGCCGGAAGTCGAACGGCGTGCCGAAGATGAGCAGGAGGTCGGTGCGCGCGAGCGCCTGCTTGCGGGCCCGGCTGAAGAAGGCGGGGTGGTCCTGGGGGAGGGCGCCGCGGGCCATCCCGTTGAGGAAGAACGGCACGCCCCAGGCATCGGCGGCCCGCCGGACGGCCTCGCGCTGCGGCGACCAGCGGTGCTGGGTGCCGACGACCACCATCGGCCGCTCGGCCTTGGCGAGGAGCGCCGCCGCCTCGGCGATGGCCGCGGGGGCGCCCCCGGGACGCGCCGGCGCGGTGGGCGCCGTGGCAGGCAGGTCGGTGATCGACGCGAAGTTCATCAGCAGGTCGAGCGGCAGCTCGAGGAACACCGGCCCCGGCACGTCGGCCTGGGCGATGCGGAACGCCGCGTCGAGGTACTCGATGATGCGGCGGGTCTCGCCGACCCGGACCGACCACTTGGTGATCGAGCGCATCAGGTCGAGGTGGTTCATGTCCTGCAGCGAGCCCATGTCGGCGAGCTGCGACGGACCCGCACCCCCGAGGATGATCAGCGGCACCCCGGCGCGCTGCGCGTTGGCGGCGGCGGTGACCACGTCCGTGACGCCGGGGCCCGCGGTGACCGCGCACACGCCGGGCTTGCCCGTCATGCGGGCGTAGCCGTCGGCCGCGTGGCCGGCGGTCTGCTCGTGACGCACGTCGACGACGCGGATGCCCTCGTCGAGGCAGCCGTCGTAGATGGCCTGGATGTGGCCACCACAGAGGGTGAACAGGTGAGTGACCCCGTGCCGCGCGAGGGCGTGCGCGACCAACCGACCGCCATGGACCATCGTCATGGGCGGCATGAGACACGCACCGGCGGCGCGCGTCGAGCGCTTCGAGACAGCGCTCGCTCGGTCCCTCAGGACGCACGCAGCAGGCGGGCGAGGGTCGTGCGGCGCTCCTCGCCCCGCGCGTCGCGCACCGCCTCGCGGAGCGCATAGCGGCTACCGACGACGACCACCACCTGCTTGGCGCGCGTGACCGCGGTGTAGAGCAGCTTGCGGGCGAGCATCACGAAGTGCTGGTTCACGAGGCCGAGCACGACGGCGGGGTACTCGCTGCCCTGGGACTTGTGGATGGTGCAGGCGTACGCGAGCGTCAGCGCGTCGAGCTCCTCGCCCTCGCACTCGACGGTCCGGCCGTCCTCGAGCTGCACCGTGAGCGCGTCGTCATCGTCCACGCTGGCCACGTGGCCGATGTCGCCGTTGTAGACCTCGCGCTCGTGGTCGTTCTTGGTCTGCATCACCCGGTCGCCGACCCGGAAGATCGTGTGCCCGTGACGCAGCTCGGGGCCCGAGGGGTTCAGCCGCGCCTGCAGCTCCTGGTTGAGCGCGCGCGTGCCGACCGCACCCTTCACCATCGGCACGAGCACCTGGATCTGCTTGCGAGCTTCGAGCCCGAACGCCCGCGGCAGGCGCGTCTCCACCACCTCGACGATCGTGCGCGCGGCCTCGTCCGGGTCGTCGCGCTCGATCAGGAACAGCTCACCCTGCGGCCGATCGCCGGGCTTCATCGTCGGCGAAGCGGTGGGGATCTCGCCCCGGAGGATCGCGTGCGCGCCCTGCACGATGCGCGAGGCGCCGGCCTGGCGGAACACCTCGGTCAAGCGCGCCGTCGGGATCACCCCCGAGGCGATCGTGTCGCGGAGCACCGCGCCCGGGCCCACGCTCGGCAGCTGGTCCTGGTCGCCCACCAGCACGAGGCGGATCTTCGGAGGCAGGGCCCGCAGCAGCGCGTGCATGAGCGGGACGTCGACCATCGAGCTCTCGTCGACCACGAGGGCGCCCAGATCCAGGGGGTTGGTCGCGTCACGCGCGAAGCCCTTGGGACCGAACTCGAGAAGCCGGTGGATCGTCGTCGCCTCGTTGCCGGTGGCCTCTTGCATGCGCTTGGCCGCGCGCCCGGTCGGCGCGGCCAGCGCCACGCGCAGCTTCGCCCGCTCGAAGAGCCGCAGGATCGCCCGCACGACGGTGGTCTTGCCGACGCCGGGCCCACCGGTCACGACCGCCACCTTGGCCTCC
>CAZUZY010000378.1:0-8401 GCA_964624885.1 uncultured Polyangiales bacterium | reverse complement strand
GGCCCGCGGCCCCGAGCGCCCTGCCTCCCGCGCGAGCAGGGCGCGCGCGACGCGCTTGCCGAGCCGCACCGCGACGTCGTCGTGATCGGCGCCGCGCTCTCCGAGGAACTGCCGCAGTACCCGCGCCACGTCGTCGGCGTGCTGCGGGCGACTCGTGGGCTCGCGGGCCAGCAGGGTCTGCACGAGCTCGTCGAGCGGCGTGAGCGCGGCCACCTCCAGCGAAGGCGGCGTGACCTCGCCCTCGAGCAGCGCCGTCCGCGCCGCGTGGGCGTCGGCGCGACGGTAGGGCGCGCGCCCGGTCCACGCCTCCACCAGCACTGTCCCGAGCGCGAAGAGGTCCGTCGAAGGACCGAGGGCACGCCCCTCCATCTGCTCGAGGGGCATGTGCCCCGGCGTGCCGAAGATCTCCTCCTTGGCGCGGGGATCGTGCACGGGCGCGGCGATCCCGAAGTCGAGCAGCTTCACCGCGCCGTCCTCGTCGAGCATCACGTTGCCCGGGGTCACGTCGCGATGCAGGACCCCTCGCTTGTGCGCGTGGTGCAGCGCCCGGGCGAGCTCGAGGCCGAGGTAGGCCCCCTCGTCGGGGTCGAGCTTGCCGCCTTCGCCGAGGAGCTCGGTCAGCGTGGCGCCGCGCACGAGCTCCATCGCCATGTAGAGCACGCCGGCCTCGACGCCGAGCTCGAAGACCGACACGATGTTCGGGTGGGTGAGTCGGACGCACGTCTTGGCCTCGTCGACGAAGCGGCGAACGAAGCCCTCGTCCTCGCTGAGCTCGGGGAGGATCAGCTTGACGACGAGCTCCTTCTCGAAGCCCTCGGCGCCCGGCAGGCCCGCCAGGAACACCTCGGCCATCCCACCGCGCGCGAGCTTGCGCTTCAGGATGAACTTACCGAAGCGCGCCGGGAGATCCACGGAGGTCAGGCTAGTACCACGGGCCGTGTGCGAGCCACATCTCGGCCGCAAGCGGCCTCTGGCCTCGCCGCCGTGGGCTGCGCGCTCCTCACCGCTTGCTCCGCGGGCGACGGCACCGTCTTGCGCGTCCGGGCCACCCTGCTGCCCGAGTGCAGCGCGACAGGCGTCACCCTCGTGCAGCTCGAGGCCCTCGACGACGCGACGCCGCGCGCGGCTTCGTTCGTGGAGGTGCGCCCCGACGTGGGGCAAGACCTCCCCGACCTCCCTGCGACCGCCGCCCTGTTCCTCGCGCGCGCGCGGGGCAGCGACGGCGAGATCCGCGCGCACGGGCTCCTCGCCCGCGCGGGCGACGAGGCCGTGGGTGCGCTCTTCCCGGTCGATCGTGCCTGCGGCTTGTCTTCCGAAGCCGGCGGCGCCAACACCCTCGTGCCCGCGCTCGGCGCCGTCGTCGCCGGCTCGCTCCGGCAGACCGTCGTGGTCGGTGGAGTCACCGCCGACGGCGTGGCCCGCGCCGATCTGCTCGTCCTGGACGGCGTGCGCGGCGAGGTGTTCCGGCTCGGGATGCGCCGGCGAAGGAGCGCCCCCGCGGTGGCCTTCGTGGGCGACCGCGTCGTCGTCGCCGGGGGCGAGGCCGACGGCGCGGTGTGGGAGGACGCCGAGGTCGTCGATCTCGCGCCGCGTCCGCCCCTCTTCGCCGACGCGCTCGCGCTGTCCGAGCCGCGCACGCACGCGAGCGCGGTGGTGTTGGCGAGCGGCGGCGTGCTGCTGGTCGGCGGTGGAAGGGGCGCGACGCTGTCGCGGGCCCTCGAGGTGATCGATCCGAGCCTCCGCACGACCACCACCCTCGACCTCGCCTCGCTGTCGCGCGGGCGGCTCGACCCGGTGGTGTTGCGCCTGGCGACCGGTGAGATCCTCGTCACCGGTGGGAGCGATGCCGCCGGCACGCCCGTCGCCGACGTCGAGATCCTGTCGGCCGACGCCCGCACCAGCGCGAGGTTCGACGCGGCCCCGACCCCGTGGGTGACGGGCTACGCGCTTCCTTCGGGCGCAGCGCTGCTGGTGCGCGGCGAGCCCCTCGGCAAGCAGTGGCAGGTCACGCTGCTCCGTGCAGACGGCAGCACCGAGGCGCTCGCGCCTGTCGACGCCGGTCCGAGCCGTCCGCAGCTCGTCGCGGCCACCGACGGCGCACCGTTCCTCTTCGATGGGTCGCTCCGGCGTTACGATCCCTGGACGGGCCGCTTCGTCTCCACCGTCGTCGCGACCACTGCGACGCCGCTCCCGCTCGGGCAGGGGGCGCTCGCCTTCGCCACCCCATCGGGCCTGACGGCGCAGCGCTTCGACCTGCGACACCGGCTCGCCAGCGACGAGACCCTCGGCCTCGGCTCGACCCAGCACCTCGTGCCCGACCCGCTGACGGTCCTCTCCAACCGCACGGGGCTGGTCCTGCCGGGGCGTGCCCGCGTGGCGGTGGCGGACACGGACTACGGGGCGCTCCACCTGCGGGTCGCGGTCGGAGGCTTCCGCGAGCTTCCCGCCGTGGAGCTGCGCACGCCGCTCGGAGCGCTCGTCGCACGCATCGCCGAAGACGGTGCGTGCCGCTACCCCACGGCCGACGGAGACGCGCTCGAGATCGATCGCGCCGCCGACGGCGCGCTGACGCTCCGGATCGGGTCGGCCGAGTCGCGTTGCGTTGCTCCGCCCGGACGGGTGCTCGTCACCCTCGTTGCCCAGGGACGCGACGCGGTGGTGCGTGGCTTCACGCTCCGGCGCTGACCTGCAGGACCAGCGCTCGCTCAGAACACGCGCTCTTCGACGTAGATCGTGTCGCCCGCCTGGAGCGGGATGTCGTTGAGCCGGCCCTCGGTGATCGCCGCGACGGAGACCACGGCGCGCAGGATCTTGTTGGACGAGACCTTGCGGTTGATGGTCACGCGGTCCCGGTCGGCGAGCGACGTGAAGCCACCCGCCAGCGAGATGCCTTGCACGAGGGTGATGCCCGCGGTCATGGGGAACTGCCCAGGCTTCTGCACCTGACCGAACACCGCCACCTTCTTCGAGTTGACCTCCTTGACGAGGATCGACACCGAAGGGTTCTTGAGGATCTTCTTCTCCTGGAGCTGCGTCGTGATCAGGTCCTGGACCTGCTGCGGCTCCTTGCCCTCGACCTGCAGCGTGCCGATGAGCGGGAAGTTGATGGTGCCGTTGGGCGCCACGCGATAGGCCTTGGACATGGCCGGCTCGTCGTAGACGGTCACCTCGAACACATCGTCGGGGCCCAGCGAGGCCGACTCGACGGGCGGTGGCAGCTTGGGCGCGCGGGCGGGTGGCGAAGCGCACCCCGCCATCCACACGACGGCAGCAACCGCGGTGACGAAATGAGCAAACCGACCTGTACTGCGTGTGACCATCGACCAGCTACCTCACCTACTTGGTCGCGTCAGCCTGGCCCGCCGTTCAGGAATTCGTCGCTCAGAAGAAGACGCGGACGCCCGCGAGCCCCATGAATCGGTTGTAGTCGATGGCCGTGGTCGAGCTCGCGGCCGCGCCCGTGCCCGGGATTCGCGTGCTCGAGAGCTCGCCCATGTAGGTCAGCGAAACGTTGAACCCGAGCCAGTCCTTGACGCGGTACTCGGCGAAGAGGTTCGCGTCGATGCGGCCGTTGGTGAACGCCCCGACCTGCGCGGTGCCGGTGTCGCGACCGTAGATGGTCGGATAGCGGATGGCCGCCGCGCCGATGTCGAACCCGAGGTAGAACGCCTGGGCGAACAGCGCAGACAGCGAGACGTACCCGCGATCGCGCTCGAAGTAGTTGCCCAGGTACGAGTTGGCGAAATCGCGGGTGAAGCCGAACGCGATCGAGGACATCGAGCTCGACTGCGTGCCCGCCTCGGGCGCCGCGCCCGTGAGGAAGTAGCGGAGCTCGAGCTGGCCGATGACCGAGTCGAAGTCTCCCTGTTTCTCGTAGAAGCTGGCGCCCCAACCGACCATCGCGAGCAGCGACAGGCGGTCGGTCACGAGACCCGCGAGGCCGAGGCGGGTGCGCACCGGCGTGGAGTTGGCGAGACCTTTGGTGGGGCTCGAGTAGCTCTGGAACCCGAGGCTGCCGTCGTACACGAGGGCGGTGCGCGGCAGGAAGCGCCAGCGGCCGCGCGTGTAGACCGTGTGCACGAGGTTGTTCAGGCTCTGCTGACCCGCGCTGTTGTCCTCGAAATAGGTCATCCCGAGCGAGTAGCCGAGGCGCCAGTCGAAGAGACCGCCGGTCTTGGTGTAGACCAGCTCCGCGCGCGCCGTGTTCTCGATGCGGTTGAGGCCGTTGGCGACCGCGTTGTCGAGCGAAGGGGCCGCGCTGCGCGTGAAGTTGTCGAAGAGGTTGAAGCCCCAGGGGCGGCCGGGGGCGATGAGCACCGCGACGTCGCCGTTGACGCCGAACTGGTTGCTGCGATCGAGCTTGCCGACGTCGGTGTTGGTGAGGAACTGCTGGAAGATGAACGCGGCCCCCGCGCTGAAGGCGACCTTGGGGGGTGGGGTCTCGCTGCCGTCGGGCCGACGCTGGACACCGAGCGTGGTGACCGAGAACGACGGCGTCAGTCGCAGCAGCACCGTGTCGATCACGGGCCGGACGGAGGCGTCCTTGGACGAGCGGTTGAAGAAGTTGGAGTCGTAGCCGACCTCCGCCGCCACCCCGGGGTGGAACTCGACGTCGCCGCTGCGGATGCCGGCGCCCTGCGTGCCACTGCGATCGCGGAGCCAGAGCTGGGCCTGGGCGTCAGCCGTGACTGCGAGCAATGCCGTGGAGGCGGCAACGGTGGAGAAGGCTACGAGAAGACGTTTCATGACTCCGCTCGGTCAGCGCTCGCAGCGCCCCCGCCCACTTCTAACCAACAGCGACTGCGCACAGATCGCCCCTCGCCCGCGACATGGCGACGGAACTCACCCCACCCCGACCTACTTCACCGGGCTAGCAGGGGGGATGACTACCACAACTCCAGGGTCGATCCAACCCGTCGAGCCGCCCGGGTCGACCGGCGCGATGTTCGGGTCGATGGTGGTCGAGGTCTTGGTCTCGCCAGGGAAGCCGATCTCCTCGCCGATGCACTGGTTGGCCTCGGCGTCGAGCTGCTCGGAGCGCTGACGGAGCGTGGTGAGCATCGTGAACTCGTGGTTCGCGAGATCCTTGTTGCCAGAGGCCTGCGCGCTCTTGAGCGACGAGGCGCGCTTCTTGGCGCTGTCGAGGCTGATCTCGATCTGGGCGAGCTTGTCCTGGAGGCAGGTGAGCTTGACGATGTCCTTCGCGCTGTTCTTCCGCGCGTCGTCGAGGAGGTGACGCACGCGGTTGGCCGCGGTCTGGATCTTGGTCACCGACGCGTCGGCCGAGGTCACCTGATCGGCCGGGGTGACGGCCGTACCAGCCTTGACGTCCGGTCCGGTCTGCGCGGCTGCGCTGCCGAACACGAAAGCTGCCAGTGCCGGAACCGCAACGACCCACCAAGAACGTCGAGCCATGAAGCCTCCCTAGTCGACTGAGGAGCGTATCTGTATGCCCAGCCGTGTCAACGAGAACCACTCTGACGGACGGCCAGAAAGCTGAACGGCCGGCTACCCCCAGACTGTTGCGTGGGGCCCGCCGGCCATTCAGGGGGCCCTTTCATGGGCGCGTCCCCACCCGAGACCCGAGCGAAACAGCTTCGCTCGGGACGCGCCCGGATGGGCGCGAAGCCCAGCCGTAGGCCGGGGCTACTTCTTCGCCGAGAGCACGACCGGAACGGTGAAGGTGGCCGACCCGCCGTCGGGCTCGGCGAACTTCATCGACATGAACGAGGACTGGATGCAGGCGCCGAGGGCGCTGCTGGCGTCGTTCGAGGCGATGCTGGCGCTCGTGACCTCGCCACCCTCGCCGACCTTCACGGTGATCTTCACCGTGCCACCCGCGTTGGGGTCGGAGGCCAGCGCCTTCTGGTAGCAGGCCTTGAAGCGCCACTTGTTGCGGGCGATGACGCTGTCCGCGTCCTTGACGTTGCTCGCGCCCGCGGCCGCACCCGTGGCGGCCTCGCCGACCGGGACCTTGACCTCGGTCGACTTGTCGCCGCCGCCGCCGCCGCCGCCACCACCACCACCCTTGGTGTCACCGACGCCCGACAGGCCCTTGCCGCCTCCCTGGCCAGGCATCATCGGACCACCACCGCCAGCGCCGGTCTTGAGGCCGGTGCCACTCGTGTCGACGCCGCCGCCTTTGGCCGCAATGGCGTCGAGGCTCGAGTCGGCCGCCGAGGCGCCAGGCTTCATGATGCTCGACTGCGCGGGGCCGCTGCCACCCAGGCTGCCGAGGGCCTTCATCTCGAGCTGGTCGAGCTCGTTGGAGAGCGCCGCGCCCTGGGCCTTGGTGATCTGCGCCGGGCCGGCGGGGCCCGCGGGGCCCTTCTTGTCGCCGCCCTTGGGGGCCTCGGCGACCTTCTTGTCGTCCTTCTTGTCCTTGTCCTTGTCCTTGTCGGCCTTGTCCTTGTCGGACGGCGCCTCCTTCTTCTCTTCGATGGGAGGCGTGGGCCGGTTGGACGCGTCGGCGATGAGGCCCTTGACCTCGCCCTCCTCGTCGACGAGCGGATCGAGCCAGTCGCTGTTGACCGCGCCGGCGAAGCCGAAGTGCACGAGGAACGAGAACGCCGCGATGATGGTGAACGCCCAGTCGATCTGCGAGGCGAGCCCGCCCTGCACCGCGAGCGGCAGCTGGGGCTTCGGCTGCACGGGCGGGGGCGCGACGAACTGGAACAGGAACGTGGTGTCACCGATGACGACCTTGCCGCGCGAGTCGTCGGTGAGCTTGAGCTGGTAGTAGCTGCCGACCTTCTTGGCGAGGCCGCTGGCGCGCGCCTGCGCGACGTCGGTGACGCCGGTGGGCAGCGCCACGCGGCCGGTCATCGCGTCGGCGAGGTTCACCATGTACTCGCTGCCGACGAGCTCGAAGAGCCGCATCGTCTCGGGCACGCCCTGGCCCGAGGCGAGGAACATGTTGGTGTGGCTCGAGCCGATGGTGACGTGGGTGCGCTGCTTGACGACGCGCTCCTCGATCACGCGGCCGCCCTGCACCTTGCCGATGCGGAGGACCTTGGGACCGGTGGCCTGGGGCATCGCCCGCATGGCCATGGTCATCTGCCCGGGCTTCGCCGCGCCCCCACCACCCTGCTGCTGCGACCGCGGACCCTGATTCTGGTTCATGCCCAAAGACCTCCGCCAACCGCTCCGTGCCCTAGCAACACCCGGGAGATTCCAGGGCGTGATGGGATGGACAGCGACGTTCTCGAGAAGTTCCCGACGATCGTTCCACTGTACACTTGGACGGCCTTCCGTCTCAAGCGATCTGCTCGTCGCTCACCAGGCTCACTTCCCCTCGGCGTCGAGCCACCGCTCGAGGTCTTCGGCCAGGTCGTCCACCTCGGAGAGCTGCCGGGTCCGGGTCTTCTGCGCACATCGGTGCAGGGTGGCGCACACCACACTCCCGAAGACGGCGATGCACGCGAGCATCAGGCCCCGCTCCACGATGGCGAAGAGCGCAGGCACCGGATCGACGCCCTCGACGATCGGAGCCCGCATCCCCTCCCGCATGGTGAGGGCGGCGGCGAAGAGCCCCCCCGTGGCCGCGAGGGAGGCCGCGACCCGTGGGACCCGCGCGTCCTGCGAGACCGCACGCTCCACCTCGGACACCGCCTCGGACAGCGCCAGCCGTCGCTGGAGCGCCGCGTCGTGTCGGGGATCGACGGGCAGGAGGATCGCCCCGACCAGCCGGCCGACGAGGCTCTCGGGCGCGATGCGCTCGACCTCGGCCGCGAGGGCAGGCAGGGCCGCGGGGTTGTTCTCCAGACCACGGGCGACCGCGCCGGTGTCGATCGCGCCGAGCCCCCGCACGAGCCGCAGCGTGCTGCGGACGGCGAGGGCCACGGGGATCGAGACGACGAGGATCCCGAGGACGAGCGCGATCAAGCGATGCTCAGAACGGGTCGCTCGCGAGCGCTTCTTCGATCTTGCTGATGAACGGCTGGCGGATCTTCTCGATCTCGATCTCGGGGAGGATCTTGCCGAGCTCCACGATGGCGCTCGGGCGGGTGGGCCGGGCCGTCACCACGATGGGACCAATCTCGAAGACCTCGGCCTTCTTCTTCGCCTGGGCCTGCGCCTCCGAGGTGGAGGCGACGGCGGCGGCGACGAAGACGGAACCGAGGAGGAGGTGAGACAGCTTCATGGGGGCTCCTGGAGAGACGGACAGCGGGTCGAGGGCCACAGTTCCAGACGACTGCAGTCTAGAACTTGTCCTTCACGGCGCCACCGGACGGGGCTGGCTTGGCGCTGGTGGACGGGGCGGCGGTGGCCGTGGGCTTCGCCGAGGCGCTCGGCGCGGGGGTCGTGGGCTTCGCCGAGGCGCTCGGCGCGGGGGTCGTGGGCTTCGCCGAGGTGGTCGGCGTGGGCGTGGGCGCGGGCTTGGGCGTGGTGCCACCCGCGC
>CAZUZY010000377.1:0-8424 GCA_964624885.1 uncultured Polyangiales bacterium | reverse complement strand
GCCGCCCCGAGGCCCCATCGCGCAGCCGCCCGAGTCCTCGGTGGGGCCCGCCGTGGCGGTCGCGCAGGTCTTGGTCGCCGTGTCGCAGGCGAACCCGGTGATGCAGTCCGCGGACGAGTTGCACTGCTCGAGGCAGCGATCGCCGGCGCACTTGAGCGGCGCGCAGTCCTTCTTGCCGCCGGTGGCCGAGAGCACCGTGTGGTCGCCGTCGCAGGTGGCGCCCTTCACGCAGCTCTTGGTGACCTCGTCGCAGTGGTTGGGCGGGGCGCAGTCGGTGTCGCTGCGGCAGGTCTTGCGGCACTGGGTGCCGTCGCACACCAGCGGGTCGCAAGGGCGGGTGGTCTCGGCGGGGCACGCGCCCTTGCCCTCGCACTTGGCCTCGGCCGTCTCGACGCCGCCCGTGCAGGACGCGGGGCGGCACACGACGTCGGGGCCGGCGAAGAGCGCACAGGTCTTGCGTGTGGCGCCGTCGCAGCTCGAGGCCGAGCACGGGTCGGCGCCGGCCGCCGGGCAGGTGCCGTGCTTGGGCGCACCCTTCACCGGCGCGCACGTGCCCTTGGTGCCCGCGATGTCGCACGCCTCGCAGACGCCGTCGCAGGCGGTCGCGCAGCACACGCCGTCGGCGACGATGCCGCTCGTGCACTCGAAGCCCGCCGCGGCGGCGAGGCCGTTCTCCTTCTTGGCCTTGCAGGCGCCCTCGGCGCAGTAGCTCGTGTCCTTGCAGAGACCGCGGCCGAGGTCGCCGGCCGGGACGGGGCCGCAGGTGCCATCGGCGCCGCTGCCCTTGAGCGCCTTGGTGCACGCGTCGCACAGCGCGTCGCACTTGGTCGCGCAGCACACGCCGTCGGCGCAGAAGCCCGACGTGCACTGGTTTCCGGCGCCACACGCCGTGCCGTCGGCGAGCTTGGGCACGCAGCTCGTGCCGCTGCACCAGTAGCCGGCGGCGCAGTTCGCGTCGCTCGCGCAGGTGGTCGCGCACACGATCCCCGCGCAGCCGTAGCCGGTGGCGCAGGCCGTGGTGCCCTTGGCGACGCAGGTCCCGAGCCCGTCGCACAGCGACGCGTTGGTCTGGGTGGTGACCGCGCACGACGAGGCTACGCAGGTGGTGCCCGAGACCCACTTGCGACAGGCGCCCGCGCCGTCGCAGGTGCCGTCGAGGCCGCAGGTGGCGGTGCTGCTCGCCGTACACGCGGCCTCGGTCAGCCCGGCCTTGCTCGGACCACAGGCGCCGTCGGCGCCGGCGGTCTTGAGGGCAGCGGTACAGGACTGACACGTGCCGGTGCACGCTGCGTCGCAACAGACCCCGTCGGCGCAGAAGCCCGTGGTGCACTCGCCTGCGCCGACGCACGCCGTGCCGGTGGCCAGCGTGGAGAAGAGCTCGGCCTCCAACGGGTAGGTCGCGCCACCGACGCCGGCGGCCACGAGGATCCGACCCCCGGAGACAGCCACGGCGACGTGGTGGCGACGCCTGTTCAGGCTCGGGCTCACCTTCGACCACGTGCCCGTGGAGGGAGCGTAGACCTCGGTGCTCTGGACGAGCACGCTGCTGTCGGTGCCGGTGACGACGAAGCGACCGTCGGGGAGGAACGCGCCCGCGGCGGTGTGGAGGTCGGACGCCGAGCCCGTGAGAGTGAACGAGCCCGTCGCGGGGTCGAAGAGCTCGGCGGTGGTCTCGTAGGTGCCGCCGGTGGAGCGGCCCAGCGCGAGCAGCACCTTGCCCGACGGCAACATGCCGCCGACCACCTCCGAGCGCTTCGTCGCCATGGAGCCGGTGGCCGACCACGTCCCCGGGCCCGGGTCCCAGATCTCCGCCGTGGAGAGCGCGGTGAAAGAGGGGCCGTTGAACGATCCACCGGCGACGAGGACCTTGCCGCCGGGGAGCAGCGTGGCGAGGTGTCGGTTGCGCAAGCCGGCCATGCTCCCCGTCGCGGCGAACCCGGCGCCCGGCGTGTAGATCTCCGCGGTGGAGCGGAAATCCGCGAGGTCGGCGTCGCTGCCGCTGCCCACGAGGAGCACGTTGCCGCTCGGGAGCAACGTCGCGCTGTGGCGAGCGCGCTTCGCGGTCATGGTGCCGGCCGAGGACCAGCCCGTGGCCGGGTCGTACAGCTCGGCGCTCGAGTGGACGGCGCCCATGCTCGTGTCCACGATGCCTCCGGCGACCAGTACCTTGGCGCTCCCGAGGAGGGTGGCGGTGGCGTCCGCGCGGGTGACCGCCATGGCGCCGGCCGAGGCGAAGGTGCCGCTGCCCGGATCGTAGAGCTCCGCCGTCGAGAGCACGCCGCTGGAGGCCGCGTCGCTGTTGCCTCCGACGAGGAGCACGCGGCCCGACGCCAGCACGGTCGCGGGCAGTGCCCGTCTCCCGGTGATGAGGTTGCCGGTGGCGGTCCACGCCGGGTCGACGAGCAGCGGGTGCGCGAGGCCCGCGGGCCAGCGGATGCGGAGCGTGCACGAGCGCGCGCCCGGATCGACCACCGCGCGCCCGAACGGATCGGCCGTCGACGTGTCGACGGCGCAACCCTCGATCGCGAGCTTCGCCGCGTGCCGCACGCCCGCCACGTCGCGCACCCACGGCGGCGGCACCCGGAGCCGAGGGACGCCGTCGCGCGAGAGCAGCTCGAGCACGTCTGCCGTGAGGCGCAGGCCGGCGACCTCGGTGCCGAGCTCCAGCTGCCATGCGAGCGAGGGCTCCGCGAGGGGACGGGGCAGCGTCACGAAGTCCTCGACACCCTCGGCGAGGACGTGACGGCGCAGCTCCACGCCAGGGCCCAGCGCATCCGCGAACACGACCGCGTCGCCCTCGAACGTGGGCGCGGCCTCGCGCGCGCCGACCAACCTCGCCGACAGCGAGAGCTTCGAGCGAGCGTCGACGAGTCGGACGGGCCCGCGCGCGTCGGCGTCGATGCGGATCGCGAGCTTGCTCTCGCGGAGCGGCACGAGCGCGGCGCCGTCCCGCGCGAAACGGGGAGCCGCGACCGGTGCCGCTGCGTCCGGCTCGTCTCCCGTCGAGACACCGTTCCCACACCCGACGAGGAGAGCGACCAGCCAGAGCCCCCGCTTCTGCATCGGAAAAGGGTACCAAGCTCCCGCGCGGTTGCAGCGCTTTCGTGGCCGGAGGGGTACGCTTGACGAATGCGCCTGCGCTCGGTTGCGTTGCCCTTGCTCGCTTCGGCGGTCGTGCTGGTCCCCAACCTGCGTCGCGCGACCGCGCAGATCGTCCCACCGTTCCCGACCGGGTCGCTCCCACCGATCTCGTGGCCGACGATCCCACCGCTCGCGACGTCGGCGCCCGCGCCCACGACCGTGCTCACGTCGGCCAAGACCGGCCCGTTCGTGCGTGGCGCGGACTACATCCTCATCGCGAAGACCGCCGCGCCGAAGACCTCGCTCCTCGCCGGGGCCACGCCGTTCCCGCGCTTCGCGCCCGACGGCAAGGCGCTCCTGCTCGCCGGCGCGACCACCCGGCTCGGCTCGCTCACCGCGCCGCTGGGCGTCGTGCTCAAGGGCACGCGCGGGTATCGCTCGGCGTGGTCGCCCGACAGCAAGAACGTCGTCACGAGCGACGAGGACGGACAGCTCGTCGTGTGGGCCGTGCCGACCGGCAAGGAGGTGCGCCGCCTCGACGACGCCTTCAAGCAGTTCGGGTCGGTCGGGTCGGGGAAGTACTGGGCCGCCGAGGTGGGCTTCCCCGACGCGAAGACGGTGCTGTTCCACAACGGGTGCCGCCTCAAGAAGCTCGACCTCTCGACGACCGGCGCGACCCCCGTGGCGCTCGGTCTCGCCGACCAGTGCGGTCGCCCCCAGGTCAGCCGCGACGGCAAGCGGTGGGTGCTCCTCGAGCAGGGCGCCAAGCAGAACTACGGCGTCGGTCTCTGGTACTCGCGCGCGCTGTCGATCGACCCGACGACCGGGGTCCACACCGCGTTCCTCGAGGAGTCCAAGGTCGGCGCGTTCAGCGACGTGCAGCTCTCGCCCACCGGCGACCGGCTCTGCTTCGTGCGCGTCGGGCGCAAGGTGAGCTGCGTGACCGTGGCCGACGGCAAGGTCGACGACGTGTCGGACGCCCCGGCCGATCGCTGGCTCGGGTTCGACAACGCGGGCACCCACCTGCTCTACGGCGACAACGGCGGGAAGGACCGCGCGCTCCACCACGCGGACTTCGCCGCCCGCACGATCCGCCGCGTGGCGACGATCCCGAGCGGGACCAACTACTGGGTCGCGTTCGCCGGGGACCGCCGCCTGATCGCCTACGGCTACGACGGAGGCACGATCTACGATCTCGACAAGCTGTGGTCGCAGCCGGTCTTCCCGAAGGTGGAGGTCGAGGGCTTCGCGCCGGTGCCGGGCGACCCGAGCCGCGCGATCCTCGGCAAGGCGTCGGGTCCGTCCCGGGACCTCTACTGGTTGACGCTCTCGGACTAGAGGAGCGCGACTAGAGCGCCGCGAGGGCCGCTTCGTAGTTCGGCTCCTGCGCGATCTCCGGCACCAGCTCGACGTACTTGACCACGTCGTGCTCGTCGAGCACCACGACCGCGCGCGCGACCAGGCCGGCGAGGGGGCCGTTGGTCATGAGCAGGCCCCAGTCCTTGGCGAACTTGCGCGAGCGCATCAGCGAGAGCGGCACGACCGCGTCGATGCCCTCGGCCGTGCAGAAGCGCTTGGCGGCGAAGGGGAGGTCGGAGCTGATGGACAGCACGACCGTGTCGCCGCGCTCGACGGCCTTCTTGTTGAAGTTGCGGACCGTGGCCTGGCACACGCCGGTGTCGAGGCTCGGGTTGATGGTGAGGAGCTTCTTCTTGCCGGCGAAGGCCGCCAGCGACACGTCGGAGAGGTCGGTCTTGGTGAGCTCGAGCGCGGGGGCGGGCTTGCCCACGGTGGGGAGCTCGCCACTGGTCTCGACGGGGTTGCCCTTGAAGGTGATCTTGGCCATGGCGGTGCTCCTAGCGCAGGAGGGCTCGGGCTTCCCGTGGCGAACAAAAAGCCGAAGCCGCGGGCGCCCAGGGGACGCGCGCGGCTCGGGAGTGACTGGCTCTACGTCAGTCGTCGTTGGTGATCGTACCCACGCCCTGCGCGTCCGAGATGGTCGCGTTGAACGCCCCGGTCAGGTTGATGAAGAACGTCTCGTCCGACTCCTTGACGGCGTCGGGGTTGACGTTGACCGTGATGGTGCGGGTGGTCGTCCCGGGCGCGAAGACCAGGAAGCCGTTGCCGTTGCCGTAGTCGGACCCGGCGGTGGCGGTGCCGGCCGCCGTGGCCCAGTTGACGCCCACGTTGCGGCCCGAGGCGGCCGACAGCGTGACGGTGAAGGTGAAGGCGGTCGGACCACCGCCGCCCGTGCCCTCGGCCTTGGTGACGTCGCTGATGGTGAAGCTCGGCAGCGCGTCGTCGTTGGTGATGGTGCCGGTGGCGAAGCCGTCGGCGATGAACGCGCCGCTCGCGCCGCTCAGGTTGACGAAGAAGGTCTCGTCGGCCTCGTTGAGCGTGTCACCGTTGATGGTCACCGAGATGGTCTTGCTGGTCTCCCCCGCCGCGAAGGTGAGGGTGCCGCTGGCGGCCACGTAGTCGGTGCCGGCCGTGGCCGGGGTGATGCCACCGCCGCCGCCGCCGCCCGCGCTGCTCGTCGCGTAGTTGACGGTGACGGTGCCCGTGGCGGCGGCCGAGAGGGTGACCGTGAAGGTCATGGTCTTGGTGCCGGTGTTGCCTTCGGTGGTCGTCGCGTTGGCGATCGTCAGCGAGGGCAGGGTGGTCGTGCCGTCGTCGTTGAAGATGTTCCCGGTGCCGCTCGCGTCGGTGATCGTGGCCGCGGTGGCCGAGGAGAGCTGCACGAGGAACGCCTCGTTGGGCTCGGAGGTGGTGTCGCCGATCACGGGGACGTTGATCGCCTTGGCGATGTCACCGGGCGCGAAGGTGAGGGTGCCCGACGTGGCGGTGTAGTCGCTGCCGGCGGTCGCCGTGTCGTTGGCGGTCGCGTAGGCCACGGTCACCGGGACCTCGGTCGCGCCCGTGAGCGTCACCGTGAAGGTGAAGTTCTTGGTGCCCGAGTTGCCCTCGGCCGCGTTGACGTTGTTGATGGCCAGGGTCGGCGCGGCGTCGTCGTTGTTGATCGTGCCGGTGGCCGAGCCCTTGGCGAGCGTGGCGCCGGACGGCGCCGAGAGGGCGACGGTGAAGGTCTCGTTGTTCTCGTAGGTGGTGTCGCCGTTGATGGGGACGGAGATGGTCTGGGTGGTCGTGCCCGCCGGGAAGGTGAGCGTGCCGGACCCGGCGACGTAGTCGCCCGAGGCGGTGGTCGCGGTGCCGTCGGCGGTGGCGTAGTTGACGGTGACGGCCGAGGTGGACGCCGCCGAGAGGGTCACGGTGAACACGGCGTTGGTGGTGCCGCTGTTGCCCTCGCTGAGGGCGACGTCGGCGATGCTCAGCGTCGGACCGGTGCTGCCGTCGGTCGTGGTGCCGTCGGTCGTGGTGCCGTCGGTCGTGGTCCCGTCGGTCGTGGTCCCGTCGGTCACCGTGCCGTCCGAGCCTCCGTCGGAGCCGCCATCGGTCACCGTGCCGTCGGTGCCCCCGTCGTCCGTCCCGGTGTCGGTGCCGGTGCCGGTGTCCGTCGACGAGTCACCGCCCGCGGAGTCTCCCGCGGTCCCGGTGTCGTCGCCCGTCTCGCTCGTCGTCCCCGTGTCGTCGACGATTTCCACCGTCGAGTCACCCCCGCAGCCAGCCATGGCGGTGCAGCTCACCAATCCGAGAGCCAGCGCCAGGGTGGCAAAGCGTCCCTTGAACAAGTCCTTCATCAAGCTCCTCCTGTATCGAGCCTAACACCCCATCCAGATAACGAAGAAGTGGTCGCCGTCGAAGACCCCGCGGCGCACACCACTGGACGGTACGATCTGGGCCAGAGATCAGGCACGCGGGCGCACAATCCATTGAATCAGGCGCGGTTCGAGGACGTCTGGCGAGCTATGCGCCTCGGCTACACGGCCCTACTCGTCGCGTCCCTGGCCCTCGTTGCCTGCAGCGCGAGTCCTCGCCCGGCACCGGGTCCGGCCGCCACCGCGCCGCCGCCGACCTACCAGCCTCCGCCTCTGTACACCCGCATCGTCGTCGGCACCGCGCTCGCCGACATGGTCCCGAAGCGCACGCGCATCTTCGCGCTGACCCGCCGCTGCGCGCAGGGCCCGTTCGACTTCGCCCTCGAGCCGCTGGGTGGCGAGTTCAGCGAGTACGCCAAGGTGACCATCCACGGTGGCAAGGCGATGACCGGCCGGTGGGAGTTCAAGGGCGGAGGCTACGCCGGCGTCACGAGCAGCTTGTTCTACACCCTCGGGGCCGACAACCAGTGGGTCAAGGAGCCCGACAACGCGTTCTGCAAGCTCGAGCAGCCGCCGCCCGGCCCGACGCCGCTCGGGAGCGGCTCCGGCAAGCCGAAGGGCACCCCACCACCACCGCCGCCGGTCGGCTCGGGAGGGCCGGGGGGCTCCTTCGGGGGCAAGGTCGATCTGATCGTCGAGGTGCCGGCGCCCAAGGTGAAGCTGCCCCCCAACGCGAAGTTCACCGTCCACTTCGACTACACGAAGCCGCCGACCGCGCGCGTGGATCTCACGGTGTGGAGCGAGGTCGCGCTCGACTTCGGCGACGACGCCTACATCGAGGTGGAGCAGGGGGTGTACGTGCCGGTCGACGTGCCCGCGTGGAAGATCGAGGTCGGCAAGAAGATCGAGGAGCGCGAGGCGACGAAGAAGAAGGCCGCGGAGAAGGGGGTGGCGATCAACCTGTGCTTCAAGAACTACTACGCGTCGAAGGTCTGGCCCGACGACTGCCGCGCGCTGGCCGGCGACGTCCCCGAGCGTGATGCTCGGAACAAGGCGTGCTGGGACGCGTGGAAGGCGAAGAAGGTCTGGTCCGACGCCTGCCGCAAGGAGTTCGGCGACGGCCCCGATCCCAAGAAGGGCACCACGGCCCCCGGCGCCACCACGCCCTACGGCAAGCCCCCGCCGCCGCCCGCCGAGACTCCGCCGCCGAAGCCGAGCGACAACGCGGTGTGGGTGTCGGGCAGCTACACCTGGCACACGTCGTGGGTCTGGTCGCCCGGCACGTGGAAGGTGCCCAAGAAGGACGTCGACGAGGGCAAGACGGCGAAGGCGCCGAGCGCGGCCCCCGCAGCGAAGAAAGAGGTCCCGCCGCCGGCCCCCGCGCCCGGCATGGTGTGGACCGAGGGCTACTGGTTCTTCGCCGTGGAGGGGTGGATCTGGATCGGAGGCGCCTGGCGGATGCCGCCCACCCCGGGCGCGAAGTGGAAGGTGAGCACCTACGTCTCGCTCGGGGGCGGCTGGGTGCTCGTGCCGGGCGGCTGGAGCGACTGAGCGCGGCGTCGCGTACGGACACCGAGGAGCGCGAGCAGGACCAGCGCGCCGAGGTGGGCCGGCGCGGGCCCGGACG
>CAZUZY010000376.1:0-8435 GCA_964624885.1 uncultured Polyangiales bacterium | reverse complement strand
GGGACGCCCGCGGCGTGGAGCGCGCGCTCGACGCGGAGCTGCGCGACGGCGTCCTCACCCTGACCCTCGACGTGACGGGTCTCACATACCCGATCGTCGTCGACCCCAAGTGGACCACGGGAACGCTCCCGAGCTCGTTCTACAACCACGTCTCCGTGGCGCTACCGAGCGGCAAGGTGCTGCTCGCGGGCCCGCTGAAGAAGGCCGCGCTGCTCGACCCGACCGACGGGAGCGCGGTGCCGCTGCCCGACACGACCGCCGACCACGCCGACGGCGCGGCGGTGCTGCTCTCCACCGGGCAGGCCCTTCTCACCGGGGGTGGCGCCGGACACACGACGGTCGAGCTGTTCGACGGCAAGGGCTGGAAGAGCGCGGCGTCGATGAAGGTTGCGCGTCGTCGTCACCTCGCCACGGTGCTGGCCGACGGACGCGTGCTGGTCGTCGGCGGACAGGACGGCACGACTTCGCTCTCGAGCGCCGAGGCCTACGACCGCGCGGCGGATGCGTGGACCACGCTCACCCCCGCGAGCGCGGTGCACGACCAGGCGGCGCTCGCCGTGCTGAAGGACGGCCGCGTGCTGGTGACCGGAGGCATCGGCGGCGGGCTCACGGTGGGCGAGATCTTCGACCCGAAGACCAACACGTGGACCAAGACGGCGCCGGCGCCGACCGCGCGCAGTCGGTTCTCGCTCGTCACCCTCCTCGACGGCAAGGTGCTGGCGGTCGGCGGCGCGACGACCGCGGCGACCGACGTGTACGAGCCGCTCACCGACAAGTGGTCGACGACGGGCGCGGCGAGCGCAGCGCGCATCGATGCGCAGGCAGCGCGTCTCCCCGACGGCAAGGTGCTGCTGTCCGGCGGGGTCCTCCCGGCCGGCGGCGCCGCCCTCACGACGGCGGAGCTCTACGACCCCAAGGCCGGCACGTTCAGCGACGCACCCCCGATGTCCAAGGGTCGCGCCGGGCACCGCGTCTCGATGGTGGGCGCGCGCTACGTCGCGTCGGGGGGCACCACGGGCACCGCGGCGAACAACGTCGACGTGTTCCTGCCAGATCCTGCCAAGTGCGCCACCAAGGACGAGTGTGGCAGCGGCCAGTGCGTCGACGGCTACTGCTGCGACACGGCCTGCACCGGGAGCTGCACGGCCTGCAACCTGCCCGGCCTCGAGGGGATCTGCTCGGGCGTGGTCGACGGCGCCGTCGACCCCAAGGGAACCTGCACCAAGGGCGCCTGCGGGCTCGGGTGCCGCGGGGGCGCCTGCGCCTACGAGCCCGACACCAAGGTGTGCGGCGCGGCCACGTGCAAGGACGGCGTGCGCACGGCGGCGCGCTGCAGCGGGACCAGCGCGACCTGTGGGGCCGCGATCGCCGAGGTCTGCCCGGGTGGCGTGGCCTGCGCGGACACCGCGAGCTGCCGGAGCAAGTGCGTGTCCGACGCCGACTGCGAGGGCGGCGGCGCCTGCAACGCCACGCTCGGGACCTGCAGCGGTGGCAAGGGCAAGCCCCTCGTGACCAGCAAGGACTTCGTGCGCTGCAAGGACAAGAGCGAGTGCGCGTCGGGGTTCTGTGTCGAGGGGGTGTGCTGCGACCAGGCGTGCGACAAGCCCTGCCACTCGTGCGCGCTCCTCGCCAACCCGGGGCGCTGCACCAAGGAGGGCGCCGGGGTCGACCTCAAGGGCGACTGCAGCGCGGGCGGCGCCTGCACCGGCACGTGTGGCGAGGCCGGCGCGTGCGTGGGCGCGGTCGCCGGATCGATGTGCGCGCGGAGCACCTGCACCGGCCCCTCCCAGGGCACGGGCGCGACCTACTGCGCAGCGGCGGGGGCGCCTTGTCCGGCGGCGGTCGCGTTCGACTGCGCGCCCTATGCGTGCGTGGCCTCGCTCGGCGCGTGCAAGGACAGCTGCAGCACGAGCGCGGACTGCGCGCTCGGCTACGCGTGCGACGGGCCGAGTCGGGTCTGCGTGCCGAGCGGCGCCGGCCCCGCGGAGAGCGACGGGGGGTGCGCGACGAGCCCCGGCGCGACCAGGGGCGGCGCGCTCGCGCTGCTGGTCCTCGCAGGACTCGGGCGGGCACGCCGACGCCGACCGCGCGCCTGAGGGCACGACCTCGTCACGCAGAGCCGCCGGGGCGCGAGACCGATGGAGCCGCGTCATGCCTTCGACCGAGCACGTTCGGTGCCACGCTGGCACGCCGGGTGCTGAGGGCCGGACATGATCCAAGCCCTTCCCCTCGTCCCCGCGTTCTCCAACGTCGCGCCGCGCGCCCAGCTCGGAAAGGGGGTCCGCCTCGGCGAGGGCGTCGTCCTCGGCGATGGCGTCGTCCTGGGCGACCACGTCGAGCTCGGGCACCACGTGACCGTCTACCCCGGCACCATCCTCGGTGACGGGGTCCACGTCGACGAGGGCGCCGTGCTCGGCAAGCGCCCGCGACGCGTGGGCGCGATGGCCCGCAGCATGACGACCGAGCTCGCGCCACTCCGGATCGGCGAGGGCTGCGTCGTCGGCGCCAACGCCGTGATCTACTGCGGCACGACCGTGGGACGCGACTGCATGCTGGCGGACCTTAGCTCGCTCCGAGAAGGGGTGACGGTGGCGGACCGTGTCGTCATCGCCCGCTGCGTCACCGTGAACGTGAACACGCGGATCGGCAGCGATACCCGCGTCATGGACAACACCCACGTGACCGCCGACGTCGAGATCGAGGACCACGTCTTCGTGAGCACGGGCGTCTCGATGATGAACGACAACCGGATGGGCCGCACCAAGGACTGCCTCGAGCACATGCGCGGACCGACGATCCGCCGCGGAGCGCTGGTGGGCGGCGGCGCGATCCTGCTCCCCGGCATCACCATCGGCGAGGACGCCATCGTGGGCGCGGGCGCACTCGTCTCGCGCGACGTCGCGCCGAGGACCGTCGTGATGGGCGTTCCGGCGCGCTTCGTGAGGGACGTGACGCCGGACTACTGGCTCGAGAACAACGCCTGACACAACGATCGGTTACGATCGATCGTAACGGGGTGTTGCGGCGCTATGCTCCTCGGATGGATCGTCCGAACCTCGTCGGAGTCGTGAGCCTGGGTGCCGCCGTCCTCGTCGGCGCCGCGTGCGGGGCCGACGGCAGCGGTGAGCCGACCGAGGCTCTCGACGGCGGCGTCGAGACCGCGACCGACACGCCGGCCGTGACCCCCACCCTCCGCATCGAGCCCGCCGAGGTCACCCTCGAGACGGTGCTGGGCGCCACCGCCGGCACCAGCGCCACCGTCAAGGTGTTCGAGAAGCTCACGCCGACCAGCGCCGAGGTCGACGTCACGGCGAGCGCCACCCTCGGCATCAGCGACGGCGCGCTCGCCACCACGGCCGGCGCCGTGGTGACCGCGGGCAGCCGCGGCGGCGCGGGCACGCTCACCGCCTCGCTCGCCGACGGCGCGAAGGGCACCGCGAACGTGAAGGTGAAGCTCACGGGAGAGGCGTTCGGCCCGGGCTTCGACGCGAGCGAGAAGGCGAAGTTCACGGGCGCCGCGGTCGACCCCACGGCCAGCGCGCAGCCGAAGATCGAGTACCCGCTCGAGGGCGCCATCGTGCCGAGCAACGTCCCGCCCATGGAGGTGCAGTGGACGGTCGGCGGCGACAGCACGGTGTATCGAGTGCGCGCGGCGAGCGCCGGCCTGCTCGACGTGACCTTCTACAGCAAGACCCGCGAGGCGCTCTTCCCCACCACCCCCTGGGCGACCGTGATCGCGACCGTCGCCGGCGCCGAGGCCACGCTCACCGTCGAAGGGCTCGGCGCGACCGGGCTGCACGTGTCGGCGCCGGTCAAGCTCACCGTGGCCCGCGACCGCATCGACGAATCCTCCATCTACTACTGGGAGTCGAGCAGCGGCTCGCTGAAGGTCCTCGATTTTGCCACTGGCGCGCTCGCCACGCTCCCGACCAAGGGGAGCTCGTACGCGCCCGGGAGCCCCGGCGTCTGCGTGGCCTGCCACACGGTGTCCCGCGACGGCGCACGCATCGCCTACACGAGTGGCACCTTCGGCCTCGGCACCCTCAAGGTGTCCGACGACAAGAAGACCTACGACGCCACCATCGAGCCTGGCGCCAAGGTCACCCCCGGCTTCAAGTGGACGTACGGCGCGTTCAACCCCTCCGAGAAGACGACGGTCCCCGCGCTCCTCGTCAGCAAGGCCGATCCGACGACGGCGATGAACGTGGCAGGTCACGTGCGTCTCGGGCTCGTCGACCCGGACACCGGCAAGGACGTGCCGTCGAACCTCACCGAGTGGCTCGCCGCGTTCCCGAGCACGGTGCCCCACGACCTCCTGCAGCCCGACTGGTCGCCGTCGGGCGTGGTGGTGTTCGCGGCCTACGACAGCGAGATGAGCAACCCCTCGGGCACGCCGGCCAAGGCGTGGGTGCGCGACCTCGGCGACGACGCGGTGGCGAGCTCGATCGTCGAGGCCAAGGTGACCTGGGACGGCAAGGCGTTCACCTTCGGCGCGCCCAAGGTGCTGGTCGCGCCCCCGGCCAGCACCTCGCTCGACACCTGGCAGACCAACGTGCTCCCTCAGCTCTCGCCGGACGACGCGTTCGTCGCGTTCACGCGCAGCAAGGGCTGGTGGCCGATCCGGTTCCAGACCGACGCGGTGAACGGCAGCGGCAAGGTCGCGCTGGTGCGACGCGCCGACGGCAAGGTCATCGAGCTCGCCAACGCCAGCGGCCCCGACGACAGCAACTCGACGTGGCCCCAGTGGGCGCCCTCGGTCGGCGCCGACTACGCGTGGATCGCCTTCTCCACCGAGCGCCCCTACGGGCACCGCATGGCCAAGGGCGTGGCGCTCCCGCCTGCGTGCATCCCCCAGGGACGCGGCCTCTGCAAGAACATGTGGATCACCGCGATCGACCGCAAGAAGGCCGCGAGCGGCGACTTCGACCCGAGCGCGGCACCGTTCTGGATGCCCGGCCAGACCGCCCTCGCCTCGGCCGTGAGCCCGCGCTGGACGAAGACTGCGATCGCCGTGAAGTGACCCTTGCGCGCCGGCCGCCGCGCGCGCTCCATGCGCGCATGGAACTCGAGACAGCGTTCGAGCGCGCGGTCGTCGCGCGTGGCCCCCTCGACGCGAAGCACGACGGCGCGGTCCGGCTCTTCGCCGGCTTCTACGAGGGCTACCCCGCCCTCGCGGTCGATCTCTACGCCCGCACCCTCGTGCTCCACGACTACGCCGACGACAGCGAAGGCGATCGCGCGGCTGCCGAGCGGGTGGTCGCGCTCGCGCGGGCGCGGTTCCCCTGGATCCGCGCCGCGCTGTGGAAGGTGCGGTCCTCGGCCGACAGCGAGGCGCGCAACGGCGTGCTCCTGTTCGGCGACGAGCGAGCCCTCGACCGCGGCATCCGCGAGCACGGCGTGGCCTATGCGATCGCGCTGCGCCAGAACCGTGACACGAGCTTCTACCTCGACACCCGCGAGCTCCGCGCCTGGGCGAAGGCCGAGCTGTCGGGCCAGCGGGTGCTCAACACGTTCGCCCACACCGGCAGCCTCGGCGTGGCGGCGATGGCCGGGGGCGCGCGCGAGGTCGTGCACGTCGACCGCAGCAAGGCGTTCCTCGAGCTCGCCAAGGCCTCGTACGCGCGGAACGGCTGGCCGATCCGCCGCGTCGATTTCCGGGCGGAGGACATCTTCGAGGCGGTCGGGCGCCTCAAGCGCGAGGGCGGGCTGTTCGACTGCGTGTTCGTGGATCCGCCGTTCTTCTCGGAGACGGCCAAGGGCAAGGTGGACCTCGCGGCGTCGGCGACGCGCGTGCTCGACAAGGTGCGCCCGCTGATCGCGGACGGCGGTCGCCTCGTGGCGGTGAACAACGCCCTGTTCTTGCCGGGCGCCGAGCTCCACCGCGCGCTCGAGGCGATGGGCGAGGGCGGCTGGCTGACGATCGAGCGGACGATCGGGGTGCCGGACGACGTGAAGGGGTTCCCGGAGACGCGCGTCGGCACGCCGCCGGTCGACCCGGCGCCGTTCGAGCACTCGACGAAGATCGCGGTGCTGCGCGTGAAGCGGAAGGACGGCCGCAAGGCGTCCTGAGCCGAGCTCGGCGGGAGCGCGAACCTGCTTCTTCTCCCCTCGCCGACGCTCTACCGATGGCGGCCATGAAGGCGCGCGCGGCCGTCGTCTCCTTGCTGGTCGCGAGCGTGCTCGCCGCGTGCAGGAGATCTTCGCCCGTGACCCAGGACGCACCGCCCCCGGCGACCCCACCGAGCCTCGCGACCGAGCCCGCCGTCGGCTTCGGCTACAAGTGCGCGTGGCTCGCGATTCGCTCGTCCGATCCTCGTGCGGTGATCGGTGGCCTCGGCATCACCGATGCCGCGAGTGTGTCCTGGACCGCTGGCGTGGAGGCGGCGTACGCCTCCGACACGCGGTCCGTCTTCGTCACGCCACCGATCGACGGCTGGGTCCTCGTTGCTGGGGTTGCGTTGTTCGGCCTGGTGGGCTCGATGAAGACCGACACCGCGAAGCTGCCGGATCACATCCGCCGGCTCAGCGAGAAGCTCTCGACAGAGGTCCAGTACTTCGCCACCCACCGGGTGAGCGAGGCGCACCAGTGGATCTCGGCGGACAAGGGCGTGCTCGTGCGGGCGTTCTCGACCGGAGAGGGCGACGTGGAGTTCGACCTCGGCGCCCGGACCGCCGCCGAGAAGGAGGTCGCGGCCGGCTTCGAGTCCGTCGACGAGGACTGGGTCCTTCGGCTCGCCGGCCGTTGGAGCGTGAATCCGTCGAGCCTCGACGGTCGATCGCTCCCGCGTGGCGTTCGCGGTCTGTGGCCTCCCGGGGCGTAGCTCGACCGACGTCCGCGACTGCACTACCAGACCCCGCCATGAGGACTCTCACGGGGTGGGCGTTGACGATCGCCGCGATGGCGGGGTGTGGCTCGGAGAGCAGCGGCACGACTGCCACGGACACGGGGGCGACCGAGGTCGCCACCGACGCCGCGACGGACGCCGCGACCGACACCGCGCCAGCGGCGTGCAAGAAGCTCGTGGTCAAGAACCTGATCCGTGACCCCGAGTTCGGCAAGCCGGGCGAGAACTACTCGGCCCTCGTCGGCGTGCCGGAGCCGGCGCTCGGCACGAGCGTCGCGGACGAGTTCCAGATCCAGCTCTACGAGTTCACGAGCAAGCAGGCGCCGGGCACGTTCGATCTGGGCGCGGGCAAGGAGACCAACTTCTCCACGTGCTCCCACTGCGTGGCCGTGTTCGAGGACATGAACGCCGCGGGAGAGGCCGCGCGGTACTTCTTCCAGGCGTCGGGCACGCTCGTGCTCACGGTGAACCCCACGCCGACCACCGGCGAGGTGAAGGGCCGCCTCGAGAAGGTGAAGCTCGTCGAGGTGACCATCGACTACGCCGGCAAGACCTACAAGTCGACCCCGGTGCCCGGCGGCGCTTGCCTCGAGATCGACGCGCTCGACATCGACACGACCACGCCCGCCGGCGATGCGGGCCCCGACGCCGCCGGCGGCTGACGCGCCTACTTGAGCCCCTTGCAGATCGCGATCGCGCACTTCACCTGGTCGGCGTTCGACTGCATGGTCTCGCACATGTAGCCCTTGCCGCCGATCTCGCGGCGCATGGTGAGCCAGTAGTTGCGGCCCGCGCTGCCGGTGTTCTCCGAGGTGATGTACCAGCCGTCGGAGAGCTTCTCGATCTTCATGTTCTCGGTGGCGAGCGCGCCGCCCTTGCCGTCCTCCGAGGTCTTCGGATCGGTGTCCTTGGCGGCCGAGACGGTCAGCGTGCAGTTGCCGGTGCTGACCATCGCGCTCTTGTCGCCGATGCCGTCGCTGACCGTCGACTCGGGCGGCAGCTCGACCGAGAGGCCGACCTTCTCGATCTTGGTGACCTTGGGGGCCTCCTTGACCTTCTCCTTCTCCTTCTCCTTCGTCGCTCCCTTCTCCTCCTTCGCGGCCGAGGAGGACCCCTCCGAGGCGGCGTTCGAGGGCTTCTCGCAGCCCGCGGCGAGGGTGACGAGCGAGACGGACAGCACGAGATGGGCGATGTGGCGCATGACGACAGAATCCTCCTCTGGGCGACCTGCCCAGCGGCAGCCAACCTAGGGCGCGACCCCGATCAAGTCGGGTCAAACGCGATCAAATCGGGGCGGCCGGTGCGCCAGGAGCACCCCTCGGCGCGTGATAGCCTCGTCGCTGCGCTGATGTTCGACGTCGAGCCTCTGCTGCTCACGCACCTCGTCGGAGAGGCCGGGTTGACCGCGCTGCACGTCGTCGCGAGCGACGGTGGCTTCGCGGAGTCGGTGGCCCCCGCCGAGACGGCGTCCGCGGCGCTCGTGGCTGCCGTCGAAGGGCTGGCGTCGGCGATCGTGCCATCGACGACCACACTCCTCCACCTGCTCGTCGTGTTGACCGAGGCCGTGCCGGCGGAGCGCGCGCCCGCCTC
>CAZUZY010000375.1:0-8438 GCA_964624885.1 uncultured Polyangiales bacterium | reverse complement strand
CGGGCGTCGCGGCCCTGCGGGCGCGCCCGCGCGTAGGCGAGCGACTCGTGGTAGGCGGCCGAGGCCGTGGCCGTCGCCGCGACGCCGACGCCGACCCGCGCCTCGTTCATCATCTGGAACATCTGCGGCATGCCGCGCCCGGGCGGGCCGACGAGGTAGCCGTGGCAGTCGTCGCGGTCGCCGAACGAGAGGGCGATCGAGGGCAGACCGCGCCAGCCGATCTTGTGGATCACCTGGGTGGTCACCACGTCGTTGTCGACGAGCCGCCCCTGCTCGAGGCGCAGCCGCGGCACGACGAACAGCGAGAGGCCGCGGGTGCCGGGGATCGCGTGGCCGTCGGCGTCGACGATGCGGGCGAGCGCGAGGTTCACCACGTTGCCGCCGAGGTCGTGGTCGCCGCCGCTGATGAAGATCTTGCTGCCGCGGATCCGGTAGCTGCCGTCCGCCGCCTGGCGCGCCGTCGTCTCCACGTCGGCCAGGCTCGAGCCGGCCTGGGGCTCGGTCAGCGCCATGGTGCCGGTCCAGGTGCCGGCGTAGAGCGGGGCCATCCACGCTGCGCGCAGGGCGTCGTCGCCGAACGCCTCGACGAGGTGCGCGGCGCCGGTCGTGAGCATCGCGAGCCCCACCAGGTTGAGGTTGGCCGCGCCGAGGTAGGCGGCGGCCACCGCGTGCACGAGGAACGGGAGCTGCTGGCCGCCGTGCTCGACCGGGCGCGTCGCGGACAGCAGGCCGGTCTCGACGAGCGCCGGCCACGCCGCGTGGAAGCTCGGGTGCAGATGCACCCGGCCGTCGCGGAACACGGGCGGCTGCTCGTCTTGCACCTTGTAGGTCGGGTAGAAGACCCGCCGCGCGAGCTTGCGCACCATGTCGAGGAGCACCTCGACCCCCTCGCGATCGTGGCCCTCGAAGTAGGGGATCGCGGCCAGGTGCGCGCGCAGGTCGAGCACCTCGTCGAGCAGGAACGTGACGGTGCGATCGTCGACCAGCGGGTTGTCGGAGGGAGCCACGGCGGGAGGCTAGCAGCCTCCACGGCTGGGCCCCGAGCGACGACGCGGCGGCGACGGAGTATGGTCCCCGGCCCCGCCCGTGACCTCGCTCCTCTCGATCCTCGCCCTCGGCTTCGTGCTGGGGATGCGGCACGCCACCGATCCGGATCACGTGGTCGCGGTGACGACGATCGTGAGCCGCGAGCGCGGTGTGCGCGGCGCCGCGCTGCTCGGGAGCGTGTGGGGCGTCGGCCACACCGCCACCTTGCTCGTGGTGGGGGGCGCCATGGTGTTCTTCCGGCTGGTCGTGCCCCCGCGGCTCGGCCTCGCCATGGAGTTCGCCGTGGCCCTCATGCTGATCGTGCTCGGTGTGCTCAACGTCACCGGCACCATCGAGCGGATCGACGCGGCGGCCCACGAGCGGCCCGCGCCGGCCGAGGCGCCACCGTCCGGGCTCCACCTCGGGCGGCTCCTGCGCTCGCTGGTGGTGGGCGTGGTGCACGGGCTCGCCGGTTCGGCGGCCATCGCGCTGCTCGTGCTCACCACCATCCGCGACGCGCGGTGGGCCGTGCTGTACCTGCTGATCTTCGGCGTCGGCACCATCGCCGGCATGATGCTGATCACCACCGCCATCGTGGTGCCGCTGCAAGCGGCCGCGCGGCAGGGCACCCTCTGGCCGCGTCGCATCGCCCGTCTCACCGGCGCGGTGAGCCTCGCGTTCGGGCTGTTCCTCGCGTGGCGGATCGGCGTGTCCGACGGCCTGTTCTCCGCGCACCCCACGTGGCGCCCGGAATAGTCAGCCCTGCTGGACACTCGTCGGCAACAGGCGCGCGCGGAGCCGCCGCTGGAGCGGCAGCTCGACGAACCGGTGGCTCAAGGTGGCGAGGCCGATCACCCCCGCGGCATAGGCGAAGAACACCCACGGTCGGTCGGTGGGCACCGCGCGGGCGCTGAGGGCGCTGAGCACGATCATCTGGAGCGGGACGTGGACCATGTAGACCGAATAGGAGATGTCCCCGAGGAAGCGCAGCGGTCGGAGCGACAGCAGGCGGGCGAGCAGCGGCACCTCGAGGCAGGCGACGACGAGCAGCGGGAAGACCACGAGGGCGTGGGGCAGGGGCGTGATGCCGACGAACTCCTTGTAGCCGATGAGCTCGGAGAGCCCGACGACGGTGGCGAAGGCGAGCAGGCACGCGTAGCCGAGGTTGGGCCCGACGCGCGCCGCCCGCGCCGCCTCGACGCCGAGCCACAAGAGCGACCCGAGGAAGAACCCGATGAGCCCCCGCGCGACGTTCTGGTTGAAGAAGGGGAACGAGAAGCCCATGCGCGCGATGGAGAGCCCGAGCAGGAGCCCGAGCACGGCGCGCGGCAGGTAGCGAAGGCCGCCGTGGCCCGTCGCGAAGACGAAGAACAGCGCGTAGGCGCAGATCTCGACGGACACCGACCACGACGGCCCGTTGTAGGACCACCCGTAGTCGAACCACCCCGCCTGCAGGTAGGTGGCGTTGAGGAAGAAGTGGTAGAGGTCGGCGTTGCCGTAGATCAGCGGGGGCCGCTTCTGCGCGAGCAGGCGCCACTCGACGACGGCGCAGACGGCGAGGGTGAGCGCGTGCAGCGGGTACAGCCGCGAGAGCCGCAGCACGAAGAACTCGCGCGCGCCGACGGCGCCGGCGGCCAGCGGTCGCAGGTAGCGCAGCGTGAGCACCATGCCGCTGAGCAGGAAGAAGAAGTCGACCAGGAACCAGCTGTTGCCGTACAGCCAGGCGCCCCACGAGGTGCCGGCGAACGGGTAGCGCGCGTGGTCGCCGCCGAAGTGCTGGTAGTGCGAGAACACGGCCACGGCGAGCGCCGCCAGGCCCCGCAGCGAGTCGAGCGGGGCGACGCGCGCCGGGGCGGTCGAGGCCATCGGACGCCACCGTGCCAGGGTCGGCGTGGTGCGTCACCAGGGACGATGCTGCCGGTTACTGCCACGCCCGATGCATGCTGTCAGTCCGCCACACCACGGGCCGCGAGGGCCTGCCCGAAGGCCTCGACCGCGTGCAGGCACGCGCGCGCCTTCGGGTCTCCGTACCACTCGCCGTCCCAGAGGGTCACCGTGCAGTCGAGGTCGGCGAGGCGCGCGCTGATCGAGGGTCGGGCCTCGTCGGGGACGCCCGTCGAGCGCCCCGAGGTGAGCGAGCAGAACCGATTCTTGCGCAGCACGTCGGTGAGGGCGCCGACCTCGGCCTCGGTGGCGGTCGCGCGCAGGTGCTTCTTGCCCTCCGGACCGCCCGTGGACGTGTACTCGGCGGCGCCGCCGGCCTTCACCTCGAACGAGGTGGAGTGGCCCATGTGCGACACGCCGTAGCGGAGCGCGACGCCCGGCGGCAGGTTGGACGGCGGTGCGCCGCAGGCGGCCAGCAGGACGAGGAGGATCGAGGCCCGCATCCTCCCAACGTATCTCCCTCAGCGCGGCTTGGCGAAGCGGTCGGCGATCGCGCCGACGATGTACTGCCAGCCTCCCTCGTGCGAGCGCCCGAGCTCGTCGTCCGGCACCCCGGTGTGGCGGAGCGTGAGCAGCGTGTCGTTGCCTCGGCCCTCGAGCGTCACGGTGACCACCGACTCGATGCCCTTGGTGGCCTCCGACATCCACGTGTGCTCGATGACCTTGCCGCGCTCGAGCCGCACGAAGCGCCCGTAGTGGGCCCACTCACGGCCCGCGTGGGTGACCGAGTGGTAGAAGAGGCCGTCGACGACCGCGTTCAGGATCACGCGCCCAGGGCCGAACCAGGGGCCGCCAGGGCTCTTGGCATCGATCCACACGTCGAACACGTCGCCGGGTGAGGCGGGGATGGTGCGCGAGACCTCGAGTTCGATGCAGTTCATGAGCGCTTCCTCTTCTCCTTGAAGAACGCCTCGAGACGGTCGAGGCGCTTGGTCCAGTACCGTTCGTAGTGAGAGGCCCAGGTCATGACGTCGCGCAGCGGGGCGGCGTCCAGCGTGAGCACGTGCTCGCGTCCGTTGCGCGACCGCCGCACGAGGCCGGCGTTCTCGAGCACGCGGATGTGCTTGGAGACGGCGGCGAGGGTCATGGGCAGCGGCGCGGCCAGGTCGGTCACGCGGGCCGGGCCCTCGGTGAGCCGATCGACGATCGCGCGACGGGTCGGGTCGGCCACAGCGGCGAGCACGGCGTCGAGGTCGGCCATGGTTTACCGAACAGTATAATACCAAATGGTTGAATGCAAGCCCGTGCGTATGCTGGCCACCATGCCTTCGCTCTCCAGTCACGCGAACGTGTTCGAGACCTGCCTGCAGATCCTCGCGCGCCGCGGGTACGAGCTCTCGTTCGAGTGGCCCGAGGAGGACGAGCAGAGCCACGGGGCGTTCACGGCGGCGCGCGACGGGTTCTCGTTCCTCGCCGACAATCCGATCGAGCTCCTCGGTCTCGTGACGGTCCACGACGACGTGCGCCCGACGACCCAGGAGCCCTACTGGTGGTCCGCGAAGACCGACGGCTCGCGCGTGTGGGACCGGCTTCGCGTCGAGGCGACCGCGCGCGAAGAGGCGCGTCACGCCACGCTCGAGGCCTTGCGCGTGCGCGACGCGTCCGCCTGGGCGCGCGAGGTGCGCGCGGCCTTCGACCAGGGCGGCGACTTGCGCAACGCCGCCACGCTCCTCGGGGTGACCCGGGCGGAGCTGCGCCGGATGCTGGAGGACCCGCGCCTCGAGGACCTCCGTTGCGAGGGTTCGTCGTCGCGTTGACCGCGCGGGGCTGCGCCGAGGTCGACGCGTGGTTCCGCCGCCAGGCCATCGAGGCGCGCGCGCGGGGGCCCTGATCACCAGTCGCGCGGGGAGATGGCTTCTTCGAGGTCGACGTCGTAGCCGTAGGTCTTCAGGACGAAGTCGATGTCGTCGGCGATGGCCTCGCGCGCGACGGTCTCGATCTCGCTGCCGGCCTCGTAGAAGGCGTCCTGGAGATCGTTGAAGGCCTCGGTGGTCGCGTGGGTGAGCGCGTAGACCGCCTCGCCGACCGGCCGCTCGCGCTCGATCCGTGCGGCGAGCTCGAGCAACAGGGCTTGCCCGTCGGCGACCGGCCCCTGCGGGTAGTAGCTGCAGTCGACCATCGGACGGAGGAGCGTCCGTCCGAGGATGGCCGGGTGCGTCGGGCCACCGTTGGCGGCCTTCTTCGGGGCGGCCTTCTTGGTGGCGGTCTTCTTCGCGGCCTTCTTCGTGGCCTTCTTGGTGGGCGCCGCGGCGGTCTTCTTCGTGGACGCGGCCTTCTTGGCCGGCGCGCTCTTCGTGGCCTTCTTGGTGGCCTTCTTGGTGGCCTTCTTGGTCGCCTTCTTCGCCGCCATGTGGCGAGGTTATCGCGACCGCGGCGCGATGGGGAGCTCGCGCCGGGTGGGACGATGCCACCCGGCGCGGACGAGCCACGTGCGAGGTGGAGAGACGGGCGGGTCGACGCCGGGCAGCGCGTAGCGCACGGAGGCGGCCGGCAAGCCGAGCCGACCCCACTCCGCGAACGCAGGCGCGCTCGACCACGGGTCCGCGAGGGGCGCGCCGGGCACGTGGCGGGCGTGGTTGGTGAGGACGTATCGGATCACGTTCCGTACCTCGGTGGGCGAGCGCAGCGCGCGGGCGTGGTACCGCTGCGCGAGCACGGGCCCGCGGCGCTTCATGACGCGGTTCAGCTGGCGCGCGATGCGGATCGTGAGCGAGCGCATGGCCCGGGTGAGCGCGGCGCGATCGTCGGCCTCGACGACGAGGTGCACGTGGTTGCCCTGCACCGAGAAGTGGGTGACCCGCGCGCTCGACGGGGCGAGGAGCGCCCGCAGCGCGCGATCGATGGGGCGCAGGCAGCGCTGGGCGCGCAGGTTCCACACGTGGTCGGCGAAGCGCAAGGTGACGTGCAGCGGGCACGCGGCCGCGAACGAGGGCCGCCGCCGGTGCGACACGGAGCCTGGCTTGCTGGGTCGGCCCGCGCCAGGTCGCGCCCCGCCCCGCGGTCGCCCGAAGGTGCCTGGCGTGAGAGAGAGCGGGCCCGTCATGGATTGAATATGGCGCATATGTCGGAAGTAGCAAGGGGCTGCGGTTCCGAGGTGGGGTAGGATGGCGAGATGGGCGCCACGGTGATCGTCGGGGGGCGGGTGCGCACGCTGGTCGGGGGGGACGCGGAGGCGCTCGCGTTCGAGGCGGGGCGCATCGTCGCGGTCGGAACGGAGGCCCAGGTACGCGGCGTGGCGGGTGAGGGCGCCGCGATGATCGACGCGGCCGGGCTCACCGTCGTGCCAGGGTTCGTCGATGCGCACCATCACGTGTCGATCGCGGCGCTGTACGGTGGTGCGGTTCGCCTCGCGGCGCCGGCGGTCACCGACATCCCCTCGCTGCAGGCGATGCTCGCCGCAGCGTCGCGCGCGCTGCCGGAGGGGCGCTGGCTCGTCGCCATGCACTGGGACGAGAGTCGGCTCGCGGAGCGTCGGCCGCCCACCCGCGCGGAGCTCGACGACGCGGTGCCCGATCGGCCGCTCTTCGCGCTCCACCACACGTGTCATCGCGCGCTCGCGAACAGCCGCGCGCTCGCGCTGGCGGGGATCGACGCCGCCACCCCCGAGCCGTCGGGCGGCGCGATCGAGCGGGGGCGGGGCAACGAGCCGACCGGGCTGCTCCTCGAGCGCGGGATGAGCCGGGTCGAGGCGCGCGCGCGGCCTGACCTCGCCCAGCACGACGCGGCCGGGATCCTCACGCGCATGAAAGAGCACTACCAGGCGCTCGTGCGGGTCGGGCTCACGCGGGTCGTCGACGCGGCGGTGCCGGCCGAGCTGTTCACCCTCTACCGCGAGCTCGCGCGGCGGGGGGACGTGCTCGTCCCGACCCACGTGTGCCCGGTCTCGACCACGGGCTATCTCGAGGAGCCGTGGGACGCGCTCGAGGGGCCGACCACCGGCCACGTCGAGGGTCCGCTCACCGTCGGCCCGGTGAAGCTCGTGTTCGACGGCGCTCCGGGCTGCTCGATGTGCCTCACCTGGTGGCAGTCGATCGGCGCGAGCGTGCGGACCATGGCGCTCGCCCTGCGCCTCGGGTCGTGGGATCCGGTGCGCACCATGCTCTCGGCCGCCCCGCGGTTCGGCCGGGACGTGCGGTCGGGGATCGCCATCTACCGGCGCGAGGAGGCGGAGCGCGTGGTGCGGGGGGTCGTCGAGCGTGGCTTCTCGGTGGCCACGCACGCCATCGGCAACGACGCCATCGACGTGGCGCTCTCCGCCTACGCCGCCGCGGGCGCCCCGCTGCACGGCGCCGGCGTGCCCCGCCTCGAGCACGCCGCCTTCTTGGATCCGGAGCTCGTCCGGCGGATGGCCGGCGCTGGCGTCGCGGCCGTGGTGCAGCCCTCGATGCTCGCGATGCCCATGCTGTCCACGGCGGCGCCCATCGCGGGCCTGCCGTTCTTCCCCCTGCGCTGGCTGGTCGATGCGCAGGTGCCGGTCGTCGGCAGCTCGGACTACCCGGTCGACGTGTTCGATCCGCTGGCCGGCATGCGCACGGCGATGGTCCGTCGCAACGCCTTCGGAACGGTGGAAGAAGACCAGGCGCTCACCCTGGACGAGGCGCTCGCCATGTACACGCGCACGGCGGCCGAGGTGATCGGGTGCGCCGACGCGACGGGCACCCTCGCGGTGGGCAAGCGCGCCGACCTCGCGCTGGTCGAGGGGTTCGAGGGCACGCTCGAGAACGCGCGGGTGGTCGCCACCTTCGTGGACGGAGTCTGCCGGTTCTCGGCGCGCGACGGTATTACTGCCAGTTCATGACAGAGTGGCGAGCTGGCACCGACGATTGTCGGCGGGGAGGGTCTCGGCGAGACTGCCCTCGTGGACTTCGCCCCGCTCGGTCTCGCGCTCGACGACACGGCTCGTCGGCGCCTGCTCGCGGCCCTCGCCGCCGCCAACGGCACGCGCAAGGTCCGCCTGCTCGAGGCCACCCACCTCGTCGCGGCGGCGGCCGAGGCCCTGGAGCGCGGCTACGCGGTCCGGCACGGAGGGGAGGCCAACGACGGCACGCAGCGCACGACCCTGTGTCTGGCCGTGCGCGACGGCGATGCGGTCACGGTCGGCGTGGGGCTCTCGGGCGCAGCCGGCGCGGGCCCTGGTCGCACGTGGCAGAGCCTACAGCCGTGGAGCAAGACCGCGCCGGAGAGGAACCGCGCTCGCCTAGAGGCCTGGGCACGCGCAAGAGCCGCCGATCGAGTGCGGCTGACGGTGGTGGGGCCCCGCGCCGAGGCGCCGCGCCCCGCCCGCTCGCTCGAGGCGCTCCTCGCGGCGGTGATCGCGGAGCCCGACCGCGACGAGCCCCGCGCCGTCCTGGCCGACGCCTGGATCGAGCAGGGCGATCCCCGCGGCGAGTACGTCGCGCTGCGGCTCGCGACCGCACGCCGGCCAGATGCCGCCGCGACCCGGCGCGCCGACGCGCTGGAGGCGGAGC
>CAZUZY010000374.1:0-8455 GCA_964624885.1 uncultured Polyangiales bacterium | reverse complement strand
AGCAGCTCCTCGCCGCGCGCGGTGGACGGCAGGGTGAGGCTGACCTCCCCCGGCGCGTTCGCCGTCGGCCCCGGACGCGGGTCGGGCGCGCGGTCGCCGCGCGAGCACGCCGACGAGAGGAGCAGGGCACCGAGCAAGGAGGCGCCGAGCAAGGAGGGGAAGCGGCGGACGGTCATCGAGGGCTCCGAGCGACGGGGGAGACGTGCAGTGTGGACGAGGTGCGCAGCGCTCGCCACCGGTTCAGCGGATCTCGTGGACGCGCACGACGTTGGTCGTGCCCTTGACGTTGATCGGAGCGCCGTACACCAGGACCACGCGGTCGCCGGGGAACGCCATGCCCTGGGCCACGAGGTACGCGGAGGCGAGGTTGATGACCTCCTCCTCGGTGCTCACCGCCGAGCCGAGCATTCGGGGCTGGACGCCCCACACGAGCGCGAGCCGCCGCCGCGTCTGCTCGACCGGCGAGAACGCGACGATCGGCATGTTGGGGCGCCCCTTGCTGACCAGTCGCGCCGTGTCACCGCTGTGGGTGAAGCACACGACACAGCGCGCGCGGAGCTCGCTGGCGACGTCGGCGGCGTTGCGGGCGATGCTCTCGGCCACGCTGGTCTTGCCGCTCTCGAGCGGATCGACGGGCGGCGTGTAGAACGGGGAGCCCTCGGCCATCTGCGCGATGCGCGCCATCATGGAGACCGCGAGCTCGGGGTAGTCGCCACTCGCCGTCTCGCCCGACAGCATGACCGCGTCGGCCCCGTCGTAGATCGCCGTGGCCACATCGCTCGCCTCGGCGCGGGTGGGCCGCGTGGACTTGACCATGGACTGCAGCATCTCGGTGGCCACGATGACCGGGCGCCGGTGGCGCCGCGCCACCGCGAGGATGCGCTTCTGGAGCACGGGGACCTGCTCGGGGCTCATCTCGACGGCGAGGTCGCCGCGCGCGACCATGACGGCGTCGGCGGCGCGGACGATGGCGTCGAGGTGCTCGATGGCGGCAGGGGTCTCGATCTTCGCGACGATGGGGGTCGGCGCGCCGAAGGCCTCGCAGATCTCGCGGAGCTGCTCGACGTCCTTGGCGGCCCGGACGAACGAGAGGCCGACGTAGTCGACGTTGTTGGCGAGACCGAACTCGAGGTCCTTCTTGTCGGCCTCGGTGAGGGCGTCGATGCGCAGGCTGCGGCTCGGGAGGAACACGCCGGCGCGGGTCTGGATGCGCCCGCCGGTGACCACGTGACAGCGCACGCGGGGGAACTTGTCGGTGAGGATCTCGACGACCTCGAGCACCACGCGACCGTCGTCGATGAGGATCTTGTCGCCGACGTGCACGTCTTCGGCGAGGCCCTCGTAGCCGATCGGCACCACCCCCTTCTCGGGCTCGCTCTCGCCCTCGGCGAGGTCGACCGTGGCCCCCTGCTGCACGACGAGGGCGCCGAGCTCGAACTTGCCGGCGCGGATCTTGGGCCCGCACAGGTCCTGGAGGATGGCGATGGGGCGCTGGTTGCGCTCGGAGGCGGCCCGGATGGCCTTGATCCGCTGCAGGTGCTCGTCGTGCGTGCCGTGGCTGAAGTTGAGGCGCGCGACGTCCATGCCCGCGGCACAGAGCTTGTCGAGCATCTCGGGGCCTTCGGACGCCGGGCCGATGGTGCACACGATCTTCGCGCGCCGGGTGGCCGAGGCGCGCGGCGCGCCGACGGAGTGGTGCTGGGACATGGCCGGCGATGGTAGCGTGTTCCCCCTCGGTGCGGCTCGTCGACGTCCCCTTCTGGCTCCTGCGGAGCTTCACCCTCGCCTACGGGCTGGTGGTGGGCAGCTTCCTGAACGTGGTGATCTACCGCGTGCCGGAGGGCCTCAGCATCGTGCGTCCGGCCTCGCGGTGCGGCGCCTGCGGCACGCCGATCGCGCCGCGCGACAACATCCCGGTGCTCGGGTGGATCCTGCTCCGCGGCAAGGCGCGGTGCTGCGGCGCGAAGATCGCGCTCCGGTACCCGATGGTCGAGCTGATCGGCGGCCTGCTCGCCTGGGCATGCCTCGAGGTGGTCGTGCTCTCGGCGCCGCTCGACACGCCGCTCCTGCCGCTGCTCGCTCGCGGGTACGCCGACCTCGCCATCGTGTTCGCGCTGGTGGCCGCGGCCTTCATCGACCTCGATCACATGTACCTGCCGGACGAGATCACCCTCGGCGGCGCGGTGTTCGCGCTCGGCACGGTGGGGTTGCGCCCGGAGCTCACCTGGAAGGTGGCGCTGGTCGGCGCGTGTGTCGGGTACTTCGGCGTGATGGTGCCGTTCGTCTGGCTCTACAAGCTGATCCGCGGGCGCCCCGGGATGGGCGAGGGCGACGCCAAGCTGCTGCTGCTGGTCGGCGCGTGGTTCGGGTGGCGCGGGGTCCTGTTCGCGCTGTTCGCCGGGTCGCTGCAGGGCACGCTCGCCGCGATCGTCACGCTGGCGCGCCACGGCAAGCTCGAGGAGCCCGACAGCGTGAAGCAGGAGCGCGAAGAGGCCGCCGCGGCCGGTGAGGCGATGGACCCGGACGACCCGCTCGCCGAGCCGCCGCCTTCGGGGATCGGCGGGCAGCGCCTGGCGTTCGGGCCGTTCTTGATCCTCGGCGCGATCGAGTACCTGCTGTTCGGCCGGATCGTGATCGAGCGGTGGCTCCGCGGGCTGATGGAGTAGGGCTACGCTCGCCTCACTTCTTGTGGCGGCGGCGGTTGTGGATGCGGACGAGCATGAGGTAGTCGGGGACGGCGATCGCCGGCCGCTCCGGGGCCGCCTCGGCCGCCTTGCGCAGCTCGTCGATCCGGCGGCCCAGCGCGTAGACCTCGTCGAGGCCGGGGCGGACGACCCCCTGCGAGCGCGACGACAGCGGCGGCATCGAGTGGCGCCGGGAGTCCGCGACCGGCCAGCGCTCGAGCGCCTCGGCGAGCGCGACGAGCCCGCCACCGCGCACGTGTCCGCGGCGCGCGAGGTCGAGGTAGCTCCGGACGAGGGCGTCGCCGTCGAAGCGGTGCTGGAGGACCAGATCGGTGCCCACCCGCAGCACCGCCTCGGCCGAGAGGCGCCCGTCCTCCTGCAGCACGAGGGCGGCCTGGAAGTAGTTGTAGAACGGCACCACCCGCCCGCCGTAGAGGTCGAAGTCCTGGGGCGGGGTCTGCCGATCGAGGTGGATGAGGATGCGGTCCACGACCGGCGTGCGCTTCTCGAGCCGGCGCAGCGCCGTCAACGCATGCTCGATCTCCTCCTCGTGGCAGCGATCGGTCTGCATCACGCCCATGAGCAGCCCCTCGTCCACCTGGCCCGAGCAGAGGTCGGCGTAGAGGGCGTAGATGAAGGCGTCCGCCTCGGCGTCGTCGCCGACGAGGGTCTCGTGCACCACGGGCTCGAGGCCGCCGCGCATGGCGAGCAAGGTGGGCAGCTTGTACCCGAGCTGCCCGCGGATGCTGCGGAACCGGAGGCGCAGCAGGTTCTGCAGGTTCGGCTTGAGGGTCAGCGAGGCGAACCGGATGCCATCCAATCGTAACTTTTGCTCGAGGCGCCGGCGCATCTGCTCGGGCGAACCGGAGAGCACGTGGATCTCGACCGCGAGGGACTGGAGCTCGCGGATCAGGGCGGAGGCGCCGGGGTGGCTGGTCTTCTCGTCCGGTCGTTCGAGCGCCGTCTTGACCAGATCCCGGAGGGTGTCGAACTCGGTGCGCAGGTACGTCTTGTCGAGGTCCCAGCGCGCCACGTGGGGCGGAGTGGAGGGGGCCTCGGTCATGGGAAGGAAGTAGCGAATCTGTGGTCGACAGTCGACCGCCGAAGCGCCAGAGTTCGGCCCCCGCCATGCCCGAGCTGTCCCACCAGAAGCAGGTCCTGTCCCTGATCGGGCCAGACCTGCGGCGCATGCTGGAGGAGGCCAAGGACCCGGAGCAGGCCCGCGAGCTCCTCGAGGACTTCCACCCCGAGGATCTCGCCGACCTCCTGAACGAGCTCGAGAACGAGGACGCGGCCGAGATCCTCCGCGCCCTCCCCGACGACCTCGCGGCCCCCATCTTCGAGCGCCTCGAGGAGGGCACGCAGTCCGAGATCATCGAGATCCTCGGTCCGGAGGACGCGGCCGAGATCGCCGCCGAGATGGCGCCGGACGAGCGCGCCGACCTGCTCGAGCAGCTCCCCGAGGCCGTGGGCGACAAGCTGCTCGAACAGCTCGAGCAGGTCGACCCGGAGGCCGCCGCCGAGACCGAGCACCTGCTCCGGTTCGCGGAGGGCAGCGCCGGCGCGATCATGACGACGGAGTACCTGGCCGTGGGGCCGGAGCGCACCGTCCTCGAGGCCATCGCCCTCATCCGCGAGAAGGGCGCGGAGGCCGAGACCATCCACTACGTGTTCGTGGCGAGCGACACCAAGCGCCTCGAGGGCGTGCTCTCGCTGCGCGACATCCTGCTGGCCGAGCCGCAGCAGCACATCGCCGACGTCATGACCACCCGCGTGATCACCGTGGGCCCCGAGACCGACCAGGAGGAGGTCGCGCGCCAGATGTCCAAGTACGACATCGTGGCGATCCCCGTCGTCGACAAGTACCAGACCCTGGTCGGGGTGATCACGGCCGACGACGTCATGGACGTCCTCACCGAGGAGGGCACCGAAGACGCCCAGAAACTCGGCGGTATGGACGCCCTCGATGCTTCGTACTGGGAGACCGATTTCCTCACGTTCATCCGGAAGCGCGGCGCCTGGCTCGTGGTGCTGTTCATCGAGGAGTTCTTCACCGGCACGGCGCTCCGCCACTACGACGAGGTGCTCTCGGCGGTCGGCAAGCTCGCGTTCTACGTGCCCCTCCTCATCAGCACCGGCGGCAACAGCGGCTCGCAGAGCGCCACCCTGATCATCCGCGGCATGGCGGTCGGTGAGATCAAGCTGAGCGACTGGTGGCGCATCGGCATCCGTGAGCTCGGCATGGGCCTCGTGCTCGGTGCGCTGCTCGCCTCGGTGGGCGTGATCCGCGTGCTCATGTGGCACGACGGCGGCCGCATCGCCGCGGTCATCGCCATCACCATCATCGGCATCGTCACCATGGGGTGCGTGGTCGGCTCGATGCTGCCGCTCCTCATGCGCCGCCTCGGCTTCGACCCGGCCACCTCGTCCACGCCGTTCATCGCCTCGCTGGTCGACGTGCTCGGCATCATCATCTACTTCAACGTCGCCAAGCTGCTGCTCGCCAAGGTCATCGGCGAGGCGATCCGCCAGAAGGCGATGGGCCACTGAGCGCCGAGAGCCCACCGAAGCGCGCGCCGGTGCGCGGCGGGCGTGACGAAGCCGCCCCCGCGCCGTAGAGTCAGGAGATGCGACGCTCGATCCTCGGGTTCGTGCTCCTCTTCGGCGGCGCCTCCGGGTGTTCCTCGGGGGGTGACATCGGCGGCGACCTCGACACCGTGGACAGCGCCGGAGACGGCACCACGTTCGACGTCGGCAGCGACGGCGTCTCCTTCGACGTCCCCGAGGCCGGCGACGTCGGCCCCTCCCCCGACACGGCGGACGGGGGCTGCGGCCCCAACCTGACCGGCATCGTCCGCGACTTCAAGGACGACCACCCCGACTTCGAGAAGTACACCGGCGACGGCGAGAAGGGCCTCGTGGAGCTCGCGCTCGGCACCGACAGCAAGCCGGTGCTCACCGCGGGCAGCCACGCCTTCGTGACCAGCAAGGCCACCTTCGACCAGTGGTACCGGACGATCGACGGCGTGAACCAGGCCATCCCGTTCAAGCTCGAGATGACCAAGGGACCGACGGGGATCTCCACCTACGACAACCCGACCTTCTTCCCTATCGACGGCAAGGGCTTCGGCAACCAGGGCCGCGCGCACAACTTCCACTTCACCTACGAGCTGCACACCGAGTTCGTCTACAAGGGTGGCGAGGTGTTCACGTTCACCGGCGACGACGACCTGTGGACGTTCATCAACGGCAAGCTCGCCATCGACCTCGGCGGCGTGCACCCCGCGCAGACGGCGAGCATCGCCCTCGACGCGCGCGCCGCGGAGCTCGGGCTCGTGAAGGGCAAGACCTACCCGCTCTCGGTGTTCCAGGCCGAGCGCCACACCGACGAGTCGCACTTCCGCATCGACACGACGATCGAGTTCACCAACTGCGGGCCGATCATCAAGTGAACGGAGCGAGCCTCACGGAGCGTCTCGCCTAGAGACCCGCGTGGTGGCGCCGAGGCGGCCCTTGTCGTCCACCGCGTGGGGCTCGAGCTCGAACACGTCGCCGCGGACCAGCGCGTCGAACGCCTCGTTCTCCGCGCTCTTCGCCCGATCGAGGCGGCCGAGGCGGAGCCCGTGCTGGCCCGGATCGCCGAGCGGCGCGCCGCACACGAGCAGCTCGCGCTTGCCCTTCGACACGAGCGGCCCCGACACCGCCCGCAGCTCTGGCCGCGTCGCCGTGCGCGGCTCCTTGCGCACCACGAGGTGCGAGAACGTGAGCCCCTCGAAGCGCAGCCCGGCGGCCCGCGCCACCGGCACGAGCCAGTCGGGCAGGTCGATCGGCAGGTCCTCGTGGCACCAGTCCGTCTCCTTGGCCAGCAGCGGGCACGCGCCCTCGTGGAGGCACGGCGCGTGGACGTGCAGGCCGCGGGCGATCAGCGCCGCGCGCAGGTGCTGCAGGTGGCGCGCGCGGAGGCGCAGGGCCGGCTCCACCACGATCAGCGTCTGCGCCTTGCGCGCCAGCACCTCGAGCGCTTCGGCGTGCCGCGCCTGTCGCGTCTCCTCGGGCTCACCGCGGTCGAGCTCGCCGAGCACCTGACCGACGAGCACCACGTCGACCGGCTTGAGCCGGGCGACGAACGCGGAGAACGACGCCTGCTCGGTGCGCAGCTCGAGGCGCCGCTCGCCCTCTCCGCCGAGCTTCTTGGCGAGCTCGCTCGAGAGGGACAGCGCGCGCGGGTCGTCGTCCACCGCGAGCACCTCGACGAGGCCCGCGCCGCCGAGCCCCCGCAGGAGCCCCCGGTGCGAGGCGCCGAGCCCGGCCCCGAGATCCACGACGCGGAGCGGGCGATCGGCGGGTACCGCGAGGTGCAGCTCGCGCACCGCCCCCTCCACCTTGCGCAGGTCGCGCGGGAACCAGAAGCCGAGGCGCGCAGCGAGCTCGTCGTCGGGCGCCGTGCGGAGGTTCGCGAGCGAGGGGTCGTTGTACTTGCGGGTCATCTCCGCGACGACCGCCGGGAAGCGCGGGTGGTCGAGCGGCAACAAACGCGCGCGACGCGCCACATCGAGCAGCGCGTCGCGGAACGAGGCATCGAGCGGGGTCACCCGGCGATGCTAGCGGGGCTCACTCCCAGACGGGGACCATCCGCGAGGCCCAGCTCACCTCCACCTTGCCGAGCACCGCGCGGGTGCCGTGCAGGACGAACGGGAAGGCGTGGGTCTCGCCGAGGATGCGTGCGGTCACGGTGCCGACCGCGTCGGTCGCGCCGCTCGGCGCCGTCACCTCGAGGGTGTAGGTGCCGCCCGCCGCCCAGGGCAGCGCGAGGGACTCGTGGCCCGCGGTCGTCATGTCGGCGGCGCGGACGCCCCCGAGCGGCGAGAGCCAGGAGAGACGGACGCCCTTCGGATCGACGACCGCGAGATCCAGGTCGGCGCCGGGCAGCGCCGGGCCGGAGCCGGTGGTGGTCGGGACCGACCAGGTGCCGTCGAGGCTGAGATCACCGAACACCGTGGGCGGACCCGCGACGGGCTTGGCCGAGCCGAGCGCCGCGACCTTCACCTCGATCGCGGTCTTCGCGCCGGGCGACGCGTCGAGCAGGGCGTGGGCCGCGTCGGCCTCGCCCTCGGTGCGGAGGCAGGCGACCCGGCGCGCCACCGCGTCGAGGTCGGAGGCCTTCACCTCGGCGTGCACCGCGCGGAGCCCGCAGGCGAGCGCCGTGTCCCCTGCGCGCTCGGCCACGTCGGCGAGGCCGTCGGCGAGCGCCACGTCCTCCGCCTTGCCCTCGAGCGCGCCGGTGAGGACGCGGAGGGCCTGGGCGCGCTGCCCCGTGCGGGCCACGAGCTCGGCGCGGCGGAGCATCGCCGTCGCGTCGAGCGGATCCCGACCGGTCCAGGTGGTCATGACGCTGGTCGCCTCCTCGAGGGCCGGGCGACGGGCGAGGAGCCCGAACAAAGACTCGAGCTTGTCCCGCGAGTCCGGCGCGCCGACGACGGCCGCGCGGGCCGCGGTGATCTTCGCCTCGAGGTCGGTGTCGGCCGTGGCAGCAACTGGCACGAACTTCACGGTGCGATACCACTCGCGGCGCATCTTCTGCCAGTAGCCGCCACCGCCACCGCCACCACCGACCAGGTCGTCGTCGAAGCTCTTGTCGGCCAGCTTCTTGCCGGCGAGCGACGGAGGCTTGGTCGCGACCTTCGGCGGCGCGGCCGTCGCGGTCGCGGCGGGCATCGGCGAAGCCTTCGCCTTCGCCCCGCCCATCGCCGGTGCCTCCGAGGCGGCGGCGG
>CAZUZY010000373.1:0-8517 GCA_964624885.1 uncultured Polyangiales bacterium | reverse complement strand
GCTCGCGGCCAAGCGCGTCCACCTCGACGAGGCGCTCGTGGCCGCTCGCGCCCACGGCCCGCTCGCGCCGGAGGGCGTCCTCGTCGGCTTCTCGAGCGGCGCCCTGTTCGCCCTCGAGCTCGCGCAGCACGAGCCCGGACGGTGGCCCGCGCTCGTCCTGATGTCCATGCACCTCTCCACCTCGGCCGCCGCGCTGAAGGCCGCCGCGGTGCGCCGCGTCGTGCTCGCGGCCGGCGAGCAGGACGGAAGCTTCGCGCACCTGCGCGCGCTCGCCACGACGCTCGACGCGGGCGGCGTCGCGACCCGCTTCGTGTCGCTCGGCAAGGTGGGTCACCACTTCGCGGTCGACATGGAGGCTCGCATGGCCGACGCGATCGCCTGGGTGCGCGGCGGTTGAGCTCGGGCTAGGGCAGCTGCGCGAAGGCCAGTCCCTCCGAGAAGCGGGGCTGCATGGACTTGTAGCGCGGGGGGATGACCCACCGGCCCTCGCGATCGATGTAGCCGTAGAGTCCGTCCTGCTTCGCGCAAGCGAGGCCTCCGTCGTAGCGGTGGGTCCACTCGAGCGTCGCCGGGACGACCAGCTTCCCCTGCCTGTCGATGTGCCCCCAGCGCGGGGCCCGGCCCGGCTGCTCCGCCACCGCCACGTAGGCGCGGTCCTCGAAGAACCCGTGCGCCTCTTGATAGCGCGCCGGCACGGCGAGCTCGCCGTCGCGGTCGAGGAACCCGACCTTTCCCCGGAGCCGGACCGCGATCATGCCCTCGCTCATGCCGCTCGAGGCGATGCCGTCGAACGTTCTGCCGACGAACGCACCGCTGCGATCCACGAGGTGGAACTCCTTTCCGACCCGGACCGCCGCTCGACCTTCCGAGAAGGGGTGCGCCTCGTCGAAGCGCGGGTGGATGACGACGTTGCCCTCGCAATCGCAGTAGCCCGACTTCGTCGGATCCGCGGAGTCCACGATCGCCGCGAGCCCCTCGGAGAAGGCCCCGGCCGCGTGGAAGCGCCGCTCGAACGCGGGACGCGCGGCGCCGTCGATGCAGCCGTAGCTCTTGCGTTCGTAGTCGTAGACCCAGGCGAGATCTTCGGTGAAGCCGTGGGTGTAGGCGATGGGGTCACCCACGAGCTCCCCGGCGGGTGTGATCCAGCGCTTCACCTCGTCGCGCCCCACCGCCACCACGGCGAGCGGGCCCTCGAAGGGTTCTGCTCGGGTGAACTCGGCGGGGATGCGCAGCACGCCCGCGCGATCGACGTAGCCGTAGCGATCCTGCTGGACCGCGACCGGCACGAGCCCACGCCGGTGGTAGTCGGTGGTGAAGTACACGCCGGGGAGCAGGCCCTTCTCGATGTCGAGCAGCCGCGCGCCGCGCTCGTCCTGCACGTTGGCGATGCCGTCGCGGACCTCGTAGGCCCGCTCGAACTCCGGCGGGAACACCTCGCGACCGGAGCGATCGACATAGCCGTAGAGACCGCTGCGCTCGAAGCGGGTCCGTGTGTCGGGGTGCGCCCGGAGCCACTCCTCGAACCGCGGGCCGACGGTGGCGAGGGCCTTCTGCATCCGCTCGCTCTCCCACTTCGCGTCGCCCTCGGCGACGTCGAGCTTCTTGCCCGCGAAGGTGTACGAGACCCAGGTGCAGCTGCCGTCGTCCCACCGCGCGAAGACCTGGATCTTGCCCTTCGGCTCGAGCGCCGCGCCCGCCTCGAGCGCGTGGGCGAGCGACTGGTTCAGCGTCTCCCAGTCGTCGCGCCAGTCCCAGCCGACGATCTCGACGGTGTCGCCCTCGACGCGCAGGTCGAGGAAGCGGAGACCCTCCCGTACGTCGCGCGCGAACCGGTCGAGCGTGGCGGCGACCTTCGCCTCCTCGTACCGGTGCTTGCGCGCGCTCCATTTCGCGAGCGCGCCTCTCGGGAAGCGGATCGTACCCGTCCACACCGCGACGCACGGGACCTTGCGGGTGAGCTTCGCGTAGAGCGCGAGGTAGTGGGCGAAGATCCCGGTCTTCGTGACGGTCTTCTTGGCAGCGCTCTTCTTGGCAGCGCTCTTCTTGGCAGCGCTCTTCTTGGCAGCCGGCTTCTTCACGCTCCTGAGACTACCGCGACCGTACTTCGTCGCGTCGTCACTTGGGGGTGGGGCCCGGAGGATCGGGCGGGGGCTTCGGCCCGGCCATCGGCGGTGGCTCCGTCTTCTTGGGCAGGCCCCGCTCCTCACAGGCGCGCGGGTCGTCGTTCGCGCTGGCGAACGTCTGACACACGTACTCCGCGCTCTGCCCGCAGCCCGTCGCCACATAGGCCGTGCCGCCGCTCTCCACCACGCGGGTCTCCGACTCCGGACACCCGTGCTCCTTGGAGAAGCGGGTTCGCAAGCGACTCGTCGTCGTCGTGCACCCGACGACGAGGACGAGACCGAGGAGCCAGTGCGTCGAGGGCCGCATGTCGCAGCGCACCACTCTCGGGTCGGGACGTCCACACTCGGTTGGATCGGGCCGCGCGGCGGGTCGCTGGATCTCCTAGGCTCCGCGCGGATGCCCTTCGACCCCTACGCGCCGCCGGCCGCCCCGATCGCGCGGGACGTCGATCTGCGGGTCACCGCGTTCGTCGAGGACTACAAGCTCGCCGTCAAGAAGGGCAGCAGGCTGCCCGACTGCTGCGTGCGCTGCGCCGAGCCCGCCGCGGCGCGCGTCTCCCACCGCTTCTCGTTCACCCCCCGCTGGGTCGGGTGGCTCTTCCTCCTGGGCTGGTGCTTCGCGCTGCCGGTCGTGTTCGTCGTGACCAGGCGCGCCTCGCTCGACATGCCGCTCTGCGACCTGCACGCAGTCGCCTGGCGACGAGGCCGCACCCAGCGCTGGGTCGGCCTCGGCGTGCTCGTGCTCGGGGTCTCGCTCGGCATCGCGTCGCTCGTCGTCGGCGCCCCCGAGGAGCTGGGCCTCGCGCTGATCGGCGGCGGCCTGTTCGTGGGGCTCCTCCTCTCGGTGCTCGCCGGCAAGCACTTCCTGCGCGCCGACAAGGTGGACGACCACTACGTGTACCTCGTGGGCGTACACCCGGGAGCGGTCGCGGCCGCGCTGCACGCGAGCACCCAGCGACCGCTCTGACCACCAGATCGGCGGCGCGATTCGGCCGTAAGATGGGAGACGTGAGCCCTCGCGACCGTATCCTCGCCCGCCGCGCGACCTTCGTGGCCGCGGCACTCTCGGCCCTGCCGCTTTCGGCCGCCTGCAGCAAGCCGGAGGAGGCGGTGGGCGTCCCGGCCGACGAGAAGAAGGGGAAGCCGAAGGCCGACGCGGGAACGGAGCCCGACGCCGATCCCGTGCCCTGCCTGTCGGTGGCCATCGAGGACTCCGGCGCGCCCGAGATCACGCCGGTGCCGTGCCTGTCGCCACCGCCGTTCGACGCCGGCCACCCGAAGGCCTGCCTCTCGATCGCCCCCCGCAAGCCGGACGCCGGGCCCAAGGTGTGCCTCGGGCCGGCCGACCCACTGGCGCCCGATTGAGGTGCGCGCGAGCAAGCGTCCGGGCGCACCGTATACTCCCCCCATGTGGCAGCGCCTCGGGTGGATCCTGTTCGGTGCGATCGTCCTCACCGCGTGCGGCGGGAGCGACAGCGGCGAGGCACCTTCGGACGCCGCGACGGACGACACCCTCGCGGTCGGCGACGCGGCGCCCACCGACGCCACGAGCGACGTCCCGACCGACGGTCCGCCGCCCGACGGCTCGACCGGGGGCCCGACCCCGGTCTACCCCGGCTGCGCCGTCCCCTCGTCCACCTTCGCGCGCACCGTGTACGTCGATCCAGCGGCCGGCGACGCCGGCGATGGATCCAAGGCCCGGCCGTTCGGCGCCCTCTCGACGGCGCTTGCCAAGAAGAAGATCGCGGCGGGCGACCACGTGGTCGTGCTCCCCGGCGACCACGGGCTCGTGCAGGTCAGCAAGTCGACCAACCCGGAGCTCGCGAGCGCGACCACCTGGACCTGGTTCGACTTCCAGCCGGGCGCGACCGCCAAGGGCCTCTCGATCGGCGACATGGCCTTCTGGCTCGTCACGGGCGCGGAGGTCAGCGCGAACCGCGCCGCCACCAAGAGCGCGCTCTACACCGTGACGGCGAGCCACGACGTGGTGCTCCTCGACGCCCACCTCTACACGGTGAAGGACAGCAAGGCCTGGACGGCCAAGGAGTGGATCGAGACGGCGGCCGACGGGGTGTTCCTGCGCAACGGCGCGTGCCTCTCGGTGGCCCGCACCAAGATCCTCAACACCCGCTTCGGCGTCGCCATCCTGAGCGACGGCAAGGCACGCCCGGCCACCAGCATGAAGGTGCTGATCCAGGGGAACGAGATCGCGAACTTCTCGGGAGACGGCGTGCGGCCCATCGCCTCGGACGTGATCCTGAGGGACAACTACGTGCACGACGTCTACGTGAACGACGCCGACGGCGACGCCAACCACGACGACGGCGTGCAGATGTGGGCGCTCGACGGCGCGACCTACGACAACATCCTCATCGAGCGGAACTGGATCCAGGAGACGACCGACGCCAAGCGTCCGCTGCAGAACGACCTCCAGGGGATCAGTCAGTTCGACGGCGTGAGCACCCACATCGTCGTCCGCGACAACGTGGTGCTCGCCGGCGCCTACCACGGCATCGCCCTCTACGGCTGCCAGGACAGCGCGATCGATCACAACACCGTCGCCAACCCCGGCAGCAACGGCAACAAGCTCTGGGTCGGCGTCTTCGACCTCAAGGACGGCACACCCTCGAAGAACCTGACGGTCACCGACAACGCGGCCACGACGTTCAGCTTCTCCGCGAAGACGACCGGCTTCGTGAACACCAACAACGTCGCGGTCCCCGACCCGGTGGCGACCTACACGAAGTTCGACAAGGCCGGCCTGGTGATCGATCTGACGCCGAGGGCCGGCTCGGTGCTCGCCGGCAAGGGGGCGGGCTCCTCGCTCACCAAGCCACCGGCGCCGCTGCCTTGAATCCCGCACCTACGGGGTGCGACAGCCGATGCGTTCGGTGGCGACGACCACGTCGTCATAGAGGATCTGCTGCGCCTCGGGGAACGTCACGCCGAGGTTCTTCTCGCGCTGGGTGAGCGAGCCGAGCTCGTAGTAGGCGTCGAGCGTGATCTTCTTGAAGCGCACGTCCGTCGCGGTGCGGAAATCGAAGCCCTCGAAGGCGCGCTCGTCGACGAAGTAGGGGCCCCACGAGAAGAAGTTGTCGCGCAGCCAGCGACCGCGCGGCTTGCCCGGCTCGTAGGCGCCGACCAGGGCGTCATCCTTCCAGTACGACAGCGCCCCGTCTGTCGCGCCGACCGCGTTGGCCTTGGCCATCAGCTCGACGCAGAACCACGCGTCGCGGGGGAACGCCGTCTGGCCGGCCGGCACGAAGTTGTTGCCGTAGTAGTAGGTCGTGCCCTGATCGCCGGCGCACCCGGGCACCGCCGTGCCGTCGTTGCAGCGCCCCGAACGCATCTTGTGCCAGTAGGCGTAGAAGCCGAAGAGGCCGTCGTCGTGGGCGTCGAAGTCGAGCCAGAAGCCGCCGTTGCCCGGCGGGACGGTGTTGGCGAGGCCGTCAGAGTCGTAGGTCGCGTTGCCCGCGGCGAGGCGCACCCAGTGGTGTGGCACCGCGGACTGGCCGACGAAGCGCGCGTGGAAACGCCAGTAGACCTGGTCGGCCGTCTTCGAGAGGCGGACCTGCGCCATCGCGGCCACGTACGGACCGAGGCTGCCTTTCAGCATCGTCTTGGTGACCGTCGCGGACAGGTACTTGGAGCCGCCATGGGCGACGGCGGGGTCGTCGACGACCGCGATGCGGGCGGGATCCTTGGTGTAGTCGGTGAAGCCAGCGAGGCCCTTCTCGAAGTCGCTGTAGAAGAGCACCGCTGGGTCTGCGCCCATGCCCTCGTCGCGGGGGTGCTTCGCCGAGAGGCCGACCCCGATGGCAGGCGTGTCGGTCGCAGCTTCGGCACCGGACTCTGCGGCGTCGCCCACGCTCACGGCAGTGTCGCTGGCGCTGTCGTCGGTCGCGTCGGGCGAGAGTGCCGGGGGGTCGTCACCCGCGCTGCAGCCGACGAGGACGATCGCGGCCAGGGCTCTGCGGTTCATCTCCGAAGAGTGCCCGAAGCGGCCGCCACTGGGAATCGGCCCTGAAGAGCCCTCTCGAACCAGTGGCGTCAGGGTCGGGACTCCTGCTACGCCTGAGACGGAGATGGACTTCATCGCGTCGGTCGCCACCGCCACGGGAGATCGAGGGCCTGCCATCGTCCGTGCCTTTGCTTCGCTCCTCGAGCGCTCGTGGCCCCGGCCGGGTATCGGGCCCGAGCTCGCGCGTCTCGCCCAGGAAGAGCATCCGCGCTTGCTCGTGCGCCGTCTCCTCACGGTGCTCGATCTCGTACAGACCACGTACCCCACGGCGATGTTCTGGTGGAAGGACGAGGACTCCCGATTCCTCGGCTTCTGCCCACGCTTCGCCGAGGCCTCGGGGCTCTCCGGCGACCTGCTCGGCCGCACCGACGACGACCCCGACGTGGTCTGGTCTCGGCAGGGAGCGCGCTACCGCAAGGACGATCGGGAGGTGCTCGCGTCATCGGCCCCGCGCTTCGACATCATCGAGCGCCAGGATCGAGAGGGCGCGGTGGTGTGGCTCCGCACGAGCAAGGTGCCCTACGCCGCGGCCGGATTGCTCGGGACCGTCGGCGGCTTCGACACCATCCCCCAGGCCGAGGCCCAGCGGCTGTCCGGCCCGCGCTGACCTCGGACTCGACAGCCGCAGCATCCTCCGCCGAGAGCGTTCGTCGGGGCAGGTCGTCGAGCGGGCTCCCGCGCGTGGTGAGCCTCCGGACGCCGAGGGCACCTGGGCCCGATCACGGCGAACACGACGCGAGCACGGCGGCTCCTTCGAAGGGGTGCGGGCGCAAGCCCCCACGGAGCGCTCAGGCAGCTGGATCGAAGTACACGGCATCCACGTCGAGCGTCACGCCGAGCGAACGCAGCTCGATGTGCTGGCCCGGGCCGGCCTCGATCAGCATCCAGCCCTCGGGGGTGCGGCGGAACACCTCGATGCGGCGCACGTCCTGACTCACGAGGACGTACTCCTCGAGCGACGACAGCCGTCGGTAGTGGGCAAACTTCTCGCCGCGGTCGTCGCGTTCGGTCGCCTCCGAAAGGACCTCGACGAGGACGATCGGGTTGGTGACGGCGTTCCGATCGAGGGTCGACGTGACCCGGGGGCCGCACACCACAGAGGCGTCCGGGTAGGTGGTGCGATCGGTCTCGTCGATCCGGACCTTCGCGTCCGAGGTCAGGACCACGCAGGGCTTCCCCCGCAGGGCGACGCCGAGCTCCCGGGTGACGTTGGCCTGAAGCCGGCTGTGCTCGATGGTCCCCCCCGCCATCGCCCACACGACCCCGCGCAGGTACTCGTGTCGACGGTCGCTCGTACCATCGAGCGCGAGGTAGTCGGCGTACGACATGCGGAGGACGGCGTCGGCCGACATTCTGCTGGGAGAGGATAGCGGACACACGCCACGGGGTGGCCGTTCTTCACCAGGCGCGCCGGCGCCCCCGTCGAGCCGGAGTGCGTTAGTGTGCGGGGCGTGCCAGGGAAGAAGACGAAGGCGGCGCCGATCCTCTCGAACGCCCTGCCCATCGCCCTCGTCGCTTCGCTCGTCTTCGGCGCGATCGGCGCCTTCGTGGGGGTCGCCTTCGGCCTCCCCCGCGCCTTCCTGTACGTCGCCCCGCTGGTGCTGCTCGTCACCATTCCCCTGAACGTGTGGGCGCAGAAGCTCCGCCTCGGACCGCGCGCACCGGTCGAGCTCGGCGACGGACGGCTTCGGCTCGGCGAGCTCTCGATCCGGGGCGACGAGGTCACCCACGCCGAGGTGCTGCCGCGCGCCGACTTCACGGAGCTCCGCCTCGAGAGAGGACGGCGGACGACGCGCCTCGCCCTCCGCTCGCCGGCGGCCGCCGAGCGGGTGCTCGACGGGCTCGCGGTGACGCCCGACAAGCTCGTGACGCGGACGACCGCCGCGGAGACGTCGCTCGACGGACCGGTCCGTCTCCTGCGCAACGTGACGGGGGCGGTGGCCCTCGTCGCGGCCGTCGCGTTCCGGCTCGTGGTGGACACGGCGCTGCCGCGGCCGCTCGTGGGGGCGCTCGCGGCGGCGGCGCTCCTCGTCGTCGTCCTCGCGACGCTCACCCGCTCGCGCGTCACGTTCGCCGAGGACGGCGTCGCCATCCAGGGGCTCTTCGGCCGTACGTTCCTTCCTCTCGCGGACATCCGCGACGTCGACGTCGGTTATGACGCGCGCGAACGCCCGATGCTGATCCTCGGCGTGGAGGGGCGGGGGGCCGTGAGCCTCACCGTCGACGAGCCCGAGCGGCACGCCGAGCGGCTGCGGCGACGCCTCTCGCGCGGCGGACGCCCGCCGGTGCCCGCCGAGCTGGAGCGCGGTGAACGCTCCACGCGCGCCTGGATCGAGGCGTTGCGCGCCCTCGGCGGGAAGGTGGCCTCGTTCC
>CAZUZY010000372.1:0-8534 GCA_964624885.1 uncultured Polyangiales bacterium | reverse complement strand
CCGAGCCCCGCTGGCCCGAGGCCCGCACCGGCGACGGGCTCGACCTCGCTCGACTCGCGGACCTCGAGGGGGTCGACCGGCTGGGCGAGGTCGCGGGCGACCCTGCCGCCGCGGCCGAGGACCGGCGCGCGGCGATTCTCGCCCTCGCGTACGTCCCGGACCCCACCCCCGCCCTCTCCACGTTGACCGCCCTGGTCCTCGGCACACACCTCGAGCGCTCGGTCCTCGCCCTCGACACGCTCGCAACCCTCGCGGGCCAGCGCACCCAGCTCGAGGAGCTCGAGCCCGGCGCCTGGCGCGCCTGCGCGACGGCCCTCGTCGGCGCGCTCCCGGGCATGCCCAAGGCTCGCCGCGACGTGGCCGTCCGGGCGCTGCTCGGCATGGCCGACCGCGGTGCGATCGCGCGCAAGGACGTCCCGCAGTGAAACCGGGTTGAGCGCCCGCGCGACCCGGGCGATGAATGCGCCATGGCCAAGGAGTTCCTGCTCGCGATCGATCAAGGCACCACGGGCTCGACGGCGGTCGTCGTCGGCCACGACGGCACCGCGCGGGGGCGCGCGAACGTCGAGTTCCCGCAGCACTTCCCCGCGCCGGGAGAGGTGGAGCACGACCCCGAGGAGATCTGGCAGAGCGTCCTCGAGGCCGTGCGGCGCGCGCTCGCCGCGGCCCAGCTGACCGGCGCGGACATCGGGGCCATCGGCATCACCAACCAGCGCGAGACAACGATCGTCTGGGATCACGCGACCGGTCGGCCGATCCACCGGGCGATCGTGTGGCAGGATCGCCGGACCGCCGCGCGCTGCGCCGGGCTCCGGGAGGCGGGGTACCTCGACGCGGTCCGCACCCGCACGGGCCTCGTGCTCGACCCCTACTTCTCCGGCACCAAGATCGAGTGGATCCTCGAGAACGTCGACGGCGCCCGCGCGCGCGCCGACCGCGGGGAGCTGCGCTTCGGCACCGTGGAGACCTTCCTCGTCCATCGCCTCACCGGCGGCGCGGCCCACGTCACCGACGTCACCAACGCCTCGCGCACGCTGTTGCTCGACCTCTCCACGCTCGCCTGGAGCGCCCCGATGCTCGAGCTGCTGCGGGTCCCCGCCTCGATGCTGCCGGCGGTGGTCGGCTGCGCCGAGGAAGTGGGCCGGACGACCGGCGTGCCAGGGCTCCCGGACGGGATCCCGATCACCGGGCTCGCGGGCGACCAGCAGTCCGCGCTGTTCGGGCAGGCCTGCTTCGCCGAGGGGGACGTGAAGTGCACCTACGGCACCGGGGCCTTCGTCCTGATGAACGTCGGCGCGACGCCCAAGCCCTCGAAGCACGGGCTGCTCACCACCGCGGCGTGGAAGCTCGATGCGAAGACCCCTGCCGTCTACGCGCTCGAGGGCTCGGCGTTCGTGGCCGGCGCCGCGGTGCAATGGCTCCGCGACGGCCTCGGGCTGATCACGAGCGCGGCCGAGGTGGAGCCCTTGGCGCGGAGCGTGGCCGATTCGGGGGGGGTCACCTTCGTGCCGGCGCTCGCCGGGCTGGGCGCGCCCTACTGGGACGCCGAGGCACGGGGCCTCGTCACCGGCATCACCCGTGGCACCACCAAGGCGCACCTCGCCCGGGCCACCCTCGAGGCCATCGCGCACGAGGTGGCCGATCTGGTCGAGGCCATGATGGCCGACGCGGCGCTCGGCCACGGGATGCGGATGCGGGTGGACGGGGGTGCCAGCGCCAACGTCCTCCTGCTCGAGCTCCAGGCGGCCTACGCCCGGGTCCGGGTCGAGCGCCCGCGGGACATCGAGACGACCGCCCGCGGGGCCGCGATGCTGGCGGCGCTGGGCGCGCGGTGGGTCCCGGGCCTCACGGAGCTCGCGGGCTGGTCGGCCCCCGAGCGCGCCTTCGAGCCGGGGGGCGAGAGCGCCAGGGTCGACGAGGCGCGGAGGAGCTGGCGCGCCGCCGTCGCCCGCACCCTGTCGACCCCCAAGGCCAGCGAACGCGCACGCGCTGGCGCATGAGTGATACATAGGAAAGACGTCCTCGGCGCGGCCACGCCGTGACGCCTTATCGGAGCTCTGCATGACCGACGAAGAACCGAAGTCCGGGGCGACCCGTGACGTGCCCGTGGATTGGGAGGCGCTCGAAGACGCCTTCGAGAACAACGCGCCCGAGGTGCACAGTTACCTCCAGCTCACGACCGGCGAGGTGATCCGTGTGGTGGACGGCCTCGCCGATCCGCAGATGCACGCGCGCATCGCCGGCGACGCCGGGTATCTCCGGGTCGACCCGGTGAGCTCGCGCGAGCAGTACCGCTGGATGGAGCGCTTCATCCCCATGGTCGACAACGGCGAGCTGCGCGGGCGGCTCAACCAGGCCATCGACGGCAAGGGCGCGTTCCGGCGCTTCAAGGACGCCCTCATGGCGCACGCCGAGGATCGTGAGCGCTGGTTCGTCTATCGCAGCGAGCGGCTGCGCACGTTCATGGACGCCTGGCTCGCCGCCCACAACCTCCGTGCGATCGCGCGCCCCGTGTGGGCCGCTCCCGAGGGAGAGGGCGCGACGGCCGAGGAGCCGAGCGAGAGCACCCACTTCGCCGAGGGGGAGGCCAAGCCGGCGGTCGCGGAGCCCGAACGACGGAGGCCCGGCGGCGCCGAGCCGCTGCGCCACCGCCTGCGCGAGATCGCCGAGGGGCTCACGCTCCGTGATCTCGAGACCCTCGTGGCGTTCGGGGAGTTCCTGCGCGCCCGGCGCGCCGCCCGCACGCCGCGAGAAGATGCGAGCGACCCGGGCGACCCTGGCGGCGACGGCGTCGAGGCGGCCTCTTGAAGCACCGCGCGCCGTGGAACCGACCGGCCGCGCTCGCGGCGGGAGCCCTCGCGCTCTCGCTGCTGGTCGTCCCCGCGTCGACCTCGGCCGCGAAGCTCGTCGCCGACCGCACGGTCGCCCGCTTCCAGGACCCGGAGGCGAGCGACGCCTCGATGGCCCAGCGCTTCGTCTTCGAGCGGGAGCTGCTCATCGAGGCCTGGCTCGTGGCCTACGAGCGCGCGCCGCTGTCGGCCGCGCCCACGGCCTACGACGACAAGTCGCTGCGCGCCGCGCTCGATCGGCACCTCATCGACGAGGTGCTCGCCACCCGACCGCTGCCCCCCAAGCACGAGGCGCGCGTGCTCGCCGCGACGCTGGTCGCGCGCAAGGTCCTGGAGGACGCGGTGGGTGGCGCCGAGCGCCTCAACGCCGCCCTCACGGGGGCCTTCGGTCGCAAGGTCACCGCGCCCGAGGTGGCCGAGCTCGACATCATCGTCCGGCGGCGCGCCCGCGCGGAGATCTGGCTCGAGGTCGCGGTGGCGCCTCCCATCGAGCCCACCCTCGTGGAGCTCGCGGCGTTCCACCCGAAGAGCCCCGAGCTCGTGGCCAAGGCGCCGTTCGACGCCGAGCGCGTCCGGCCGCACGCCCGCGCCGCGCGCCTGCGCGAGTTCGCCAACACCTACCTGCAACTCATCCGCAGCAAGCTCCAACTCGAGATCCTGGAGTGATCGATGGCCCTGTCCGAGCTCCCGCCCCCGCTCGACGAAGACGCCGAAGGCAACGAGCCGCCGGCCATGCGCAACGCCCCCGCGGGCCCCATGTCGCGGGCGTGGGTGCAGCGGCTGCGCACCGTCGACGCTCCCTGGACCGAGGCGCGACGCGCGCGTCGGGAGGCCGTGAGCGGCCGCGACGAGTCGCCGATCGTGCTGGCCAGCGCCAAGGGGTCCAACGTCGTCGATCTCGACGGCAACCGCTACGTCGACTTCGCCGCGGGCTTCGGCGCCGCGCTGCTCGGCCACGGCGACGCGCGCATCGCCCGCACCATCGAGCTGCAGAGCAGCCGGCTGGTCTTCGGGCTCGGCGACGTCTTCCCGAGCGACTCCAAGGTCGGCCTCACCGAGCGGCTCGCCCGGCTGTTCCCCGAGGAAGGCGCGCGGGTGATGCTCGGGAGCTCGGGGGCCGACGCGATCGACGCGGCGCTGAAGACGAGCGTGCTCGCCACGGGTCGGCCAGGGGTGCTCGCGTTCGAAGGCGGCTACCACGGGCTCTCCACCGGACCGCTGGCTGTCAACGGCCTGCGCCCGGAGTTCCGCGCGCCGTTCCGCGAGGTGCTGTCGCCCCACGTGCGGTTCGCCCCGTTCCCACGGGGTGGGGACGCGACCGCGGCGCTCGCCGAGGCCGAGAACCACTGCCGGGGCGGCTCGATCGGCGCCATCGTCGTCGAGCCCGTGCTGGGACGAGGCGGCGTGGTGATGCCCCCCGCCGGCTTCCTCGCGAGCCTGCGGGCGCTCGCCGACCGTCACGGTGCCCTGCTCGTGGTGGACGAGATCTGGACCGGCCTCGGGCGCTCGGGCGCGATGCTCCGCGTCCAGGCCGAGGGGGTGGTGCCGGACATCGTGTGCCTCGGCAAGGGCCTCGGCGGCGGTCTGCCCGTCAGCGCCTGCATCGGACGCGGCAAGGTGATGGAGGCCTGGCGAGGCAGCGACGCCGAGGAGCGCCTGCACGGCGAGGCCATCCACACGGCCACCCACTTCGGCAACCCGCTCGGCTGCGCCACCGCCATCGCGCTGCTCGACGGTGTCATCGGCCGCAAGCTGGCCGACCGCTCCCGCGACGAGGGCGCGCGCTTCATGGACCTGCTGCGTGGCGCGCTCGACGGGTGCGGCGTGCGCGAGGTCCGCGGCGTCGGCCTCATGGTCGGCGTCGAGCTCGAGGGGGGCGCCCCCCGCACGCTGCGGGTCGCCCGCGATCTGCTGGCGCGCGGCTACATCACGCTCACCGGTGGCGCCGGCGACGTGCTCACCCTCACCCCTCCCCTCACCGTCTCACGCGGCCTGCTCGAGTCGTTCGTCGAGACGCTGGCCGAGGTGGCGCGCGCCGAGGCCGTGGGCGCGTGACCGCCGACGCCGACGCGCTCCACGCGCGCGTCCGAGCCGTGATCGACGCCTACGGGTTCACCGACGGAGGGGGCTTCGACGCCCTCGCCCGCGACCTCGCCTGCCATCAGCACGCCCACGACCCTGGCTATCGACGCCTCTGCGCGGCGCGGGGGGTCGACCCGCGGACCACGCCGCCCCGCGCCCTGCCGGCGGTTCCCACCGACGCGTTCAAGCTGACCCGCGTCGCGAGCTTCCCGCCTTCTCTGGACGCGGTCGTGTTCCGCACCTCGGGCACCACCGTCGGGGCGCGGGGCGCGCACGCGCTGCGCAGGACCGACACCTACCGGGCCGCGGCGCTGGCCGCCGCCGATCGCCTGCTCTTCCCGCCGGGTACTGGCCCCGTGATCGCCGTGGCCGATCCACCGGGCGCGGCCCCCGACTCGTCGCTCTCGTGCATGCTCGGATGGTTCGTGGAGGTCCGCGGGGGCCGCTTCGTCTCCCCCACCGATCCCGCGGGCGTGGCCGAGGCGCTGGCCGGGTGCCGAGGACCCACGCTCGTCGCGGCCACGGCGTTCGCGTGGGTGCACCTCGTGGACGCGGGCGTCCGGGTGACGCTGCCGGCCGGGTCGCGCGCCATGCAGACCGGCGGGTTCAAGGGCCGGTCGCGCGAGGTGTCCCCGCAGGAGCTCCGCACCGCGATCGCGACCATGCTCGGCCTCCCGCCCGCGGAGGTCACCGGGGAGTACGGCATGACCGAGCTGTCCTCGCAGCTCTACGCTCAGGGCGAGCCCGATCGCTGGCGCTACGTGACCCCGCCCTGGGTGCGCGTCTGCGCCTGTGACGCCGACACGCTGGCACCGCTGCCGACCGGCGAGGTCGGCGTGCTCCGCGTGGAGGATCTCGCCAACGTCGAGTCGGCGTGGGCGGTGCAGACCGCCGATCGGGGCGTGGTGCACGAGGACGGACGGGTGGAGCTGCTCGGACGCTCGGCCGGCGCGCCGCCGCGGGGCTGCTCGCTCGCGATCGAGGAGCTCCTCGGCCCGTGACCCGGCTCGTCCGAGCGCGCGCGCGTGTCGAGGCCCTGCTCGCCGCGGCGCGCGTCGCCTTCGGTCCCACAAGAGCCCCGACGCTCGTGGACGACCTCGCCGAAGAGGCGCAGCTCACCCGCGCCGTGGTCACCGACGCACTGGATCGGTGGCTCGAGCTCGCGCCCGACCCCGAGGCCCTCGAGCGCATGGTGGCGCGCGCCCACCCCCGCTCCGCGGTGCTGGTCTCTCTCTCGGCCAACGTGTTCACCGCGCCGCTCCGCGCGATCGCCTGGGCCCTCTCTGCCAGCGACACCGTCGTCGTGCGGACCTCGCGCCGCGCCACGCGGTTCGTCGACGCCCTCGCCGGCGCCCCGTTCGCCCGGCTCGCCTCCGGAGACGACCACGCCGCCTTGCTCGCGGAGATCGCGCGGCTCCCCGCGGACGCCGCGGTGCACGCCTACGGAGGACGCGCGGCCATGGACACCCTCGCGGAGGTCGTCGGCGAGCGGCCGTTCGAGGCCCACGGCCCCGGGTTCGGCGCCGTCGTGCTGGGCGCGCCACCCGACCGGGCGACGGCCCGCGCGATCGCCGACGACACGCTGGCCTTCGATCAGCGCGGCTGCCTCTCGCCGCGGCTCGTGCTGGTCGTGGGCGACCCCACCGCGACGGCGGGTGCGCTGGACGAGGCCCTCAGGGAGGCCTCGGAGCGGCTGCCGCGAGCGCCGCTCGATCCGACGCTGCGTGCGGCGCTGGCGCGGCTCGCCGACGTCGCGCGGATGGTGGGAGAGGCCCGCGTCGGCGCCCACCACGCGGTGTTCGACCTCGGGGCGAGCCCGCCGACCCTGTCGCCCGGCGGGCGTTCGCTGACCGTGCACGCCGTGGCCGACGTGGACGCCGCCACGCGCGCCCTCGCCTCGTTCGGCCCCGAGCTCACCCAGGTGGCGAGCGACGTCCCGCTCCTGCTGGCCCGCCTCGTCCGGCGGTGTCGTCCGGGCGACATGCAGCGGCCGCCGTTCGACGGGCCGGTGGACCTACGCCCAGTCCTGGTCGAAGAACGCGAGTAGCTCGTGCCGCCGGGCCTCGGCGTCGGAGCGCCCGAGATCGATGAGCTGCTTGGCGAACCCGCCGTCGAACATGACGTAGCTCGCGAGGTCGGCCTCGCGGTCGCCGCCCACGTAGAGCAGGCGGAGCAGCTGGCGCGCGAACGCGCTCTGCCCGCGGAACTGGCCCCGCGACACGTGCCGCGCCGCGAGCGCGCCGATGTCCTCGGTGGGCTTGAGCGCGAGGCAGCGCACCGGCCGGTAGAGCTCCGCGCCCCGCGAGCGAGCGGCCGCGGAGATGTCCTCGACGAAGGCGTCGCCATAGGCCGCGACCCCGTCCTCGAAGATCGAGTTGATGCGGGCGAGGACGTCGAGGTCGTTGACGACGTGGTCGAGGAGGAACGCGTTGAGCACCTTGCCGAGGAGGGCGGCGGCCCCGAGCGCCCGCTGCGGCGTGTCGCCGGACTCGGGGGTCGTGAGCCCGGTGACCTCGCGCGACAGCGCCACCGCGAAGACGTGGGTCGCCCCGAGGCGCAGCGCGGGGGCGATCGGCGTGTTGAGGCGCAGCCCGCCGTCGCAGTAGTACTCGGAACCGATCTGCACCGGGGGGAACAGGATGGGGATCGCGGCCGAGGCGAGCGCGTGGACGGTGCCGATGCGGTCCTCGACGATCATCGTGCGCGGCGGCGCCGCCCGGGGGAGCGGCACGTCGGGGCCGGTCTGCATGAAGATCACCGTGCGGCCGGTGCTCACCTCGGTGGTCGAGATGGACAGCGCGCGCAGGTGATCCTTGCGGAGGTTGCGGGTGACGGCGCGCCAGCCGACCTCGCGCTCGATGAGCTCGGCCATCGGCCGCACGTCGAAGAGGCCGGCGGCGTCGCCGCCGCCGAGGAGCAGGCGGGGGAGCGAGACCGCTTGCCGCATGCCGAACCCGAGCACCCGCGCGATCTCGAGGTCGTGCCACAGCGCGAGCAGCCGCTGGATGCCGAGGCGGAAGTCGTCGGCGTGCGCCGCGAGGTAACAGGCGTTGATGGCCCCCACCGAGGTGCCGCAGAGGATGTCGACGCGGGGGATGCGCCCGCCGCGCAGCTTGGGCAGCTCGTCGAGGACGTAGGCGAGGACGCCGACCTCGTAGGCGCCCCGCGCGCCGCCCCCGGAGAGCACGAAGGCGGTGCGGCGCGGCCCGACGATGCGGGCCCGGTCGGGCTGGACGCGGAGCGACGGCGGCGGCCCCGGCGCGATGGAGAGTCTCTGCGAGTCGCGGCGCCCCCCGCTCACGAGGCCACGCCTCCCTCGGCCGCGTCGCCGCCCAGCAACTGGGCCACCTCGGGGCGCCGGAGGAACAGCGAACGCAGGCGGGGATCGCGGATGTTCTGCAGCACCCGACGAGCATACGCGCGGGCGCGGGCGTACGCCTCGGGCGCGAGCACGTCGGCGGCCCGCTCGAGCGCGCGCGCGCAGAGGGTGCGGATCTCGAGGGCGAACTCCGAGCCCTCCGTGGCCTCCACCAGCCCGATGGAGGTCTGCGCGAGCAGGGACGCCTGGGCGATCTCGCCGATCTCGGCGCGGGCGTCGGCCTC
>CAZUZY010000371.1:0-8575 GCA_964624885.1 uncultured Polyangiales bacterium | reverse complement strand
GAGGCGAGCGCAGGGAACAGCGGCCGCCTCCACGGGCGGCCGCACCAGGAAGAAGAAACCCGGAGCGAGCCGGAGGCGAGCGCAGGGAACAGCGGCCGCCTCCACGGGCGGCCGCACCAGGAAGAAGTGACGGGACCGAGTCGCGTCAGTTCACGAGCGGCGGGACGAGGAAGAGCACCTCGCGGTCGGTGCCGAGGGTGAACGTGGTGCCGTCGGGCTTCTCGGCCTCGACGCGGAGCGTGGCCTTGAAGATCTGCACGGCGAACGTGGCGGGGACCGTGGTGTTCACCTTGGGGGCCACCGCGAAGCAGTGCAGCGGACCGGGGTTCACGTCGAGGATGGTCTCCTTGGCGGCGTCGGTGCCAGGGGCGGCCTTGGGGCCGATGAACCGATCGGCCGTGGAGGTCGACGCAAAGGTGACGCAGGTGCCGCCGGTGACCGGATCCGTGCCGCCGCCGGGCATGGGCAGCACGTTGGTCATGAAGGCGTCGACCGGGTCGACCGTGCCGGAGATCACCGGCGTCGCCTGCACGTGCACGTCGTACCGGATCGACTTGAGCAGGGCGACGATGCCGTTGGTCACCACGCTGCCGAGGCCGGCGCCGTCGTAGAGGATGTCGAACACGAGCGGGCACTTGCCTGCGGTGGCCGGGTTGGCCGCGCCGCCCGCGTTGCTGGTCTTGCAGTCGCTGGTGGTCGCGCTCGCCGAGATCGCGGTCGGATCGACCATCGAGTTGGTGCCCTTGGCGATGGTCTCCATGTCGAGCGACGAGGAGTAGGCGGTGGAGCTGAGCGTGCGGCTCACGTTGGAGGCCTTGCCGGTCACGCCGCCCACGCCGCCGTGCACCGAGATGCCCACGTACTTGGCGCCGATCGCGTTCATCTTGGCGACGAGGAGGTCGATGTCGACCGACGTGGTGAGCGAAGAGGGCTTGGCGCCGCCGGTGCCGTAGCTGATCGGCAGGCACGGCGAGAGGGTCGCGCCGCCCGGGTCGATGCAGTTGCTGGTCTTGCCGCCGTGCATGTTGGCGTCGCTCGCGTTGACGAGGATCGGCACCGCGCTCTTGCGGAAGTGCAGGCCGCCGAACTCGGTCGAGGCGAGGCCCGTCACAGCGGGGAAGGTCTTGGTCGTGCCTGCGGTGGTGCTGACGAAGCTGAACGCCTCGCCGGTGAGCACCCACCACAGGGCGGGGACGGTGCCCTCGGGGTAGCTGCCGCCGGGGGTCGTGCCCTTGGAAGCGAGCGCGGCGGCGGCCGAGATCGCCGTCGAGGGGGTGGCGGTGACGCGGTCGAGCCCGCCCGGGAACCACACGAAGCTGTCGCCCGCCGAGTCGCCCCAGGGCTTGGCGAGGGCGTCGTCGTAGCCGACCACGCCGACGCGCAAGTTCGGGATGTAGGTCGGCTTGGAGGAGTCGGTGAGGTCGGTGATGATCTTGCCGATGCTCGTGGAGAGCGCGGCCTCGACGTTGTTCATCGAGGTGGTGGTGTCGACCACGAACGCGACGTCGCCGTCGTTGATCTTGGTCGACATGGCGAGCGGGGTGCTGGCGGGCGAGGGCTTCGCGCTGCCGTCGAACGAGTAGGGCACGAGGAAGTAGAACTTGCCCTGGTTCCAAGGGGTCTTGGTGGCGTCGGTCGCCCAGCTGCTCGAGCCCACCGGCGTGAGCGCGGTCTCGACGAAGTCGTCGTGACCGTCGCCGTCGGTGTCCTTCTTGAGGCGGTTGGTCTCGCCCGCGTCCACCTTGCAGTTGCCGTTCTTGTCCTCGAGCGCGTCGGCCAGGTAGTCGCCGTCGCTGTCCGTGTCCACGTAGTCGGCCTTGCCGTCGCCGTCGGTGTCGACGAGGCCTTCGCAGCTGTCGGGCACGCCGTCGCCGTCGCTGTCGGTGTCGCGGAAGTTGGGCTTGCCGTCCTTGTCCGGGTCGCCGAGGCCGTCCTCGAGATCGAGGATGCCGTCGCCGTCGCTGTCGGTGTCGTAGACGTCGGGGATGCCGTCGCCGTCGGTGTCGGTGAGCACGCCGCCCGTGCCGACCTCGAACTTGTCGTCGAGACCGACCGACTTGTCGGTGCTGGTGCTGTCGTGGTCGTTGTCGGGGTCGAGGTAGTCGGGGATGCCGTCGCCGTCGAAGTCGTAGGGGACGCCCGCGACGCACGCGGTCTTGCCGAGCTTGGTGAGCACGGTGGCGGGCGGACAGGCCTCGTCCTTGTCGGGGATGCCGTTGCCGTCGCTGTCGAGGTCACGGTAGTTGGGGATGCCGTCGCCGTCGGCGTCGTTGGTGCCAGCGGGCGAGCACGAGCCCTTGTCGAACCACTCGTCCTTGTCGCTGATGCCGTCGTTGTCGCTGTCGGTGTCGAGGTAGTCGGGGGTGCCGTCCTTGTCGGTGTCGACGGGGCCGCCCTTCTCCCACCGACCCTCGATCTCGTCGGGGATGCCGTCCTTGTCGGAGTCGGTCACGCAGTCGACGCCGCTCGCGTCGAAGGGCGTGCCCGTGTCGACCGGGGTCGTGTCGGGCGTGCCCGTGTCGGGCGTGCCCGTGTCGGGCGTGCCGGTATCGGGGGTACCCGTATCGGGGGTGCCCGTGTCGGGGGTACCCGTGTCGAGGGTGCCCGTGTCCACGCTGGTGTCGGGCGTGCCGGTGTCCTCGGTGCCGGTGTCGAGCGCAGCGTCGACCTCGATCTCGCCGGTGGCAGCGCCCGAACCGCCGCACGCGCCCAGCAGGAGGACCGAACCGAGCACGAAACCATGCGAAGCGCGACGAATCATGAGCAAGCTTCCTCCGACAGGTGGCGCAATGTAGCAGTCGCTCGCACTTCGGCCAGCGGGGTTGCGCGGGGACCGTCGACGACGGAAGCGGTGTCACTTCGATGTGTCGGTCTTCCAGGTCACCAGCACCTCGGGCACCGCGCGATCGATGGTCAGCAGCGTGCCGCCCGAGGGCATCGGCGTGAGCTTGAACGCGCCCGGCTTGCCTCCGGCGAGCGTGTTCGGGAAGGCGACGGTGGGCGTGCCCGGGAGGCGGATCTCCTCGTGCCCGGGGCCGGTGCCCTTGTACGAGAGCGAGGTGGGCGAATACGTGACCTCGCGGAGCACGTCGGTCGTCCGCAGCACGTGCGCCTCGCGCGGGGGCGCCCAGGCGGGGACCGACGCCATGCCGTCGAGGTAGTGGATCATGAAGTCGCCGTAGCCGTCCGAGAACCAGTAGCCCTCACGGTCGTCGGGGCCGATCTTCACCACGCCCGCCGCGTCCACGCAGTAGGTGGCCCACGAGAACGACCGGAACGCGCGGAAGCGCAGGTCGGTCTCGCCCGTGCGCTCGTAGATGCGCGCGAGCAGCGACGCGTACCGCGCGGTGTGGCTGCTCATCTTCGCCATGTCGGCGCCCTGCTCCGAGATCACCTCGGCGCCGTGCCAGTGGCCCGGGGTCTTGCCGAAGTTCGGCGCGTCCACGTCGACGGTGAAGGTCTTGTCGATCCACCGCACCGTCTTGCGCGCGAGCTCCAGCGACTTGGGGTCCGCCTCGGGGTGATCGAGCAGGTAGCGCGCGGTCTCGCCGGCGGAGTACTGGTTCGGGTTGGTGCCGGGCTCGAGGAAGATGGGGATGTCCTCGAAGAAGCCCTGCCAGTGCATGGTCTCGAGCGGGTACTTGCGCAGCCACGCCCAGGTGGCGGCGCGCGCGGCCTGGTGCTCGGGGGTGGACTTGCCGAGGGCGGCGAGCTCGTCGAAGAGCGCCACGGTGAAGATCCAGTTCGAGGTGTAGGGCTCGCGGACGATGGTGTTGGTCTTGGCGTCCACGCGGAACGGCCACGGTGAGCGCTTGGCGTCGCCCTCGCCGCGGTGCTTGGCGAGCTGGTCGGCGAAGCGGAGCGCGTGCTCGAGGTAGGTCTGCTCACCGGTGAAGCGGTGGAGCAGGGCGAGCGCGTGGCCGAACTCGCCGATCTTGTCGGGCTCGAGGAAGCCAGGCCCGTCGCCGCGCCCGCAGGCGTCGTGGAGGTCGCAGTACTTGAGGTCGTTGCCGCCCTTGTACTCGAGCTCGCCGCCGTTCGCGCTCGAGTAGGGCACGCGCGACCAGGCGTCGGACTCGGCGGTGAGCCCGTGCAGGAGCACGTGGTCGACGAAGGCGCGCGTGTGCTCGAGGGCGGTGCGGTCGCCGCCCCAGGCGTACCAGCGGAGCGACGAGCGCACGAGCATCGCCGCGAGGCCCGGGGGGTTGTGGAGCCAGCCGCCCGGCGCGAACTCGTTCGGCCCCACCGGCTTGAACATCGACGCGGAGTAGTAGGGCTTCTTGCCGGTCTCGATCTCCTTCATGGAGACGAACGCGGCGAACCCGAGGCGGGCGATGTCGGCGAACGGTGCCTCGGTGGCCTGGGCCGGCAAGAGGAGCCCTTGCGCGTCGAGCCGCACGGGGTGGAACACGATGCGCTCCGCGGTGACCCGCGCTTCGCGGGCCGGCTCGGGCTCGAGGCGGCCGAGGACCTGCGGCTGCGCGTGGCGCACGCACGGTCCGCGCGAGCAGCCGGCGACCAGGGTGAGGAGCAAGAGAGCCTTACGCATGGTGGCGCCTCGCGGCGTGGAGGAAGGCGACCAGGAAGCGGCGACCGAAGCCGCCGTCGTCGGCGGTGCCCTCGGAGAAGCAGCCGATCTCGGGGTGGAACTGCGTGGACCACGCGGGGCGGCCCTTGTAGTGGAGGCCCTGGACGGCGCATCGTCTCTGCGCCAGCTCCCCCGCACTCGTGCGCGGCGCGCGCGTGTCGTCGTGGGTGAAGAGGAGGCGGGCGCGGCGGGTCTCGACGACCATGTCCTTGTGGTGCAGCGAGGCCCACAGCGGCTCGCCCGCGAACGCCGACGCGAGGCCGTCGCGCGCGCCGGCCGCGGTGAGCCTGATCGGATAGGTGCCGACCTCGCCCACGCGCGGGTCGGGGAACTGCGGGGCAGGGGGAGTGGTGGCGAGCTCTTCGGAGATGCGCACCGGGTCGCCGGCGTCGTTCATGTGCGCGAGGGCGGAGAAGCCGTGCACGGCCGCCGCGAGCAGCTGGTGGCTGCCACACACCGCGAGCAACGGCGCGCGCAGGGTGCGTAGCAGCGAGAGGTAGGGGTCGACGACGGCGCGCCAGGCCGGATCGGCGCCGTACTGGAACCACTCGGTGAACGAGCCGGCGCCGAAGACCGCGAAGGGGTGGAAGCGGCGCGCGAAGCCGTGGGCGTCGAGATCGACGAGCTCGCCGATGTGCACCGGGACGACGGTGAGCTGGTCGTCGAACTCCGCGACGGCGGCGGCGAGGCCGTCGATGTTGGGCTGGTGCGCGGCGAGGTCGGCGTCCTCGGGGCGATCGATGAAGACGTAGGGGACGGTGCGCTGCACGGGCGGGGAAGGTACCGGATCCGGCGCGCGGCGGGAGAACGACGACGCCCCGGCCCTCTCGAGGGCGCGGGGCGCGTTCGGTCCGACCGCGAGGGGTCAGTTCAGCTTCGGCGGGACGATGAAGACGACCTCGCGGTCCGTGCCGAGCGTGACCGCACCGCCGCCGGACTTGTCGCCCTGCACGGTGAGGAACGCCTTGAAGGTCTGCGGGTCCGTCGTCGGCAACACGGTGGTGTTGGCCTTCGGCGTCACGACGAAGCAGTACAGCTTGCCGGGGTTGAGGCCGCCGATCGTCTCGCTGATGTCACCCGCGCCGGCGAGGGCCTTCGGCGAGTGGTACTTGTCCTTGAGCTGCGAGGGCGAGAACGTCGTGCAGACGCTGCCCGTGACGGGGTCCACGCCGCCCGTCGGCTGCGGCGCGATGCTCACCATGAACGAGTCGACAGCGTCGACGGAGCCGACATAGGTCGGGTCCTTGTACGCGCGCACGTAGACGTCGAACTGGATCGCGTTGAGCAGGGCGCCGACACCCTCGACGATGGCGTTGCTCAATCCGGCGCCATCAGCACCAATCGTGTAGATCAGGCGGCAGGAGCGCTCTGTCGCGGAGAGCATCGGGCCGTCGGGGGCGACCGAGGCGCCACCTTCGGCAGTGGGGCACGCAGAGGAGCCCTTGAACGCTGCCTTGGGTGCATACGAACCGGTCTTGTCGGCAATGTATGCGAGATCGAAGTACGCCGAGTTGGATGCGAACGCACTGCGGGCAGAGCCCCACGTGTCGACGCCGATGATCTTGCCGCCGACCTTGTTCAGCTCCGTGACGAGGTCGTCGATGTTGGGACCCGTGAAGGGGTAGGCGTCGTGATACGTCGTGTCGTAGTCCGTGCTCGCACCGGTGGGGGCGAGGTTGAGCGCTCGCTTTCCGTTGTGGAAGGCGGCGTCGGTGATCGGAATCAGAATCGGCAGGGCGCCGTCCCGGAAGCGCATCGCCCCGAAGGTCCCGCTGCCTGATGCGGGCACGTCGGACGCCAACGAGGATGTGGGCTTGGGGTCCGGCCAACCCGACACGGGCCAGCTCAGGGCGCCACCGGTCACGGCTCGCCACATGGCAGCGACCTGACTCTCGGGGAGCGCGCCGCCGTCACGCGTCGGGCCGAGCGTGCCGACCGCGGTCACGGCGTTCGAGGTCGTCGTGCTGATCCGACCCGTGGCCGGGATGTAGAAGGGCAACTGGACGGTCGGCGCGGCGGCCGACTCCTTGGCCGTGCCGTTGTTCCAGAGGAAGTCGTCGTGGGCGGCCACGCCGATGCCGAGGTCTGCGAACTTCGTAGCGAGCGAGGGGATGATCGTCGTCGCCAGCGACGACTTCAGCTGGTTGATCTCGTCGGTCATCGACCCGGTGGTGTCGACGATGAACGCGACATCGCCTCGCTTGAGGTTGGTCGAGAGGGCCAGGGTTCCGTTGTCGGGCGAGGGCTTCACCGAGCCGTCCACCGACCAGGGGACGATGAAGTAGAACTTGCCGGCCTTCGCCGGGGTCGCGGTCGCGTCCTTCGCGCCGGCCACGCCGAGCAGCGAGACCTCGGCGAGGTCGCCGATGCCGTCGCCGTCGGTGTCCGCCTTCAGGCGGTCCGTCTCGTCCGTGTCGACCTTGCAGTCGCCGTTCTTGTCCTCTTTGCCGTCGGTGAGGAAGTCACCGTCGGAGTCGAGGTCGAGGTAGTCCGGGAAGCCGTCCTTGTCCGTGTCGACCGTGCCCTCGCACTTGTCGGGCACGCCGTCGCCGTCCGAGTCGGTGTCGCGGAAGTTCGGCTTGCCGTCGGCGTCCGGGTCCGTGAGGCCGTCGTCGAGGTCGAGGATGCCGTCGTTGTCCGAGTCGGTGTCGTAGATGTCGGGGATGCCGTCGCCGTCGGTGTCGAGCGTGAGGCCGACGTACTTGCCGGTGTTGTCCGCGAGTTCCTTCTTGTCCTCGAGGCCGATCGTCTTGTCGGTCTTCGACGAGTCGTGGTCGTTGTCGAAGTCGAGGTAGTCGGGGACGCCGTCGCCGTCGAAGTCGTACGGGGTGCTGGGGCTGCACGCGGGCTTGCCGAGGGCGGTCAGCACGGCCGCGGGCGGGCACACCTCGTCCTTGTCGGGCAGGCCGTTGCCGTCGCTGTCCGTGTCCTGGAAGTTCGGGATGCCGTCGCCGTCCGCGTCGTTCGCGTCGTCGATGGGGCTCGCGCAGCCGGAGGCGACCCACTCGAGGCGGTCGGGGATGCCGTCGTTGTCGCTGTCGTCGTCGAGGTAGTCGGGCTTGCCGTCGCCGTCGGTGTCGACCGGGCCACCCGCCGCGAAGCGGCCCTCGATCGCGTCGCTGATGCCGTCGCAGTCGCTGTCGGCGCCGCACGTCGCAGGGGCGCAAGTGCCGCCGTCGCCGCCGCCGTCGCCCCCACCACCGGTGTCGGTGCTGCCGCCGGTGTCCGTGCCGCCACCGCTGTCGGTGCCGCCACCGCTGTCGGTGCCGCCGCCGCTGTCGGTCGTCACACCGGTGTCGCCCGCCGAGTCGTCGCCACCGTCGGTCGGCTCACCCGTGTCGGTGCCCGGCTCGACCGGAGAGGTGCTGCCACTGCAGGCGGCGAGCTGCGTGGCCGCGACGACCGCGACCCCGAACAGGCCCAACGTTCCCCTGGTCTTGAGCTTCGCGAGCAAAGACAGGGCCGTGAGCGGGCGAACGATACGCATGCTTCTTCCTCCGGCGACGACAAGCGGCAAGAAACGACTGAATGCGGAGTGTGTCAGATCACGTCGGCCTTGTCAGCCGTACGTGTCGGCAAATTCCAGCCAGGGTGTTCCTGGAAGGGCGGGTCGCAGGGGTTACGGCCAGGCGCGGGCAGAAGTTGCGTGCTCGGGTGTCCATGGAGCGACTCCGGCTCACACGAGGCCTCGCTCCACCGTGCCGTCTTCGTGGACCTCCAGGTACGGCCTTCGGCCGTCGAAGCCCGCCGGGAACGCGAACGACGCGGTGTTCCGGTAGCTCGGGCCCGACGCGTCGACGTGCACGTGGCCCAGCACCACGGTCCGCGCCCCCGTGATCTCCGCCGCGCGCTCGGCGCCAGCCGCGAGCATGCGCTGGGCGCGTCCGCCGTAGCGGTCCAGCTTGACGACGATCGAGGCCGCCAGCGCGAGCACTCCCATGGTGGCGACGCGCGCGCCGACGCCGGCCAGCGCGGGCTGATCGAGCA
>CAZUZY010000370.1:0-8605 GCA_964624885.1 uncultured Polyangiales bacterium | reverse complement strand
GGCGGCGCCGCTGCCTTCGGGGGCCCGCGTGCTCTCGCGCACCGACCTCGGCTTCGCCGTCGCCGACGGCCTCCGCGTCGGCGATGCGGTCAAGCTCGGGGCCGACCTCGCGAAGGCCGAGGCGGGGGACGCGTCCGCCCTGCTGGCCCGCGCCGACCTCGCCACCGGTCGCGACGCCGAGGGGCACTACGACGGCACCTTCGGCGTGCACGTGGCGATCGTGTGCGGCGACCAGCGCACGTCGGCCGCCACCCCGGCTGCGTTCGCCGCGTTCGGGAGCGCGCTGCGGGCGAAGTTCCCGCGCACCGGGTGGATGGCGCTGTCCCCGTGGTCGCTGTGCGTGGGGTGGGGAGCGGCGTCGCGCCCGGAGTTCCGCGGCGATCGCGCGCCCCCCGCGCTGGTGGTCGCGGGTCGCTTCGATCCCATCACCCCGTTCGCGAACGGGGCGGCGATGGGCGGGCTGCTCGGCCCCTCGACGCGGCTCCTCTCCTACGAAGGCGAGGGCCACTCGGCGTCGGTGCACAGCGCGTGCGTGCGCGACGCGATCACCGGCTTCTTGATCGATCCGCGGCTGCCGGTCCGCGCGAGCTGCCCGAAGGAGTGACGGCGGACTGGAGCCGCCGCGCCCGACGCTCGGCGTCGATCACGGCGTCGGTGGCCCGCTGGCCGCGGCGCTCCACGAACCGCTCGGCGCGGGCGACGATCTTGTCGGCGACGTCCACCGAGGTGGAGCGCTCGATGCCCTCGAGGCCGGGCGAGGAGTTGATCTCGAGGATCTTGGGCCCGGTCGCGCTCTCGAGCATGTCGACGCCGGCCACCTCGAGCCCCATGACCTTGGTGGCCGCGATCGCCGCGCGCTTGTACTCGTCGTTGAGGTGCACCCGCTGGCCCTCGCCGCCGCGGTGCAGGTTGCTGCGGAACTCGCCGGCCTTGGCCGACCGACGCATGGCGGCGACGACCCGGTTGCCGACCACGAACGCCCGCACGTCGCGCCCCTTGGCCTCGGCGATGTACTGCTGGACGATGATGTCCTGGCCCATGCCCCACAGGGTCTCGAGCAGCGACGACACGGCCTGACGGGTCTCGGCGATCATCACCCCGATGCCCTGGGTGCCCTGCTGGAGCTTGATGATGACGGGGGTGCCGCCGACCAGCTCCAGCATCATGTCCATGTCCTTGGGCGACCGGGCGCACACCGTCACCGGGACGTCGATGTCCTTGCGGGTGAGCAGCTGCAGCGCGCGGAGCTTGTCGCGCGAGCGGGCGATGGCGACGGCGCCGTTGAGGCAGGGCACGCCCATCATCTCGAAATGGCGGACCACGGCGAGGCCGTAGCTCGTGATCGACGCGCCGATGCGGGGGAGCACCACGTCGTAGCGGGGGATGCCGCCGCTCGCCCGGTACATCTCCGGGCGGCCGCGCTTCACGCACAGCTGGAACTGCAGCGGGTCGGCGACCTCCACCTCGTGGCCGCGCGCGCGGGCGGCGAGGACGAGCCGGGTCGTCGAGTACAGCGTGGAGCTCCGCGACAGGACGAGGATGCGCATGGACGGGGTCGGGACCGTAGACGGCGAAAGTCGCGGGCAGCAACCCCGTGCCGCGCGGGGGGCGCTCTGCTATCCGCCGGGCCTCCCAATGCCCCGCGAGCGCGTCCGTTTTGCCCCGTCCCCCACCGGCTACCTCCACATCGGGGGGGTGCGCACGGCCCTCTTCAACTGGCTCTGGGCCCGCAAGACGGGCGGGACCTTCGTCCTGCGCATCGAGGACACCGACCAGGAGCGCAGCACCGAGGCGAGCCGCCAGGTCATCCTCGACTCCCTGCGCTGGCTCGGGCTCGAGTGGGACGAGGGGCCCGAGGTGGGCGGCGAGTTCGGCCCCTACACCCAGATGGAGCGCCTCGGGCTCTACAAGCAGTACGCCGATCGGCTCATTTCCGAGGGCAAGGCGTACCGCTGCTACGCCACCAAGGAGGAGCTCGACGCGGCGCGCGCGGAGCTCAAGGCCAAGAACCCGAAGGCCGAGTTCCGCTACCCGGGGTGGTGGCGCGAGAAGGGCCCGTCGGACTGGCTCGAGGGCAAGCCCTATGTCGTGCGGTTCAAGTCGCCGTCGACGGGCGCCATCTCCTACGACGACCTCGTGTTCGGCCACGTGACCACGCCCAACGCGGCGCAGCAGGATTTCGTGCTGCTCCGCAGCGACGGGGTGCCGCTCTACAACTTCGGCTGCGTGATCGACGACCTGACCATGGGCATCACGCTCGTGGCGCGCGGCCGTGACCACATGGTCAACACCCCGCCGCAGATCCTGCTCTACCAGGCGCTCGGGGCCGAGTGCCCGCGGTTCGCGCACCTGCCGATGATGCTCGCCGCGTCCGGGGAGAAGCTCTCCAAGCGCCACGGGGCGGTGAGCGTGGACGAGTACAAGAACGGCGGGTTCTCGCCGGTCGCGCTGCTCAACTACCTCGTCCGCTTCGGCTGGTCGTTCGGCGACGAGGAGGTGTTCTCCCGCGCCGGCATGATCGAGAAGTTCGACTGGGCGCGCTGCAACAAGTCGGACGGCAAGTTCGACACCAAGAAGCTCGCGGCCATCAACCACGCCCACCTCAAGGACCCGGCCCTGACGCCGGACGCCGAGTACGCGGCGGCCGTCACGCCGTTCCTCGTGGCGCGGGGGCTCGACGTCGACCCGGCCGTGCTCGGGGCGGCGCTCCCCCACGTGCGCGAGCGCGCCAAGACGTATCTCGAGGCGGCCGAGGCGCTCGACCCGTTCTTCCGCCGCGAGCTGGTGTGGGACGACAAGGCGGTCGCCAAGTTCCTCGTGCCCGCGGCCGCGCCGGTGCTCGAGGAGCTCGCCCAGGTGGTCGAGGGCGCCGAGTGCACGGTGGCCGGCCTCGAGGCCGCGTTCGGCAAGTACCTCGGCGACAAGGGCCTCCAGATCAAGGACGTGGCCCAGCCCGCCCGCGTGGCCCTCACCGGGCGCGGCGTGTCGCCCGGGATCTACGAGACCATCCACGTGCTGGGTCGCGCCGTGGCCCTCGAGCGGCTGCGGGCCGGGGCGGTCAAGGCGCGCGGCGCGTGATCACGCCCGACCTCCTCGTCGCGCCGGAGGCGCCCAAGGGCTTCATGGCGTGGCTCGAGCAGCCGCACGTGAAGTGGGCCGTGCCGCTGCCGCTCCTCCTCGCGCTGGCCCCGCTGATCTGGCTGTTCTTCCGCAGCACCTGGAAGGAGCTCGATCGCGAGGCGGTGACTTACCGCGAGCGCCTCCGCGAGGCGGGCAGCGAGGTCGACTACCGGCCGCTGGTGGCGCTCGGCCTCGGCGCCGTGATCCTCACGCTGCAGGAGTACTACGGCGGCAGCAACCAGGCGTTCTACCAGACGGTCGTCGTCGAGAACCTGCGCAAGTACGAGGCGAGCCACCCCGGCGGGCTCGTGAACTTCCCGCGCTACGAGGAGCTCTACCGCCTGATCTTCTGGGCGGTCACCCGCATCGGCGGCTACCTCGCCCCCCTCGTGCTGTGGCGCGCGGTGTTCTGGAAAGACTCGATCCTCGACTTCGGCCTCCGCACCAAGGGGTTCCTCGAGCACGCGTGGATCTACGCGATGTTCGTCGCGATCATGATCCCGGTGATGATCACGGTGGCGAAGCAGCCCGACTTCGGCACCTACTACCCGTTCTACAAGCAGGCCTCGCGCTCCTGGCTCGATTTCGGGATGTGGGAGGTGTTCTACATCGGGCAGTTCTTCGCCCTCGAGATCTTCTTCCGCGGCTGGTGGGTGCGCGCCTGCCGTGGGTTCGGCGCCGGCGCCATCCTGTGCATGGTCGTGCCCTACTGCATGATCCACTACGGCAAGCCCTACCTCGAGGCGTGCGGCGCGATCGTGGCGGGCACGGTGCTCGGGTCGCTCTCCATGAAGACCCGCAGCATCTACGCCGGGTTCCTCGTGCACATCACGGTGGCGATCCTCATGGACTTCCTCGCGCTGCACCACCGGCACGCGCTGCCCGAGCGCATCTCGCCGACCAGCACCGGCACCTTCGTCTTCAAGTACACGGTGCACACGCTGTGGATCGTCTGGGCGCTGGCGCTCACCCTCCTGCTCGTGGCCCTCGTGCGGCGCTGGCCGCAGATCCGGGCCCAGCTCGCCCGCAAGCGCGCCGCGGCCGAGTAGCCCTGCGTCGGCGGGGAATCGGCGGAAAACGAGCGGCGGTCGCGCTTCCGCATCGGCGGGATTTCGGCGGAACTTCTGGCCCGGAGTGGCGGGTCCGCCTCTCCGTCGTGCCCACGCAGGGAGGAAAGACCATGATCCAGATTCGCCGTTCCATCAAGGCCCTCGCGGTCGTCTCGTGCGCCTCGTTCGTCGTGTTCGCCTGCAGCAGCAGCGACAGCCCGGCGGCGACGCCGGACAGCGGCAAGACCGACGCGGGCGCCGATGGCGCGAAGACGCCGGCCAAGAAGACCGCCAGCGCCCCGACCGCGAAGCCCCCGGCGAAGGCGCCGCCGAAGCCCACCGCGTCCGCCACCGCCCCGAAGTCCGATCCCCCCACGACTCCGCCGAAGTCGCCCGACCTCGACAACACCACCTTGCTCACCGAGAGCGGCTTCGAGATCGACGCCTCGTGCGCCAAGGCGGGCCTGACCGACGGCAAGGGATACTGCCTCCCTTCCACGGACTACCTCGTGGGTTGCGTCGGCGGAAAGCTGCTCGGGTTCGACTGTGGCGCCCTCAACAGCTCGACCATGGCTGTCGCTTGCGAGGACGATCCGAAGGCCGGCTGCTACGGCGTCGACCTCTCGCCCGTCGCCTCGGACATCAGCGACGACGCCGCGGCGTACGGGATCTCGATCGACTCCGCCTGCAAGACCGAGCAGGAAGGCAAGGGTTTCTGCCTCGACTCGTTCGCGGTGGTGTGCACGGGCGGCAAGTACTACGCGCTTGACTGCAAGACCTACCTCGACACAGCATCGTGCAAGGCGAACAGCGACGGAGCGCTCAGCTGCTTCTGAGCTGGGCTGCCAGCTGCTTCTGAGTGGGGGGGAGGTCGGACAGGGGGGATGACGAGCCGAGAGAGGGCGCTGGTCCCACGTCGTCCGTCGTCGTTCGTCGGGCGGGTCCGGGAGCTCACGGCGTTCGCGGAGTTCCTGGGCGAGCCCGGGACCGCGTCCGGCGTCATGTCGATCGTCGCGCCCGGTGGTACGGGCAAGAGCACGCTCCTGCGCGTGTTCCACGTCCTCACCGCCGAGCGCGGACGGACCGTCGTGCGGCTGGACGCCCTCGATCTCCCGACCCTGCGCCCCGCCTTCCGGGCAGCCTTCCGCGAGGCCTGTGGCGACGCGGAGGTCGTCCTCGTGGACAGCTTCGAGGCCCTCCGTGGCCTCGAGGCCCTCGTGGCCGAGTCCATCCTCGACCAGCCTTCGGGCGCTCGGCGGTGGTTCGTCCTCGCGGGGCGTCTCTCGCCCTCGGCCGAGCTGCGTACGGTGGTGGAGCACGGCGTCACGCTGCGTAGCCTGGCGCTCGCCGACCTCTCGCCCGAGGAGGCCGACGAGTACCTCGCCGGGCGTGGGGTGGACGCGCGCGAACGACCCGAGATGGTGCGCCACAGCCACGGCCACGCGCTCGCGCTGGCTCTGACGGCGGATGCGCACCTCGCGAGCGGTGCGCCGATCACCCTCGGCCGCCACCCCGACCTGCTCTCCGAGCTCGTCTCGGTGTTCCTGCGGGACATCCCCGACCCGGTCTACCAGGAGGCGATCCGCATCGCGGCCCTCGCGCGGACCACGACCGAGGAGCCGCTGGCGGCCCTCCTCGGTGGCCAGAGCGATCGCGCGTTCCACTGGCTGCGCGGGCTCTCGTTCATGCAGTCGAGGTCCCACGGCCTGACTCCCCATCCCCTCGCCAGGGACGTGCTCGTCGCCGATCTGCGGTGGCGGAACATGGCGGCCTTCCAGTCGACCCTTCACCGGCTGTTCGAGTTCTACAGCCAGCGCGTCGCCGCCGGTCACGCGGCGCACACCGAGTTCGTGCAGCTCAGTTACCTCCTCCGTCACAGCCCGGTGCTGCGTCCGTTCTTCGACATCCCGCTCGGCCTCGACGCCGCGCTGGACGTCGCGCAACCGGGCGATGCGGCGGCGCTGGTGCGGCTCTGCGAGCGCCATCGCGGGCCGGAGTCGGCGGCGCTCTGCGCGGCGTGGTTCGTCGAGCAGCCGTCGTCGTTCTACGTCGTGCGCGGCACCGACGGGGCCGTGCGCGGCTTCGGCGCGCACCTGCGCCTCGACGGCGCGAGCCACGCGCTGCGCGCTCGCGATCCGGCGACGGCGCGCGGCTGGGACTTCGCGCGTCGCCTCGAGCAGCGGGCTCTCCCGGTCACCTACGTGCGCTGGCTGATCATGGCCGACGAGTACCCGCCGTTGAGCCCCGAGATGGCGCTCTGCTGGACCATCGCCGGTTTCGCCGCCCTGCAGCTCCCCGCGTTGGCGTTCACCTTCCAGCCGATCGAGTCGCGCGTGCACTGGCCGCTCATCGCCACGTCGGGCGCGCGTCACCACCCGGATCTCGCCTTCGATCTCGACGGCCACCACCACGAGGTGTCGGTGCTCGACCGACGGTCCGCGACCCCCGTCGAGTGGGCCACCACGCTCGTCCGACGGGCGCTCGACCTCGACGCGGGCGGTGCGATCGGTGACGTGCCCCTGCAACAGCCTTCACCGTCGGTGCTCGACGCTGCGCAGTTCGCCGAGTCCGTCCGGGTCGCGTTGCGCAGCCTGCACGACCGTCGTCGCCTGCGGAAGAGCCCCTTGCTCGAGACGCGGCTGCTCGCCGGATGCGCGTCGGAGCCGGCGTCCGTCGACCGGCTGCGCTCGCTGCTCGTCCAGGAGGTCGAGGCCCTGCGCGGGACCTCCCGGGGGGATCGGACCTACCTCGCCGCCCAGGCCGTCTACCTCGACGGGACCCAGTCGCAGCAAGGAGCGGCGGAGCGGCTCGGCATGGCCGACAGCACGCTGCGCCGGCACCTGCACGAGGCGATCGATCGAGTGCAGGCCGCGCTCTGGGAGCGTGAGCTCCGGGTCCGTGGGAGCCCGTGAGACTCGTGTGCCGGCCTCACTTCACCGGGTCGCGGATGACGGTGCCGATCTCCTCGCCGACCACGACGCGCTGGATGTTGCCCTTGGTCGAGAGCTTGAACACCCGGATCGGGAGCTTGTTGTCGCGGCAGAGGGTGACCGCCGTGCCGTCCATCACGCCGATGCGGTCGGCGAGGAAGCGATCGTAGCTGAGGTCGGCGATCATCTTCGCCTCGGGGTGCTTCATCGGGTCGGCGTCGTAGATGCCGTCCACCTTGGTGGCCTTGAACAGCGCGTCGGCGTGGATCTCCATCGCGCGCAGCGCGGCCGCCGTGTCGGTCGAGAAATAGGGGTTCCCGGTGCCGGCGGCGAAGATCACGCAGCGCCCCTTCTCGAGGTGGCGCACCGCGCGGCGACGGATGTAGGGCTCGGCGACCTGGCGCATCTCGAGGGCGGTCATCACCCGCGTCGGCACGCCGCAGCGCTCGAGCGCGTCCTGCAGGGCGAGCGAGTTCATCACCGTGGCGAGCATGCCGACGTAGTCACTCTGCGCGCGGTCCATGCCCTGCGCCGACCCCTTGAGCCCGCGGAAGATGTTGCCGCCGCCGATGACGAGGCCGAGCTGCACCCCGAGACGATGGACCTCGGCGAGCTCCTCGGCGATCGCGCGCAGGGTGTCGGGCTGGATGCCGAAGGCCTCCTTGTGACCATCCGGGTTGCACAGCGCCTCGCCGGACAGCTTGAGCAAGACCCGGCGGTAGCGCAGGCCCGGGACCGGAGGCGGGGGAGGGCGGGTGAGGTCGTCGTGCACGGGGCGCGGGTAGCGTGTGCAGAACGGGCCGTCGATGCTATCGATGCTCGGTGCAGGAGACGCCCGGCCCCGGACCGGTCATCCACGGGCGTGGCGACGCGCGACTGGATGCCGTCGTCGACTTCGTCGGCTTCGCGGCGCGCTCCCTCGCGCTGTCGTCGTTCCTCGACGAGGCCCCGGCGCGCATCGCCGACATCTTCCGCGCCCCGGTGTGCTCGCTCTACCTGCTCGAGCCCGCCCAGAACGACGAGGTGGAGCGCCCCTCCGACCGCGATGCGCGCCTGCCCGAGGTGCACTCGCCCTACGAGCTCGTGATGCGCGGCAACGTGGGGTTCCCCGCGATGGCGCTCGGTGAGATCCGCCTCGACGTCGGGCAGGGCATCACGGGCATGGCCGTCAGCATCGGTCGTCCGATCAGCGTCGCCGAGGCGGAGGGCCACAACGCCTACCGCCACTTCGAGCAGCTCGGCGAGGAGCGCTTCCCGGTGTTCCTCGCCGCGCCCGTGCTCGGCCCCGAGGGTCCGCTGGGCGCCATCGCGGTGCAGCGCGAGCCCGGCCGGCCGTTCGAGGCGCGCGACGTCGAGCTCGTCGTGGCCCTCGCCGCGTCGCTCGCCCACGGCATCCTGCGGGCCGAGCTCCTCGACCAGCTCCGCGAGCAGCCCGTCGTGCGTGGCCCGGGCGGTGGCACGCGGCGGGTCACGCTGCCCGGCCGACCGATCGTGCCCGGGCGCGCG
>CAZUZY010000369.1:0-8637 GCA_964624885.1 uncultured Polyangiales bacterium | reverse complement strand
GGGTCGCCGCGGGTCAGGCGCCCGTCGCCCCCGATCCGGGCCTCGGCCAGGCGGCCGACTACCTGCGCATGGTCACCGGCGAGGCGCCCGACGCGGCGCGCACCGCCGCGCTCGACGCCTACCTCGTCACCGTCGCCGACCACGGCATGAACGCGTCCACGTTCACCGCGCGCGTGGTCGCCTCCACCGGCTCCGACCTCGTCTCGTCCGTCGTCGCCGCGCTCGGCGCGCTCAAGGGCCCGCTCCACGGGGGGGCGCCCGGGCCCGTGCTCACGATGCTCGACGCCATCGGCACGCCGGACGCCGCACCGGCGTGGCTCGAGGCCGAGCTCGCGAGCGGACGCCGCATCATGGGCATGGGCCACCGCATCTACCGTGTGCGCGACCCACGGGCCGCCGTGCTCGAGAAGGCCACGCTCGCGCTCGAGGCGGCGGGCATCACCACCGGTCGGCTCGCGCTGGCCCGCGCGGTGGAGCGGGCCGCCGAGGGCGTGCTGCGCGTCCGCCATCCGAGCCGCCCGCTGCACGCCAACGTCGAGTTCTACACCGCCGTCCTGCTCGACACCGTCGGCCTGCCGCGCGACCTGTTCACGGCCACCTTCGCGGTCGGGCGCACCGCGGGGTGGTGCGCGCACGTCGCCGAACAGCGCCGCCACGGGCGGCTCATCCGGCCGGCCTCGCTCTACGTGGGGGAGGTCCCGGCCTGACGCACCCGCAACACGCGCTCGAGGTCGGTACCGCGAGCATAGTTGTTGCGCCGCAGCGACCGATCCCGCACAAACACGCCACTATGATTGTGCAGCGCAGCAATCCGCGCTAGCCTCGACGGACCGATGCTCTACGCCGTCCGCGAGGCCCAGCGCCTCCTGCTCCGTCCGTTCCTCTCGGCCGTGGCCGTGTCCCAGCAGATGGTCGACGCCACCGCGTCGCTCGCGCCGTTCCCCTTCCCGCAGCTCACCTCGGCGAGCCTCTCGCTGTTCCAGCGCCTCCACCGCACCTACGACAAGCCGGCGTTCGACCTGCGCAGCGTGGTCGTCGACGGTGAGGAGGTCCCCGTCCGCGAGCGCATCGTGCGGCGCTTGCCGTTCTGCGATCTGGTGAAGTTCGAGCGGGCCCTCCCGCCCGGCACCCAGCGGAGCGACCCGCCCGTGCTCGTGTTCGCGCCGCTCTCGGGCCACCACGCCACCCTCCTCCGCGAGACCGTGCGCACCCTGCTCCCCGAGCACGACGTGTGGATCACCGACTGGCGCGACGCGCGCCTCGTCCCGCGCAAGGAGGGCGCCTTCTCGCTCGACACCTACGTGGAGTACGCCGTCGACTTCCTGCGCGCGCTCGGCCCCGACGTCCACGTGCTCGCCGTGTGCCAGCCGAGCGTCCCCGTGCTGGCCGCGGTCTCGCTGATGTCGACCCTCGGCGACCCGGCGGTGCCGCGCTCGCTCACGCTCATGGGCGGCCCCGTCGACCCGCGCAGGAACCCGACCGCCGTGAACGAGCTCGCCACCCAGCGCTCCCTCGCCTGGTTCGAGCGCAACCTCGTGCACCGCGTGCCGCCGGGCCACCCCGGGTTCGGGCGCAAGGTCTACCCGGGCTTCCTCCAGCACCTCGCCTTCGTCTCCATGAACCCGGAGCGGCACTTCGAGGCGCACATGAAGTACTTCTTCGACCTCGTGCAGGGCGACTTCGACTCGGCCGAGGCGCACCGCCGGTTCTACGACGAGTACAACGCGGTCCTCGACATGGACGCCGCCTACTACCTCGACACGGTGCGCACGGTGTTCCAGGAGCACGCCCTGCCGAAGGGCACGTGGCGCGTGAAGCTGCACGGACAGGAGCTCCGCGTGGCGCCCGAGGACATCCGCCGGCCCGCGCTGCTCACCGTGGAGGGCGAGCTCGACGACGTCTCCGGGCTCGGGCAGACCGAGGCCGCCCACGACCTCTGCGCGAACATCCCGCGCGAGCGCAAGCAACACCACGTCGAGCGCGGCGCCGGACACTACGGCATCTTCAGCGGTCGACGGTGGCGTGAGTCGATCTACCCTGTGCTGCGCGACTTCATCGCCCGCGCCTGAGGCAGCGCGCAGGCGAACCCGCTAGCCTCCGCGCGTGCGCGTCCCGAGTCTGCTCCTCCTCTGTCTGTGCTCCTCCACCGGGTTCCTCTCTGCGAGCTGCGCCGTCGCCGACGACGAGACGGCGGTCGTCCGCGACGCCGGCTCCGACACCAAGGTCGACACGGGGACGCCCGACAGTGCAACGCCCGACACGGGAACGTCCGACACGGGGACCACCCCCGACACCGGCAGCGCGGACACGGGCAGCCCGACCGACACGGGCACGGTCGAGGACACCGGGCCGTGCGCGATCGCGGGCTGCACCACGGGCTCCGAATCGCGCGCCACCTGCGCCACCGCGCGCACCATCAGCCGCAAGACCGCCGGTGTGCTCGGGGGTTATGCCGCGACCGGCCTCGCCCTGCCGACGACCACCATCGCCGACGGCAGCGCGAGCTGCGCGGCCGCCGGGCCCGACCACGCCTACCGCCTGTTCGTGCGCAAGGGCGAGGCGATCGACGTCACCATCGCCAGCAAGACCGCGGGCAACACGCTGCGCACGCTGCTGTTCGAGAGCGCGAGCTGCGCGGCCGCTGCCTGCACGGGCACGTTCAAGTGCGGCACCACGAGCGGCGGCTCGCTGACCGCCACCGCCGACGGCTGGGTCGCCATCGTCGTGAGCGGCGCGACCACCTCGGACAGCGGCCTCTACGACATCACCGTCAAGCTCACCTGCAAGACCACCGACTGCGAGTGTCCATGAGGCGCGGGGCCGCCGTCGCCGTGCTGGCGATCGCGTGCGGTCCCACCCCCACGGCGCCCGTCGCGCCGCCGACGCCGCCTCCGTCGAGCTCCTCCTCCGCACCCCTGCTCCCCGCCGAGAAGCCGCGCTTCGTCTCGCTCGCGGCAGGCCGCGACCACGCCTGCGTCGTCGAACGGAGCGGGCGTGTCGTGTGCTGGGGCGACGACCGCCACGGTCAGCTCGGCGACGGGCCCCCCGCCCCGACTGGCACGGCGAAGTGCTTCCCTCCCGCCACCGGCGCCGAGCCGATCGCCGAGCCGCTGCTCGCGGCAGGCGCCCAGGAGTGCGTCGGGTACCGGGCCTCTCGCGCCACGCCGGTCGTCGTCCGCGCCGCGGGGTTCGTCGCCGTCACGGCCGGTGCCCGACACACCTGTGGCCTGCGCACGGATCGCACCGTGTGGTGCTGGGGTGACAACAACGACGACCAGTGCGGCGCCCACGGCTACGCGAACCACCTCGGCACACCCATGAAGGTCCCTTCGATCGCCGCCGCGGACGAGGTCGTGGCGGGCGAGGCGCACACGTGCGCGCGCGAGACCGGCGGGCCGTGGCGTTGCTGGGGGCGGGACGCGAAGAAGCTCGTGGCCCCCGTCCGCTATGCGCCGGACGGCCCCGACGCGGCCGAGCTCGCGCCGCTCGGTGACGCCCCCCTCCGCGCGTCGGGCTTCCGCTTCGCCTGCGTCGCCGACGAGGCGGGCGTGCGTTGCCTCGGCGACAACCAGCTGGGCCAGCTCGGTGGGGGCCGCTCGCCCGGCCTGCTGCGCGACGACCCACCCGGACCGGTGTCGGGCGTCACCGACGCGGTGCAAATCTCGACCGAGGGCGACCACGCCTGCGCGGTGCTCCGCAGCGGGCGCGTGCGCTGCTGGGGCGGCGGGCACGCAGGGGTCCTCGGCTGGGTGCTCCCCCACGCGACGTTCTGGACCACCCCGCTCGAGCTCGCCGCACTCGACGACGCCGTCGAGGTCCACACCTCGTACCTGCGGACGTGCGTCCTGCGGAAGACGGGCGCGGTCGCCTGCTACGGCGGGGCGTTCGGCGAGTACCCGAAGGCGGTCGAGCCCGTGGGGTCGGCGCCGCTCTTCGAGAACGACCACGCGACCACTCTCGCCGCCGACTCCACCCACGCCTGCTGGGTGCGCGACAAGGGCACGCTCGGGTGCAGCGGTGAGTGGGAACACGGCACCGCGCCGATCCCCAGCTTCAAGCCGGTGTACGCCAAGATCGTCACCGACGTGCGCGCGCTGATCGCCGACAGTCACCGCACCTGCGCGCTGCAGAACGGCGGTGGCGTCGTCTGCTTCGGCGATCGCTTCGAGGGCTTCGATCCCCCGCGGCCCTACGGCCAGAGGCCCACCTGGAAGGCCCCGCAGCTGGTCGCGGCCAGGAAGAGCGCGGTCGAGATCGCGATGGGAGACGACTGGCTCTGCTGGCGTGTGAGCAGCGGGCTCGTGGAGTGCCCGATCGTGCACGGCAAGGCGGTCCCCCCGAAGCAGCGCCGAGAGCTCGCCAAGGACGCGATCGCGATCGGACGGGGCGACGCGCTCCGGGTGTGCGTGGTGCACACCGACGGCCAGGTCGACTGTACGAGCCTGGACGAGCCGAAGGCCGAGCCGGCGGCGATCGCCGGCCTCACCGAGGTCGTGTCGCTCGACGGCGGCTGCGCGGTGCGGCGCGACGGCTCGGTGTGGTGCTGGGGCGACCCGCGCACGACGGGCCGCGGCGGGGTGCCCGACTGGTCGGTCGCGCCCGTGCCCGTGCTCCTGCCGAAGTGAGCCTCAGGGCGCGCAGCCGATCCGCGCGCCGTGCACGAGGTTGTCCGCCCCCGAGCCCGACTTGTTGAACGCGTAGAGGCCGTACTGCCCCTTGGTCAGCATCGAGACGCCGAGGAAGTCGAACGCCGCGCCGAAGGTCCACGGGGGGTAGACGCTCTCGAACGACCCGGAGACCCCGGTCGGTCCATGAGCGAGGCGCGCGAGGCCGACCCCCGAATCGTAGTAGGCGAGCACCGCCGCGGTCCCGTCGAAGGCGAGCTGGAAGTTGGTCGAGGTGCTCCCCAGCAGCGACAGCGCCACCGAGGGCCCGGTGAGCACCCCGAGCGGGGACACGATCGAGATGCGGGGGGCGGTGTCGGCCCAGATGCAGAGGAACCCCGCGGCCGTCGCGTACATGTCGTAGAGCTTGCCGCCACTGTCCGCGACGGAGACCTTCACGTTGGCGATGCGGTCGCCGGTCGCGCTGATCAAGGTGAGCTGGGCGCCGCTCGCGTCCTCGTAGGCGACGGCGGTCGTGCTGCCGATGGCGGCGACCTTGATCAGCGAGCTGGACTTCACGGTCCCCTTGCCGTCGGCGGTGGGTAGGGTGCGCAGGGTGCCGATCGAGCCGTCGCTCGCCTTGAGGAAGGCGAAGACGAGCTCCGGACTGGGCGAGTACCGGCCGTAGACCACGACCCAGTCCGTGCCGTTCCACGCGACGCCGCCCCCGAGGCCGGAGGTCTCGACCACGCTGACCGGCTTCGACCAGGTGACACCGAGGTCCGCGGCCAGGAGGGTGGCCTGACGCACACCGGAGGGCACGCGGTGCAGGAGCAACGCGCCCGTGCCGAGCGACTTGAGGTCGTCGAGCTGCCCCCCGTAGCCCTCGTACTTCTGGGTGTGGAGGAGCTTCTCGCCGTAGGACTTGCCGCTGACGTCGAAGGTCTCACCGAACACCCGGTAGGAGACCGTGCTCGAGTACGGGGTGGTGTCGGTGAGCAGCAGGGTCTTGCCGTCGAGCGTGCCGAGCTTCGCGCTCACCCGCGGGCCGTAGGTCGTGTCGGGGTTGTTGGTCCACGCCTTGCCGCGCACGAGCACGGCGCCGTTGTCGATCTTGCCGTCGCAGTTGTTGTCCTTGCCGTCGCACAGCTCGGGCGCGCCCGGGAACACGCTCGGGTCCTTGTCGTCGCAGTCGGGACCGCCGCACTCGGCCGAGACGTAGCCGTCCTTGTCGAAGTCGATGGCCTTGCCCGGATCGGGCGTGTGCGTGCACTTCTTGGTGGACTCGATGCAGGTGTCGATGACGCACCCGACGTGGCTCACGCAAGGCCCCTCGACCGCGGCGACGCAGGCGCCGGCGACGCAGCGCTCCGCGCCGTTGCAGAACACGCCGTCGTCGCAGTCGCCGTCGGCGATGCAGGTGGGCCCGTCCTTCGGGGCGTCCGCCCCGCCGTCGGTGGCGCCATCGGTGGCGCCGTCGCTCGCGCCGTCGGCGACGCCGTCCAGAGGACCGTCGCCTCCGCCGTCGACGCCCGCGTCGGTGCCGGTCGCCTTGCGGCAGTTGCCCTGCGGGTCGCAGAGCTCGTCGCTGCGGCAGTCGCGCGCGGTGACGCACTCCACGGCGCACCGTCCACCGAGGCAGACCAGCGGCGCGTCGCAGTCGCTCGTGTGGAGGCAGGTGTCCCCCGCCTTGCCTGGCGCGAGCGGGCTGCCCGCCTCGGGCGCCGAGGCCTGGTCGACGCAGCTGCCGCGATCGCACGCCTGCGAGGCGAGGCAGTCCCGGGCGTCCTTGCACGCGGCCTCGCACTTGAGGCGGCGGCCGCAGACCAGCGGCGCCTGACAGTCGCTCGTGCGCCCACACTCGGTCTCGTCCGAGAGCAGGCACACGCCCTTGCGCGGCGCGACGGCACCGGTGCAGAGGCTACCGGTCGGGCAGTCGCGATCGGTGAGACACTGCTGGTGGCAACGCTGGAACACGCAGACCAGCGGGTCGGTGCAGTCGGTGGGGAGCAGGCACCCCGAGCCCACCGGCTTGGTCGTCGGGTCGTCGCCGCCGCAGGCACCCATTGCGGCCATGACCACGAGACCCACGATCACCGATGCGTTGCGAACCCTCGCCATCGAACCCCCGTGGCCCGAGGTGTCGCACATGGCCGTGGTCGGTCAAGAGCAAAGCGCCCGGATCGACCCGCCACTCGGTCAGCGAGCGTCTTATGATCGAGGCATGCGTCGCTCTGTCGCCTCCACCGCCTGCGTGCTGACCTTGCTCTTCGCGGGACGAGCCCGCGCGGCCGACCTCCTCGTGCCTGGTGCGCTGGTCGTCGACCCGCCGACGGTCCTCTCGCTCGGCGTGCAGCTGGTGGTCACCGGCGACGACGACGGCGACGCCAAGGTCACCCTCCGCTACCGGCCCAAGGGCACGAGCGTGTGGCACGAGGGGCTGCCGCTCCACCGGGTGCGGTCGAGCGTGGTCAAGGGCCGCGTGGTGCCCGAGCAGTTCGCCGGCAGCGCCCTCGAGCTCGCGCCGGACACGCTCTACGAGCTCGAGCTCCACGCGGTCGACCCCGACGGCCTCGACAAGATCCTCACCGCCGAGGCCCGCACACGCGCGGTCCCGCGGGACCCGAAGACCCCGCGCGCCATCGCGGTCAAGGACACCGCCGGCCTCAAATCCGCGCTCGCCGCGGCCAAGCCGGGCGACGTGATCACGCTCGCCAAGGGCACGTACAGCGGCCCGTTCTCCCTCGACGCGAGCGGCACGGCCGACGACCCGATCGTCCTGCGCGGCGAGGACACCGAGGGCGTGGTGCTCCTCGGCACCGGCGCGACCGGCAACCTGCTCGAGGTCTACGGCAGCTTCGTACACGTCGAGCAGCTCACGCTGCGCAACATGGACCGCGGCCTGCGCTTCCAGGGCGTGGGCGCGCAGGGCAACGTCGTGCGCCGCGTCCACCTCCGCGAGGTACGGCTCGGCATCGGCGGCAAGGACGGCCAGAAGGACTTCTATCTCTGCGACAACATCCTCGAGGGCAAGCTCGCCTGGCCGGCCGTCTACGCCGACGACGGCGGCGCGCACGCCAACGACGACGGCATCGAGGTGATCGGCAACGGCCACGTGGTCTGCCACAACCGCTTCAGTGGCTTCGGCGACGACGTGAAGAACGGCGCCGACGGCCACCGCAGCTTCGACGTCTACGGCAACGAGACCCTCTCGGCCTACGACAACGCGGTGGAGCTCGACGGGGCCGAGGGCAATGCGCGCGCGTTCCGCAACCGGTTCCTCAACAGCTACGCCCCCATCAGCTTCCAGCCGATCCACGGCGGGCCGGCCTACGCGTTCCGCAACGTGGTCGTGAACGTGTACGACGAGCAGGACAAGCTGCACTCGCTCGGCGGCACCGCCGAGACGGTGGGCGCGTACATCCTGCACAACACCTTCGTGAGCGCGCGGTACGCCATGCAGATGCAGACCACGGCCACCGCGCACGATTTCCGGATCCACGGCAACCTGTTCGTCGGGCCGCTGTCGCCCGTCGCCGGTCGCGCGGTGAACTGGAGCGCGCCGATCGACCGGGGCACGTTCGACCGCGACGGCTATTTCCCCGACGGCCAGTTCGCCTTCGATCCGACCGGCAAGTGGCCGAGCTTCGCGGCGATGCAGGCCGCCGGCAAGCTCGAGCCCAACGGCGTGCTGCTCGACGCGAAGACGTTCGCCAGCGGGCTGGTCGGGCCTGCGGACTACCGCCTCGTGGTCGCCTCGGCGGACGTGACCCTGGCCTCGACCAGCAAGGCGATCGACCGCGGCGTGGCCATGCCGGGGCTCACCGACGGCTACCTCGGCGCGGCGCCCGATCTCGGCGCCCTCGAGCTCGGGTGCCCGACCCCCGTGTACGGGCCGCGACCCACGGGCATGGACGAGACCAACGAGCCGCGTGGCTGCGTCGAGGGGACGACGCCCGTCGGCGACGCCGGGCCCGTGGACGGGGGCAGCGGCGACGCGGGCCCCGACGTCGGCGTGATCGGCGACGCGGGC
>CAZUZY010000368.1:0-8713 GCA_964624885.1 uncultured Polyangiales bacterium | reverse complement strand
CCGAGCCGCGCGGCGTCGACGGCTTCGGCGGCCCGGTGTCTCACGCGACCGGGCCGGGCAGCAACCCGCCGCGCAACTCTCGCCGGGAGGGTGTGCCGAGCGAGCGCGCGGCGCCGCGAGAGGGCCGCGACGTGCTCTCGGTGGTGACCGGCGTCTCGCGCCTCGCCGATGGCCGGTTCGCCGGCCTCGAGGTGGCCGCGCTCCTCTGTGAGCACGCCAGCTACGGCATCGTCGGCCGCACCGTGGAGGGACGCCTGCTCGCGCTCCACGGCTACGATCTGCCGTTCGCCGAGGCGCTCCTCGGCACGCTCGACCAGCCCACCTACCGGCGCGGGGCGGTCTCGGACGGCTCGGCCTCGCCCTCCGCGCCCATCTCTCGCTCCCGCAGCGATCCCGCGGGTTTGCGGCGCTGATCCGGGCGCGGACTGACAGCACCGGGGAGCTGTGTTACCCGTGGCGCAGCTCGGCGGGACACCTCTCGGTGCACCGCCGTGCCGCCGAGAGCTCGCCTCGCTCCGCTCAATCCCGAGCAGAACGTGGGCGCGTGACGGGGCGGGTGACCGCTCCGCCGCGAGGGAAGCACGGTGACCCGCGCCACGCGGGGACTCCGACGCGGCCCCCGCCACGGTGACCGGGGACGACCATCACACAGCCACTGCCTCGCTCCGGCGTCGGGCTCCGAAAAGAGCCCCGGGTCGCGCGAGGTGGGAAGGGTGATGGGAGGACGATCCGGAAGCCCGGAGACCTGGCTCGTCGGTGACCTCGACCTCGCGCACGGATGGGTGCGCCAGGAGGGCCCGATGCGCGTCGCCGTTCCGCTGTCCTTCGCCTTGCTCACCACCCTCGTCGGCGTCGGCTGCGGGAGCGAGCCTCCGCTCGCCACGGCGCCCGCGGCCCTCGGCTACGCGACGCGCGTGGTGTCGTTCACCAAGGGCGAGAAGGGCGGCTTCCACGAGGAGCTCCTGCCAGGGGTCGTCCTCGGGCCGCCCAAGGGCAACGGGTGCTGCGCGGGTTCGCTCGACGTGCTCTCCCTCGGCAACGGCGGCGAGATCGTGCTCGCCTTCGACCAGGACATCGTCGACGGCCCGGGCGCCGATTTCCTCGTCTTCGAGAACCCGTTCGAGGTCTCCGGCGACCCGACCAAGATCGTCGCCGAGCCCGCCGAGGTGTCGGTGAGCATGGACGGTGTGCACTGGACCGCGTTCCCGTGCACCGCCACCGCGTTCCCCTACGGCACCTGCGCCGGGTGGCACCCGGTCTACGCGAGCCCCGATCAGCCGCTCGATCCGCAGCACCCCGAGGCGGCCGGGGGCGACCCGTTCGATCTCGCGACCATCGGCGTCTCTCGCGCGCGCTATCTCCGCATCCGCGACATGAACGGTCGCTTCCCCGCGGCCGCCCCCACGGCTGGGTTCGACCTCGACGCGATCGCCGTCCTGCACGCGAGCGCGCCGGCGCCCTGACCGGCCGTGCGCGGCGCGCCGGAACTGCGCTAGGCTCGCCCCTCCATGACGGAGATCGGTGAGCCGCTGATCCAGTTCTCCGGCGTCAAGAAGCGCTTCGGCACCAAGATCATCTACGACAACCTCGACCTCACCATCCACAAGGGCGAGACCCTCACCATCCTCGGTGGCTCCGGCGTGGGCAAGAGCGTCATGCTCAAGATGCTCATCGGGCTCCTGACCCCGGACGCCGGCTCGATCGTGTTCGACGGCATCGAGCTCACCAAGCTCGGCGCCCACGCCTACGGCGACATCCGCCGTCGCATCGGGTACCTGTTCCAGAGCGCCGCCCTGTTCGACTCGCTCGACGTGGGGGAGAACGTGGCCTACGGCCTGCGCGAGCACCAGGCGGTCAAGCGCATGACCGACGACGAGATCAAGCACCGGGTCGGCACGAGCCTCGAGCTCGTGGGGCTCCCGGGCGTGCAGGAGATGATGCCGTCGGATCTCTCGGGTGGCATGCGTAAGCGGGTGGGGCTCGCCCGCTGCATCGCGGTGCAGCCCGAGGTCATCCTCTACGACGAGCCGTCCACCGGCCTCGACCCCATCAACACCGCCCGCATCAACAACCTCGTCAAGGGCATCGCCGACGCGCTGCACATCACCTCGGTGGTCGTGACCCACGACATGGGGACCGCCTTCGACGTGTCGGACCGGCTCGCCATGGTCCATCGCGGCCGGATCCTCCTGCAGGGGCCGCCCGAGGTGTTCCGGGCCTCCACCGACCCCAACATCCGCAACTTCATCCTGGGCATCGCGCCGCCCGGCGAAGACGTGGCGACCTTGCTCGCACAGTGATAGACCGGCCGACGGTGATGGAGTCCACGTCGTGAAGCGCGAGACCAAGGTCGGCATCTTCGTGCTGATCGGCCTCTTCGTGATGGGGACCATCGTGTTCCTCATCGGCGACGAGCGGCGCTCGTTCGACAAGCACTACAAGCTGCGGGCTCGGTTCAAGGAGGTGTCCGGCCTCAAGGCGGGTGCGCCCGTCCGCATGGGCGGCATGGACATCGGCAGCGTCGATGCGGTGCACTTCGGGAGCAGCGCCACCGACGCCTACGTGTACGTCGAGTTCAACGTCGTCAAGATCGCCTACGAGCGCATCAAGGACGACTCCATCGTCTCGATCGCGAACAAGGGCTTGCTCGGCGACAAGATGGTCGAGGTGTCCCAGGGCACGCCGGGGCACGCGGCGATCCCGGACGGCGGCATGGTCACGGCCGCCGACCCGCAGGATTTCGGGCGGTTCGTGGGCAAGGGCGAGGAGATCGTCGACCTCACCAAGAAGAACCTCGTGAACCTGGAGATCGTCACCAAGAGCTTCGCCGACCCGAAGGTCGCCGAGGATCTCAAGGCCTCGGTGGCGTCGATCCGCAAGCTCCTCGACGACGCCGCCGCCAACGACGGCTTCGTCCACCGCCTGCTCACCGACCCCAAGCTCGCCGACCACCTCGACCAGGTGTTCGTCGAGGGCGCGAAGGCGGGGCGGAGCTTCGACAAGGTGGCGGTCGACCTCCACACCATGATGAAGCAGGTCAAGGACGGGCCCGGCCTCGCCCACGAGGTGCTCTACGGCAAGGACGGCCAGAAGCTCGTCGGCTCGTTCTCCAAGGTCGGCGAGGAGCTCGCCCTCACCATGCACGCGCTCCGCACTGGCAAGGGCGCGCTCCACGAGCTCGTCTATGGTGAGGACGGCGGCAAGGTCACCAAGAACCTCGAGCAGATCACCAGCGACCTCGCGGTCATCGTCACCAACATGAAGGCCGGCAAGGGCACGCTGGGCGCGCTCCTCGTCGATCCCTCGCTCTACGAGGACGCCAAGTCGATCCTCGGCAACGTCGAGCGCAACGCCGTGCTGCGCGCCATCGTGCGCTACACGATCAAGCAAGACGAGCAGAAGGGGGGCGTCGCCACCCAGCCGCCTGCCGTCCCTGCGCCCTCGGCTTCGAGCCCGAAGTGACCGTCGCCGGCACGTTCCCCGAGCACGGCTTCCGGGTGCAGCTCGAGCGCGCCTCGCTCGAGGGCGAAGGCGCGCGCTACCGCGGTCACGCCTACGTGCCGAGCGCCCGCTTCCCCGTGGTGCTCGCGATCTCGGGCGCGGGCGACGTGGTGCTCGAGGTCGGCGCGCCCGAGGACCCGGCGGGCCATCCCGTCGTGGCGACACTGCCGCCGGCGGACGAGGCGTTCGTGCGACAGCTCGGCAAGCAGCTGCACCGCCAGGCGCGCGAGGCGCCCGCCGACCAGGGCGGGGGGCAGTGGGCCCGCCGCGTCCAGCGCTGGCGCGGCCCCAAGTAGGTGACCGCAGGATTAAGCGGAGGTTAATCGGGCGCGCCCCAACCTCCTGTCGAACCCGCACCGGCCCCGCGTGGGCCAGGAGCTCTCGACATGCGCTTCTTCCCTGCCATCGTGCTGCCCCTCTTGGCCCTCGCCCTCTCGGGGTGTGACGACGACCCGAGCACCACCGACCGGGCCTCGCGGCGCTTCTTCCTCCCGACCGGCGAGCCGACCAACACGTCGGCGCCCGTCCTCGAGGCCGACGCGACAGGCCGGCTCCACGTGGCCTATCCGGCCTACTCCCGCGGCGGCGCCTATTACGCGACCTGCGCCAGCACCTGCGCTCGTCCCGAGGACTTCGCGGTGGTGCGCCTCGAGACGGTCGGAACCGTGGCCAACGCGAGCCTCGCGGTGACCGCGGACGGCAAGCCGCGCCTGCTCCTCTCGACGGGTTCGGCCACCTACTTCGCCACGTGCGACACCGACTGCGCGACGGTGGGTGGGTGGACCACGACCCGCATCCTCGAGCACGGCGGCGTGCGCGAGGTCACCGGCGAGGCCCTGGCCCTCGATCCGGCCGGTCGCCCGCGCTTCCTGAGCCACACCTACCGCGCCTACCTGGGCGTCGGGCAGAAGCCGTACGAGACCCAGCTCGTCCAGTGCGACGCCGACTGCAACGACCCCGCGAGCTGGCGCGCCAGCGCGATCTCGCAGCAGAACTGGCAGGGCACGCACCTGCGGTTCGACGCGAGGGGCCGCGCACACGTGGCGACCGTCGCCAGCGACTGGCCGGGCGCGGGGCCGCTGCGCAACCGCGCCGCCTACCTCGTGTGCGACGCCGACTGCGATCGCCCGGAGAGCTGGAACGGCACGGGGCTGGTCGAGGCGTACGAGAACCTCGTCGCGGCCGTGCGCATGGAGCCCACCGTCTCGCTCGCGCTCACCAGGGACGGCCGACCGCGCGTGCTGACCCTGGCCAAGCGCGACGACGGGCAGAAGAGCCTGATCTACTTCGCGTGCGACGACGCCTGCACGAACGGCGACCGCTGGACCGGCATCCGCGTGAGCGACCACGACAAGCTCGCCGCTGGCCTCGATCTCGCGCTCGATGCCAAGGACCACCCGCGCTACGTCTACACGCTCGACTACGACATCGTCCTCGGGCGCTGCGACAGCGACCACTGCGAGAGCGACGAGAACGGCTGGAGCCTCGAGAAGATCGAGAGCGGCAGCGAGATGCCGCCGGACAAGATCTTCCTCGAGCCGAACTGCACGGTGGGCGCGTGGTTCCTGCACAGCCCCTCCCTGGCCGTCGGCGCCGACGGCAAGGCGCGCGTCGGGTATCAGGCGCGTGACATCAGCGGCGGATTGTCGCGCCCCGACCCGAACAAGCCCCGATGTGTGGCCGGGACCGACATGACCTGGAGTCGAATCGCGCTTCCATGACGTGACGCCGCGCACGCTGTTTGGCACCATGGCGGCAATGATGCGCCTTCGCTGGATCCTCGCCGCCCTCCCGCTGACCCTCCCGCTGCTCTCCGCGGGCTGCTCGAGCGACGCCACGCCGGAGGAGGTGACCGACTCCGACGACATCATCAACGTGATCAACTCGCGGGTGAAGAACCAGTCGATCGGCAACTGCTGGCTGTACGCGTCGGTCGGCTGGGTCGAGTCGCTGCACCTCCGCGCCACGGGCGAGGAGCTCAACCTGAGCGAGACCTACCTCACCTACTGGGACTGGTACGAGAAGCTCACCAAGTCGGCCACCACGCCGATGGAGTCGATCACCACCGGTGGGTTCTTCTCGACCGCCACGCGGCTCATGAACACCTACGGCCTGCTCGACGAGGGGGCGTTCATCCCCAACGAGGCGACGGTCGATCTCTCGTCGGCGCAGAGCAAGGCCGAGGCCTACGTGAACGACTCGCTCAAGACCGGCGTGATGCGCAAGGACCGCTCGCCGGCCACCGTGCGCAAGGAGCTCGCCAAGGCGTTCGGACTCACCGCGGAGGTGTCGGCCCAGCTCGACGCCACCTTCGGCCCCGCCGCGCCGCGCGCCCTCGGCACGGTCCCGGCGGGCTTCCCGCTGCGCAAGACGAGCGACCTCGTCGTCACCCAGAAGCGCGCGGGTCAGCCGGCCACCAGCGTCAAGCTCAAGGACGAGATCCCGCGCTGGAGCGAGGTCACGCGGCCCACCAACCGCGCGCAGCTGCGCGGCTACCTGCGGCGCGTGCAGAAGGCCCTCCACGACGGGCAGCCCGTGCTCGCGGTGTGGAACGTCGACTGGGAGTCGCGCGACCGCGTGGCCGGCACGTTCCCCAAGATGCAGCCGGCCGCCAAGATCGACGGCGTGCACATGACGGTGCTCGAGGACTACCAGGCGGCGTATGTGCCCAACTACGGCACGCTGCCCGCGGGCGTCACGGTCACCGACGCCACCCTGCTCGACGCGGCCCTCGCAGAGCAGGTGGAGATCAACTTCTTCCGCATCAAGAACTCCTGGGGCAACGGCGTGGACCCGAGCGGGAGCGGCGCGTTCAAGGGATACGCCGACCTCTACTCGGCGTATCTGTTCCCCACCGACGCCACCGCGCCCGCCGGGCTCGTGAGCTTCGTGCTCCCGACCGACTACACGACGACGGTGCCGACCGGCATCGCCAAGGATCTCTGCGACACGGTCGCAAGCGACGGGAGCTTCTGCGCGACCGGCCTCGGCGCGGCCTCGACGGACAAGCGCCTCTTCACCTGCGACACCGGCCTCTCGGCCAAGGTGCAGACCTGCTCCGCGGTGTGCAGCAAGGGCGCGACGGCGGGCACCGACGCGTGCGCGGAGCCGCCGCCGCCGAACCCGTGCGAGAAGGCCACGGCGACGGGCAAGTACTGCGGTACGGCGCTCGGCATCCTCGCCGGCCAGCCGGGCGCGTCGACCCTCTACAGCTGCCAGAAGGACGTCGACGGCAAGTGGATCTCGCCGGGCACCGACTGCCCGAAGGGCTGCGTCGTCTACAAGTCGCAGTCCGATCGCTGCAAGCCCTAGCGCGAGGCCTCGCTCGGCCCGCGCTGCCGGAGCTCGGTGAGCCAGCGCTCGGGATCGGCGACGGAGAAGGCCACCGCGTCCGCGGCCTCGCCCTCGCCGAAGTCCACCCGCAGGAGCTTCCGCCCGAGGGTCTTGCCGAGGTGCACCCGCACGAGCGACACCTTGCGGATCTGGTCGAGCGCGACCCGCACCTCGGCCACGCCCACCAGCGGCAGGAAGTGGAGCTCCTCGCGCGTGAGCACGAGGCCACCGTTGCCGCGGAGCTGGACGGGGCCTTTCGATTCGAGCCCGAGGGAGTTGGCCATGCCGTCGCGCAGCACGATGTCCTCGGCCGGGTGCGCGCGGTCGATCGCGGCGTCGGCGCCGGCCTGCACGGCCGCGAACAGCCCCTTGAGGAACACGGCGATGACGAGGAGGCCCACCCCGACGAGGAGGACGACCATGAGGATCGGGGTCATCGAGAGGCGATAGCAACGTGCGCTGCGAGGCGGTAGCCGTCGTCGTCGCTGACCAGCACGCCCGCGAGGCCGAGCTTGCGCAATGTGGAGAGGCCGACGTGGACGCGGTTGCGCGCGGCCCGGCGGCCGATGCGCTCGCCGGGCCAGCCAGCCGCGAACAGGGCGTCCACGTCGAGCGCGACGGAGCGCGTGCGGGCCGCCACCAAGGCCTCGACGATGCGATAGAGGCTCGGGTGGCGCGCGAGGGAGATGGACACCGACCCGAAGAGGAGCCGCCTCGCCTCGGCGTCGAGCTCGAGCGGCACCTCGTCGGGGGGCGTCGAGGGAGAGGCGTCGAGTGCGCGCCGCAGCACCCGGACCGCGAGTCGACCGTCGCCGTCGAGGCGAGGCGCGCGCTCGGCGGCGGCCAGGCGCTCTTCGGACTCGGCGACCCGCCCGCGGCCGAGATCGAGCAGCCCCCGCAGCGTGTCGATCGAGAGCCGCAGCGTCGGGCTCGGGCAGCTGACCGCCACCCGGTCCGCCTGTTCGAACGCGGACTCCGCGGCTTCCAGCCGCTGCCGCAGGGCCTCGGCGGCGCCGAGCGACGCGGAGAACTGCGCCTCGCCGAACGAGAAGCCGACGGCGCGCGCCTGGGTGACCGCCAGGTCGAACTGCGCGACGGCGCGGTCGAGGCGACGGGCCGCGACCTCGAGCCAGCCGAGGTTGCCGTTGACGCAGGCGAGACCGGCGAAGAAGCCCGAGTCCTCGCAGATGGTCCGGGCCTCGGCGAACGCGGCGCGCGCCTCGTCGGCCCGCCCGAGCTCGAAATGCAGGAGGCCGAGCGCGTTCTGGCCCACCTCCTCCATCCAGCGGTCGCCGTGCGCGCGTAGCAGCGTGACCGCCTGCTCGATGCGATCGAGCGCGGGCTCGAGCGCGCCCTGGTCGTCGAGGACCAGCCCCACCAGGAGGAGCGCGCGGCCCTCGAGGAGCCCGTCGGAGGCGGAGCGCGCCATCGAGAGCGCGCGCTCGGCGTGGGTGAGCGCGGCCTCGCTGCGCCCGGTGCGTCGCTCGAGGGAGGCCCAGGCCAGCTCGACCGCGGCTGCTTCGCGCGGGGCGGCGAGGGGGTCGACCTGCGCGTGCGCGCGGACCAGGTGGGCGCGCGCCTCGTCGAACTTGCCGAGGTCCCGCGTGACGACGCCGAGGCTCCGACACACCCGTCCCTCGAGCTCGGTCGTGGTCGCGAGCTCGAGGGCCGCGCGCAGGTCGGCCTCCGCCTCGGCGGTGCTGCGCCGTCGCCGCACCTCGGCGCGCAGCAGGAGCGCCCGCACCTCGAGAAGACGCTCGCCGCTGGCACGGGCAGCGTCCACGATCTGGTCGGCGACGGCGCGCGCGGCCTCGTAGCGCCCGGTCGTGGTGAGCCCTGCCTCGAGCGCGAGGCCGGCGCGCGCGGCCCGGCCGCGGTC
>CAZUZY010000367.1:0-8717 GCA_964624885.1 uncultured Polyangiales bacterium | reverse complement strand
CCCACCGGCCGCTGAGCCCCCGCCGCCCACGATCGCGCACGTGGCGAACACGCGGTCGAGGTAGAGCCGCAGGAAGGTGTCGGCGGCGCGGGCGCGGGTGGGTGTGGCGTGCGCCTCGAGCAGGAGGCGCAGCGTCTCCTCGTCCATCTCCACGGCGCGCGCGTAGTCGGTGAGCCGGCGCGTGCCCTCGGCGCGGTCGTCGACGAGCGGGAAGCGACCGCCGCTCTGCAGGCTCGTGCGGGTCGCCATCCACACGTAGAGGCCGATGACCCACGGCGCCCGCGGCCCGTAGGTGCGGAACACGCGCATCAGGAGCGGCAGCGGCGGCTCGGCGTTGCGGTGCACGAACTGATAGCCGTCGATCGGCACGATGAAGTCGCGCAGCAGGCAGATGCCGACGTCGTCGCGGGGCTCGGGCGCGAGCGGGTGCGAGGGGGCGCTGTCCGGGTCGAAGACGTGGCCGTGCTCCACGTGAACACGGCCCCCGGCGAGCGAGGTGAACCAGGGCTCGGCGCGCACGTGCGCGCGGTGCGCGCCCTCGAGGCCGAGGAGCTCGTGGATCGCGCGCAGCACCTCCGGCTGGGTGACCGCCTGGTCGTGGTTGCCGGCGACGAAGGTGGTCGCGACGCCGCGCGCGGCGCGCTCCGCGAGCAGGTGGCAGAGCGCGGGCGCGGTGCCGAGGGTGTGGGCGACCGCCTCGGCCGGGGTCTCGACCGGCTCGGCCGCGAGATCGAGGCCGTCCCCCGCGAGCACCAGCGGCGAGTCCGGCGACCGGCGCAGCACCTCGGCGAGCGCCTCGGCCGCGCCTCGCTCGCCGCGCGAGCGAAGGTGCAGGTCTCCGACGACGATCGTGGCGGGCATGCGCGGCGGATGTCCTACGAATCCCGGGCGGCGTCGAGCGAGTCGGAGACCTCGTCGTCCACGAGCAGCGTGTGGTAGCGGCTGGCGACGCTGTCGAGGTCGATCTCCGTGAGGAACGAGCTCACCGCGAAGAACGGCACGAGCGTGTGCCAGCGCTGCATCCACCGCGGGAGCCGCCGCGGCTTCTCGAGGAGCCCCGCCCGGCGCAGCGTGCGCAGGACCGCGAGGTCGTCGAGGGAGATGCGCCCACACGCGAGCAGCTCGACCTCCTCCCGTGCGCCGCCGCGCACCGCGACCTGCAAGAAGTTGAACACCTCCATGAAGCCGGCCAGGTAGGCGGAGTCCTTGGTGAACGGTGCGCCGCCCTCCACCAGGCCACCCCGACAGATGCGCTGGGCGTCGAAGTACGCCTCTCGCGGCGCCTGCCCGGCCGCGACCAGGAACCGATGGAGCTCGAGGAAATCGGCGCCGTCCTCCGCCATCGCGACCAGCCGCACGCGCCGCACGATGCGCTCGAGGCGCTCGACCGGCAGCGCGTGGGCGTGGAACTCCGCGAACACCGCGAGGCCCTCCTGGTGGCGGGTGGTGCGCGGACCGCCGCTCTTGAGGAACGGCAGCGTGGCGCACACGGCGCCGTTCTGCGCGGTGAGCGCGTGGGTCTCCACCTCGTGCACGAACAGGCCCTCGAGCTCCCAGCGGTGGAAGCGCGCGCCCTTGCGCACCCGGACCCGCTCGGTGCCGGCAGCCACCTTGGCGGTGACGCGGTCGTCGACCACCACCTCGACGGTGAGGCCGATGGCCTTGGCCATGGCCTCGATCTCGACCGCGAAGGCCGCAGCGTCGAGCGTGTCCGCCTCGCGCGGCTCGAGCACGCCCCCCTTGCGCCGCCGCTTCTCGCGGATGCGCGCCTCGACGCCGAGCATGCGCTGCTCGAGGTGGCGGGCGAGATCGAGGTTGGTCGTGTCGGCGTCGAACTTGGAGCGGGGGCCGCCGAACACGTCGACCGAGATCTCGGAGAACCGCTTGGTCCCGATGGCGAGGATCATGCGGTTGCCGTCCGCGTAGGAGCGGCACTGGGTCGCGAGCCAGTGCTGCACCGGGTCCTGCACGTCGAGGGTCATGGCGAGCTGCTCGAGCTCGATGACGTTGGCCTGCGCGCGCGCGCGGTCGATCTCGTAGGCGGGCTCGGGCAGCTCCTGCTCACCTCGCTCGAAGAAGCGCTCCTCGACCTCCCGCGGCCAGGCCAGGGCATCGAGCAGGCGGGTCTGGCGACCGACGAGCTCGAAGAGCGGGGCGGCGCGGGCGATGGCCTCGCGGGCGGCGTCGCGGATGGGCTCCACGAGAGCGACGATGGGACACACGGGCCCTTCCGTGCAAGTCTCGCGTGATGGCGGCACCCAGGAAGCGGCTGTCGAAGGGCGCGATCGCCGGGATCGTCGCGCTCTCGACCCTCGTGGTCGCGATCGTCGTCCTGCTCCTCGTGCTGCCGAGCATCGTGGCGAGCAAGGTCGCCGAGGCCGGTCAGAAGCGCGGCCTGACCATCAGCTATTCCGGCTACTCGCTGGGGTTCGGGAGCGTCGGGCTCGACAAGGTGAAGGTCACGCCGACGGGCAGCACCGCGTTCACCCTCGAGGCCGCGTCGGTGACCGCGGAGCTCTCCTGGTTCAAGCCGAAGCTCGTGCGCATCCCCGGCGCCACCCTCAAGCTCGACGGCAGCCCGCAGAAGATCCAGAAGGTCCTCGAGGCGATCCGCGTCGCCGACGCCAAGATCCCGCACGGCGAGCGGGTTCCCGTGCAGATCGACGGCAAGTTCAGCTGGCGCAATTTCGCGGGCGATCTCGGCACGATCTCGTTCGACACCGTGAAGGTGGTCACCACGCCGACCGAGGAGAAGGTGGAGGTCGACCTCGACAAGGGGCGCTTCACGTTCCTCCTGCTCACCGTCGAGCCCATCTCCGGCAAGGTGGTTCGCAAGGGCAAGGCGCTCGACGTGACGGTGCACCTCAAGCCCAAGGACGCGGGCACCGCCAAGCTCGTCCTGCACCACGAGGACGGCGACGAGGTCACCTTCGAGGCGCAGGGGCTGAAGCCGAGCGCGTTCCTCGACTTCGAGCTCCCCGGGCTCAAGCTGAAGAAGGCGACGCTCGACGCCGACGTGAAGGCCGCGCGGAGCGCCGACGGCGACGTCTCGGCCAGCGGCACGCTCGCGGCCACCAAGCTCGAGCTGCCCAAGATCCCGGTGGGCCCGTTCTCCCTCGGCCTCGGCACGAGCCTCGGCCTCGACTTCAAGGTGACCCCGAAGAAGACAGCGGGGGACGTGAAGATCGACAAGGCGAACCTCACCTTCAGCCTCGGCGGCAAGCCGCGCACGGTGAAGATCACCGGCGAGGCTTCGCTCGGCGAGACCCTGCAGGGGCCCTACGCGGTCGACCTCGCGTACACCTTCGGCCCCGTGCCGTGCAGCGAGCTCGCGAACGAGCTGGTCGGCGGCGCGGTCGGCGGGCTGACCGGGGTGATCGCGGGCGGGCTCGCGAGCAAGGCGGTCTCCGGCAACCTCGCGGTGAACGGCACGATCAAGGGCGACCCCACGCGGCCCGACAAGCTCGTGCGCACCACCAATGTGACCGAGGCGTGCAAGGTCGACACCGATCCGGTGAAGGCCGTCGGCGACCTCTTCAAGTGAGCGCGGGCCCATTGGCTTTGTCGCTCCCGGACCGTCCCCGTCCGGTCCTCCGCTCCGGATTGGCTTTGTCGCTCCCGGACCGTCCCCGTCCGGTCCTCCGCTCCGGAAGTCACGGCCGGAAGGCCACGAACACCGCGGCGAAGATCAGCCCGAACGAGACCAGGTACTTGGTCTGGAAGCTCTCGCGCAGGACGAACGTCGCGAAGGTGACGAACACCACCAGCGTGATCGCCTCCTGCATGATCTTGAGCTGGTAGGCGCTGAGCGCGCGGTTGCCGATCCGGTTGGCCGGCACCATCAGGCAGTACTCGAAGAAGGCGATCCCCCACGACCCGAGGACGGCGAGCCACATGGGCAGCTGGCGCAGGCGCAGGTGACCGTACCAGGCGAACGTCATGAACACGTTCGAGGCCGAGAGCAGCAGGAAGGCGCGGGCGGGGTCGGACACCCCGGCACTCTAGCCTCGTCAGGTCGTCGGGGGCTCGAGGGTGTGGGCCCGGTAGGCGGCGACGAGCCGCTCGAGGCCCTCGATCTCGGCGCGCAGCTCCGCCCCCTTGGCCGTGTCGTCGACCGCGCGTGGCCGCGGGTGCACGCGGAGCTCTTCTATGGTGGGCACGATGTCGTCGCCCCGCGCGATGGCCTCGTCCACCGAGGTGAAGTGGTGGTGCCGCGCGAGGTAGGTGCGCTCGGCGTCGACCACCAGCGTGTAGCCGTGGTCGCCGTAGGCCTCGGAGAACGCGCCGTCGATCGTCACCGCGAGCTTGCTCCGCTTGAGCGGGGACTCGCCCTTCTCGAGCTTCACCGGCACGTGTCCGTTGACCACCAGCACGTCCTCGCCGCCCTCTGCGCCGAGCTCCACGCCGAGCCGTCGGCAGAACGCGGGGTCGTGGAGGAAGTGGAAATAGGGGTTCTTCGTCTCCACGTGGGTGCGCGGGTCCTCGACGAAGTAGCCCTCGAACGTGGCCATGCGGTCCTTGCCGAACAGCGGCGAGCGGGGCGCGGCCCAGAGGAAGTAGAAGAAGTCGACGTCGGCCTCGGCCCGGCTGCGGAACGCGCGCCGGACGACCTGGTCGCAGGCCTGGAACAGCGCCCGGCCGCGGACGGGCACCCCGTCGATCGCCACGTCGAGCCACTCGCCGTGCTCGTCGCAGGGCACGCAGGCGTGGAACACCACCTGCTCGTCGCGCACGAGCGACATCGCCCCCCGCGACTCGACGAACGACATGTCCCGCCACAGCGAGGGGCTGTCGAGGAACGCCGCGCGGAGGCGCGCGAGGCACCGCGCCTCGTCGGGCGAGAGACGGAGCGGGTCGCGGAAGTCGACCGTGGGGAAGTGTCGGTCGAGCAACGGGTGCACGACGCCGTCGACGGTGACGGTGCCGGCGGCCGGGTCCACCTGCGAGAGGAGGTCGCGGTGGGTCATCCCGAAGTGGGGGTTGCGCCGCAGCGTCTCGCCCTCCAGCTTGAACTGGAGGATCGCCGCGGCCTTCTGCATGCGCGCGAGCAGGAGCGGGCTGCGGTCGTCGACCCCCTTCGGGACGAAGCGCGTGGCCGGGTCGTCGGCGTAGGCGGCCTGGGCCAGCTGCTCGAGCGGTTCGAGCGGGATGCCGTAGCCCTCCTCGAGCTGCGCCGTGCGGCCGTAGCGCAGCGAGTTGCGCAGCACGGTCGCCACCAGCGCCTCCTGTCCGAGGCATGCGCCCATCCACTCGGCGTCGTGGTTGCCCCAGGTGATCGACAGGTTGCGCTGGTGACGGAGGGCCTCGATCACGCGATCGAGGCGCGGCCCGCGGTCGCCGAGGTCACCCGCGACCACGACCTCGTAGGCCGAGAGGGCGCGGATGGTGTGCGCGAGCTCGCGCACGAGCTCGAGCCCCCCGTCGTGGTCGAGGTACGGCGCGAGGAGCCCCGCCGCGTAGGCGGGCGCGCGGCCGAGCGCCGGCCCGCCCAGGAGCTCCTGGAACACCGCCGCGTAGGCCGAGGGGAACACCCGCCCGAGGTGACGCTGGCCGTAGCGACCCGCGAGCGCGCGCAGCAGCGTCACGAGGTGCGCGATGGTCTCCTCGACCCGGGCGCGCGCGGTGGCGTGGTCGAGGCCGGCGGTCGCGCGGGCGAAGGTCTCGCGCGGGTAGTAGACGAAGTTCTGCACCCGCGCCCGCGCCTCGTTCCCGAGCTCCGGCAGGACCCGATCGCAGAGGACCCGCAGGCTGCCGGAGGCGTTGCGCAGCACGTGCTCGAGCTTGCGGAACTCGCCGTGCACGTCGCTCACGACGTGGATCGATCCGCGCGGGAGTGCGAGCACGGCCCGCAGGTGGGCGATCTCGGCGAGCGCCGTGGAGACGCTCGGGAAGCGGTAGCTCAGCGCGCGCAGATAGGCGCGCTCGAGGGCCGCGAGGTCGTCGGTCAGGGGCAGGGGACGACCTCGAACTTGATGCGGTCGCTGCGCACCCACGTGGCCGCCTCGAGCTTCCACACCAGCTTGAACCGCGTGCAACGGGTCTTGCCGCGCTGGGTCTCCTCCTGGAACACCCCGGTGGTCCCCTCGTCGGCGCCGCCCTTGACGTCGACGTCCTCGATCTCCCACTTGCGGATCGACATGCCCTCCTTGCCGACGAACACGGCCTCCTTGGAGAGCTCGTCGGCCACCTTCTCGCCCTCCTTGGTCTTCGGGAAGAACTGGCGGAACGCGACGCGCTCGGCCTCGGGCACGCCGGTGTAGAGCTTCTGCAACGCGGTCATGTGCGCGGTCGCCCGGTCCTTCACGTCCTTGCGCGCCTTGGCGAATTTCTCCTCGTTGGGGTCCTTGACCGAGGCGCTCGCCGAGGCGACCGCCGAGGCCGAGGCCTTCGCCGAAGCGGCCTGGTCGGCGAGCTTCTCGGCGTTCATCTTCTCCTGACAGCCACCGACGACGACGATCGACACGAGGAGCCACCGGGCCATGGCGGCGATGCTATCCCGGGGCGGTGTCGGTCGTCTCGTATCTGCAGGTCGGTCTGGCCGCTGTGGCCTGGGGCACCTGGTCGCTGTTCCTGCGGCCGGCGGGGGTCGATCCGCGCTGGTCCTCGGCGCTGATGCTCACGGTGGTCGCGGTCGCCACCGCGCCGCTGCTCGCGCGCCGCGCCGCGCGCGGTCCCTTCGACGGCCCGCCGCGGGCCCCCCGTGAGTGGTGGGCCATCGTGGCGATGGGCCTGTTCGATGCGGCGAACGCCGGCCTGTTCTTCGCGGCCATGGCCCGGACCACGGTGGCGATCGCGGTCCTCTCGCACTACCTCGCGCCACTCCTGCTCGCGGTCGTCGCCCCCCGCGTGCTCCACACCCGCCCGCAGCCGGCCGCGATACCGCTGGCCCTGGTCGCGTTGTTCGGGCTCGCGCTGGTCCTCGACCCGCTGCGCGGGCTCTCGCCGTCGGCCGCGGTCGGCGCGGCGTGCGGCGCGGGCAGCGCGGTGTTCTACGCCGCCAACGTGCTCATCACCAAGCGGCTCGGGGGGCGCTTCTCCTCCGAGGAGCAGCTGGTCTATCACGCGGTGATCTCCGCCGCGGTGCTGGCCATCGTCGCCCTCGCCACCCACGCACCGACGCCGCCGGTCGGCGGACTCGTCCGCATCGCCATCGCATCGGTCTTGATCGGCGCGGGCGCGGGGCTCGCGTTCCTCTACGGTCTGCGTCACGTCCCGGCCGAGCACGCGGGGATGCTCACCTTCCTCGAGCCCCTCACCGCGGTGGTGGTCGCCATCGTGGCGTTCGGCGAGAAGCCTTCGCGCGGCGCGCTGGTGGGCGGTCTCCTCGTCGTGGTGGCCGGGGCGCTGTCCGTCCGCGCGCGGCGATCGACTTCGCCTCCGATGCCGTCTATATAGGTCCGTTATGAAGCCGGCCGCCCGCCCCGCCGCCGTCGTCGCCGCCTTCTCCCGCCGCCTCCGCGAGCTCGAGCGCAGCACCCTCGAGGAGCGGCTGCCCCGCGGCCTGACCGCGGGCGACGCGCGCGTCCTGCGCGCGGTCGAGCGGGTGGGCAACCTCGGCGTGTCGGCCATCGCCGGGCACCTCGGCACCTCTCAGCCGGCGGCGACCGTGGCCATCGCGCGGCTCGTGGATCGGGGACTCGTCACGGTCACGGCCCACAGCGGCGACGCGCGACGCAAGGTCCTCGTGCTCTCCGCACGGGGCCGGCAGATCGAGGGCTCGCTCGCCGAGGCCGAGGCGGCGATGGCCGAGGCGCTGCTCGCGGTGCTCCCGCGCAACGCACGCTCGGCGGCCGTCGACCTGCTCGCCCAGCTCGCCGCGACGTCCTAGGCCGAGCCGGGCGGGCACACGGAGGTGACGCTCGCGCAGGTCGCGTAGCTGGCGCAGCCGGAGCTGAAGACGCGGTTGAAGATGTGTCCGGTCTCGATGCCGTCGACCACCACCCACGACTCGTAGGCGCCGAGATTGGCGTTGGTGCAGCCGACGTCGGACACGCCGTTCTCGATCGTGAAGACGTAGACCCCGGTGGCGTCGAGGGGGACGCCGCCGCCGGGCACGAGCTTGGCGACCGTGTCGCCGCAGGAGGTCTTCTTGTAGTAGCGGTAGGCGATCGCCGTCGGCCGCCCGGTGATGACGACCTTCTGGAAGTACGAGGGCGCGAGGTGCACGACCGTCAGGTCCGCGCAGTTCGCGCCGGCGTAGGTGCCGTCGGGGCTCGACGTGACGAGCGTGGGGTTGGCCTGGCACACGCTCGAGTAGCAGTAGCCCCCGGCGGCGCAGGTGGTGCCGCAGCACGGCTGTCCGACGCCCCCGCACGTGCCGCTGTCGGGCGATCCGGTGTCCACGAGTCCCGTGTCCCCCGTCTCGGTCGGCGCCGTGTCTCCGTCGTCGCTCGCGTCGTCGATGGGGAACAGCGCGTCGCCGCTCTCGAGGCTCGTGTCGGCCTTGTCGGCGTCGCTCGGGACCGGGCCGCCGCTCGCCGTCGCGCAGCCGACCGTCGCCGAGACGAGGACCGAGAGGAGGCGCCGCATGCAAGGGAGGATAGCTCGCTCACGGGAGCTGGAGCGTCTCGATCCGACGGAAGCGTCGGGGGTCGCCCGCGTCGGCCCTCGCGTAGAGCGCCACCTCGGCGAGCTCCGCCCGCACCCCGCGCAGATCGAGGGCTGCGGCCCAGGCGAGGCCCGCTTCGCGGCTCGCCGGCGACGCGCCGCGCGCGGGT
>CAZUZY010000366.1:0-8752 GCA_964624885.1 uncultured Polyangiales bacterium | reverse complement strand
TGCTGGTGCTCGCGAAGGGCCGGCTCGACGTGACCGTGATCGACGACGGGCACGGGCGCGGCCCCGCGCCCTGGGCGCACGGCCGGGGCCGCGGCGGCGCCTCCAGGGGTCCTGCTCGCGCCCGGCCCGCACCCCGCGGCGGCGAGAACTCCGAGGATCCATGCCGAAGTGGTGACGCGAGAGCGCTGCTTGCCCATGTGGTCCCTCGTGGCCGTGAGGCCCTGATCCGTGACGACGGTCTGACGAACGTACCGGACGAACCGGGGCGAACGCCGACACAGACGTCGGGACAACGGGAAAGTTCTCCCGTTCTTTCACCTCCTCGCCCTACCGCAGGTCGGCCAGGCGTTTGCGCAGCTTCTCGATGCCCCGAGCGTGGAGGCGGGAGCCCCAGGACTTGGAGAGGCCGACCGCCGCGGCGGCGTCGTTCAGGTCCTCGCCCTCGAGGTAGTGGCGGCGCAGGATGGTGGCCTCGGGGTCGCCGAGGTCGACCAGGGCGGCCTCGATGCGGAGCCGGAGCTGCCGCTGGGCGGTCAGGGTCTCCGGGTCGTCGGGCTCGCGCTCCTCGACGGCGTCCTCGCCGCGCGAGACCAGGCCGCTCGCGTACGCGGTGGCGAGCCCCGCGAGGTAGGTGCCGAGCCGCGCGTCGGCCGTGGCCGCCTGATCGGCACGGACCGCCACGTCCTCGGCCTTGCCCTCCGCGTAGAGATCCATCGCCTCGACCGCGCGCAGCCGGCTCAGGACCCCGCGTGGCAGATCGGTCTCCTTGCGCAACCCGTCGAGCATCGCGCCCCGCAGCCGGAGCCGCGCGTACGAGCGAAAGGCGACGCCGCGCGCGGGATCGAAGCGGTCCACGATGGCGGTGAGGGCCTCGTGGGCGTGCCCCTCGAGCTCGCGCGCCTCGACCCGGTGGCCGAGCTGCTTCGCGACCTGCCGGGCCACGAGTTGCAGGAGCGCCATGCCCTCGTGCAGGAGTGAGTCGCGCGCGGACGCCACGGACCGATCGCGTGAGCGCGGCGGCGGGGCGTCAAGCGAAACCCTGTCCACGCACGCGGGACGAACCGGCGGGCGTCCTCGTTGCCCCACTCCCCCACCTGCGTTAGCCCGTGGTCTCGGCGATGGCGACCGTGAAGCAGGACGACGGCGCGACGTCGGGCGCGCCCGAGGTGCACGAAGACGCGCGCTTCGCCAAGGCCTGGCGGGTGTGGCTCGCCGCGCTCGCGCACGATCCGGAGGCCGCGTGGGCCGCCGCCCTCACCTACCGCTCCCTCGACGTCGACGGCCGCAACGCCTGGATCGACGCCCTCGAGGTGGACGCGCCGAGCGTCGGGGCGCCAGCCATCGCGCTCTACGCGCCCCTCCTCGGGGTGGAGGACGACGTCGAGCGCCGCGGCCGCATCCGCGCCGCCCTCGAGAAGCAGGGTGCCTCGGCCCCCACCACCATGGCGCCCACCAACGTGCTCCGCGGTCTGCGCGGCGACACGCTCGGCTCTCGGGTGGTCGTGCTGGTGCACCCGCTCTATTTGGACTTCGTCGAGATCCTCACCTGCGTGCTCGACGCCACCGGCGGCTTCGGTGAGGTGCACCACCAGCCGCTCTGCCGCGGCTCGGAGGCGCCGAGCGACGGCGATCGGGTGCCTGGCCGCCCGGGCGTCTCGGTCGAGCTCGAGGCCGTACCGGTCGAGCTGGTGATCGAGGAGCTCGCGCACGCCATCGTCGCCCATCGACGCACCCACGGCGTCACGCCGCCCGCCCTCTCGCGCTTCGTGGACCTGTTCACGCCGCGCCCCGAGTACGTGGACCGCAACAAGCTCGGTGGGGCGTGAAGCCCGGTGTCCGGTAAGGCGGCCCAGAGCTCCGCGCGCGCCGCCCCGCGCACGGTCCTGTTCGTCGAGGACGACGTCGACTACCTCGAGGTGCTGCTGCGGATGGCGCGGAGCCCGGCGGTCACCACGGTCGGCGCGACCACGGTGGCCGAGGCGCTGGCCATCGCCGCTCGGCAGCACGTGGACGCCGCGGTCACCGACCTCGTGCTCCCCGACGGCACCGGGATCGACTTCATCGTGTCGCTGCGCAAGGCCGGCCGCGACCTCCCGGTGCTCGTGCTCACCGGGGAGGGCTCGGTGCACGCGGCGGTCGAGGCGCTCAAGCAGGGAGCATCCGACTTCCTCCAGAAGCCGATCGACGCGCCCCGGCTCCGCGGCCTCCTCGACGAGGTGCTCGCCGACGCGGCCACCCACGGGCGCGGGCTGCCCACCGACGACCACCCCGACTGGTTCCAGGGGATGTACGGCCGCTCGGCGTCGATGCGCGCGGTGTTCGAGCAGATCCGCCGCATCGCGCCGACCGAGGCGCCGGTCACCATCGTCGGCGAGAGCGGCTCCGGCAAGGAGCTCGTCGCGCGCGCCATCCACGAGGAGAGCGCGCGCAAGGGGCACGCCTTCGTCCCCGTGCACACCGGCGCCATCCCGCGCGACCTCGTCGCCTCGGAGCTGTTCGGCCACGAGCGGGGCGCGTTCACGGGCGCGCTCACCGCGACCGACGGCAAGTTCGAGGCCGCCCGCCGGGGGAGCATCTTCCTCGACGAGGTCGGCACCATGGGCAACGACGTGCAGGTCGCGCTGCTGCGCGTGCTCGAGACCCTGCGGTTCCAGCGCGTGGGCGGGCACAAGGAGCTCGTCGCCGACGTACGCGTCATCGCGGCGACCAACCGCGATCTGCGCGCCGCCGTGCGCGCCGGTGGGTTCCGCGAGGACCTGTTCTTCCGCCTCCACGTGCTCACCATCGAGCTGCCGCCGCTGCGCGCGCGCCGCGACGACGTGTTGCCTCTCGCGCGGCACTTCCTCGCGCGGTTCTCCGAGCGCTACGCGGCCAGCCGGGAGCCGCGTCGTCTCGGCGCCGACGCCGAGGAGCGCCTGCTCGACTACCACTTCCCCGGCAACGTGCGCGAGCTGCGCAACATGATGGAGCGCGCCGCGGTGCTCGTGAGCGGCCCCGAGGTGCACGTGCGTGACCTCGAGCTCGACCTCGATGCCCCGGCGGTCCGCCCGCGAACGGTCGCCGAGCCAGAGGCCGAAGGCGCGCCGCTGCTCTCGGTGCGCGTGGGCAGCACGCTCGAGGAGGTGGAGCGGGCCCTCATCCTGCGCACGCTCGAGCACCTCGGCGGCAACAAGCAACGGGCCGCGCAGGTCCTCGGCATCAGCCGCCGCAACCTCTACTACAAGCTCTCCCAGTACGGCGTGGAGTCACGACTGCGCAAGTGAACGGCCCGGCGCTCACAGCCGGACGGAGAACCGCACACCGCCGGTCACCCCGGCCGGCTCGGCCGAGAGCGAGACCCCGAGCAGCCCCGCCAGCACGCCCGCGGCGACCGGCGCGATGCCCGAGCCGCGACCGCCCCGCGCGCGGGTGCGAGGGTTCACGAAGTAGGTCGCGGCGTCGTCGGGGGGAGGCCCCTCGCCCTCGATCACGAGCAGCGGCGCGCCCTGGTCGCGGACGAGGCGCACCCGCACGGTCGCGTTGCGCAGGCTCGCGGCGATGGTGTCGTCGAGCAAGATGTCGCACAGATGACCGAGCACGGTGGCGTCGACGACAGCGACGACTTGCTCGAGATCGGCAGTCAGGCTCACGCCGCGTGCGGCGGCGAGCTCGCCCACCCTCGCGAGGGCCGCGCGCACCACGTCGTCGAGCGCGGCCTCGGCCAGCACGACCTCGCCACGCGAGCCACCGAGCGCGGACATGTCGGCCGCGAGCCGCGTGAGCGCCTGGGTCGAGCGTCGCAGCACGCGCACGAGGCTGCGCGTGTCCTCGCTCGCGCCCTCGTCGAGGAGATCGAGCGCGCCGACGATCGCGCCCAGCGGCGAGCGCAGGTCGTGGGCCGCGATGGCGAGCAGACGCCCGTAGGCCGCGGCGGGGACCCCCGAGCTCGCCATGGCTCACGCCAGCTTGAGGAGCTTCTTGAGGCGCTTGGCGTCGGCGAACATGTCCACGTTGGTGAACACCCACACGCTGGCGTCGTGCTTGGCCGCCTTGACGATCTCGGCGAGCTTCTCGAGCGCCGGGTCTTCGTAGCGGGACTTGTGACCGGCCGGCCCGGGCAGGCGGTAGTAGCCGAAGCCCGACTTGTACGTGCCGTGGGCGAGGGGATCGCGCGAGGCGACCGCGCCGGCCTCGAGGGCCAGGGCGAGGGCGTCTTCCGGGTCCCACGCGGGCGGCGCCTCCCAGACCACGCGGTCGAACCGCTTGCGGACGGAGGTGAGGAAGTCGCGGACGACCTGGCGGTTCTGCTTGCTGGCCGGGAAGTCGGGCGGCGCGACGAACACGACGGTCTTGGTGCCGAGCTCCTCGGCGACGTCGCTCAGCATGGTCAGGCTGGTCTCGACGACCTTGCCCTCGCGGAAGCCCTCCTGCCCGACCTCGCGCGGCCCGAGCAGGGCGAACTCGAAGCCCTCGGGGCCCTGCCTCTTCCAACGACCGAGCGTGCCGCGGCCAGGAGTCTGCGTGTTCGTCTCCTGGACTTCGACGAACATGAACTCCTTCACGTAGCGCGTGAGGGGCACGGCGAAGCCCGCGCAGCCGACGGTGAGCATCCGACCGCGGACGGTAGCACGTACCCCCCGTCCTCGTAAGCGAAGGTTCGCTCTTCGTCGCGCCGTGCGTCAACGGGCGCGCTTCGTGGCCTTTTTCGCCTTCTTCTTCACCGGCGCCTTCTTCTTCGCGGGTGCAGCCTTCTTCTTCACGAGCGCCTTCTTCTTGGTGGGCGCCTTCTTCTTCACGGGCGCCTTCTTCTTCGCGGGCGCTGCCTGCTTCTTCGCGGGCGCTGCCTTCTTCTTCGCCGGCGCCGCCTTCTTCTTCGCCGGCGCCTTCTTCTTCGCCGGCGCCTTCTTCTCCGCTTCCCACTCCGCGACCGCCCTGGGTGCCACCGCCTCGCCGTCGTCGACCTCGGGCAGGCGACCGCGGACGAGGTGGTAGAGCTCGCGCGCCAGCTCGACGAGCCCTTCGCCCGTCGCGGCGCTCACGAGGCGCAGGGGGAGGTTCTGCTTGGCGAAGCGCTTCTTCTCTGCCTCGAAGGCCTCCCGCGTCTCCGGCAGGTCGGCCTTGGACATGACGACGACGGTGGGGCGCGCCGCGAGGTCCGGGGCGAAGCGGGCGAGCTCCGCCGTGATGGTCCGAAAATCGCCCAGCGGATCGCGCCCCTCGTCGCGGAGGGGATCGGTGGGCGGCGCCACGACATGGAGCAGCGCGCGGCAGCGCTCGACGTGCTTGAGGAACCGCGTCCCGAGCCCGTGGCCCTCGCTCGCGCCCGGGATGAGGCCCGGGATGTCGGCCATCACGAAGCTCGCGCTGCTCGACCGGCCGCCGATCTTCACGACCCCGAGGTGCGGCCGCAGCGTGGTGAACGGGTAGTCGGCGATCTTCGGGCGCGCGCGTGACATCGCGGCGACGAGCGTCGACTTGCCGACGTTGGGGAACCCGAGGAGCCCCACGTCCGCGAGCACCTTGAGCTCGAGGCGCAGGCGACGGTCCTCGCCCTCGGCGCCCGGCTCGGCGCGGCGGGGCGCGCGATCGAACGGGGTCGCGAAGTGGATGTTGCCGCGCCCCCCCTTGCCGCCGTGGGCGACGACCACGCGCTCGCCGTGACCGGTGATGTCGCACAGCTTCACGTTGGTCTCGGCGTCGTAGACCTCGGTGCCGACGGGCACGCGGACGACGAGGTCCTCGCCGGCGCGGCCGTACTGGTCCTTGCCGCGGCCGTGCTCGCCGTTCTTGGCGCGGAGCTTGGGGCCCGAGGCGAGATCGAGCAGGGAGGTGCGCCCCTCGTCGCCCTCGAAGACCACGTCGCCGCCGCGCGCGCCGTCGCCGCCGGCCGGGCCGCCGAACGGGATGTACTTCTCCCGCCGGAACGCGATCGCGCCGTTGCCGCCATCGCCCGCCTTCGCCTCGAGCCGCACCTGATCGACGAACTTCATCGCCGCGCTCTTAGCGAAACGGCGGGGGCGTGTAACTAGCGACGGGCACCGGCATCGTCGATCCTTCCCATCCGGCCGGCGCGGTAGTCCGTGATGGCCTGGGCGATCTCCTCCTCGGTGTTCATCACGAACGGCCCGTAGGAGACGATGGGCTCGCGGATCGGCGCGCCCGCCAGCAGGAGGAGGCTCGCTCGCTCCCTCGCGGCGAGGCGAACGTGCGAACCCTCGCCGAGCACCGCGAGCTGGCCATCGGCCACCCGCGTGCCGTCGATCTCGGCGGCGCCCTCGAAGACGTAGGCGTACGCCGTGAACTCCGCGGGCAGCGCGACCTCCACGGCGGCGCCCGGCTCCAGGGTCCAGTGGTGGTAGGCGATCGGCGTGCGCGTCTCGATGACGGCCTTCACCCCGAGCACCTCGCCGGCGACCACCCGCACCCGCGCGAGCCCGTCGGCGGTCCTCGCCTCGGGGATGCGTGCCTTCGGGATCTCCTGGTAGCGAGGCGCCATCATCTTGTCGCGCGCGGGCAGGTTCACCCAGAGCTGGAAGCCGTGCATGCGGCCGCCGGTCTCGCGGAGTCGCGCCGACGGCATCTCGGCGTGGACGACGCCGCGACCGGCCGTCATCCACTGCACGTCGCCGGGGCCGAGCACGCCGCGATGGCCGGCGGAGTCCGCGTGCTGCACCTCACCGTCGAGCAGGTACGTGACGGTCTCGAACCCGCGGTGCGGGTGGTCGGGCGCGCCGAGCGCCTCGCCGGGGCCGTAGGTGACCGGCCCCATCTCGTCGAGCATGAGGAAGGGATCCGCGGAGGCGAGGCCACGGCTCGGGAACGGTCGACGGACCACGAAACCGCCTCCTTCCTTCTGGCGGTGGGAGGTCTGGACCTGCGTGACGGGGCGGGAGGACATGCCTGCGAAGGTACGCACGCCGGGCCACGGGACACCGCCGATTCCGTGCAATCGACTGTTGCGACCGGGTCGCGAAACGACCCGATTGTATCTTCCACGAAAACAATACCTTCCGAATCATACTGATGGCAGACACTCTTCGGCGCCCCACACTGAGGTGCATGAAGCGCCTCGCCCTTGCCTTGCTGTTCGCGACCACCCATTGCGCCATCGTCACGCCCGCCGCCGAGCCCACCGACGACGCCGGAGCCACCCCGGAGTGGAAGCCAACCGCGTCGTGCGCCGAGGTGAAGACGAGCTGCGGCGGCGATCCTGCGCTGGCCGTCCGCGGTCACGCCGCCGGGCTCGTCGGCCTCGACGGCGCGCGCGTCGAGTTCGCGGTGCGCTACCTCACGGTCGAGGGCAAGGGCCTCGACATGCCGCACGACGTGGCGGTCGGACGCACCGTCGTCGCCGCCGGCGCGTTCGAGACCTGCGTCTGCGTCCCGCACGGCGCGAACATGTATCCGCAGATCGCCGCGGTCGTGTACCGACCGGGCACCACGGGCACCGTGAGCGCCGACGTCGCCCGCGCGACGTACAGCCAGCGCTACGCGACCCTCGGCGAAGAGGACGTCGCCTACGCGCTGGGCTCGGTGCCGGGCGACGCCCAGAAGGAGGCGGCGGTGGCGGCCCTGTCGCCGCGGACGGCGAACGTGGTCGTCTCCGACCTCGCTGCCGTGGAAGGCCACCAGGTCCTCGGCGGACTCGTGGCCGCGGAGCGCCCGGTCGCCGCGCAGCTCTCCTTCGGCGGCGTCGAGGCCGGTCGCCTCTCGCTGACGTGGAACATGCCGGGCCGGGCCTATCCGACCGAGCGCGTCGCGTTCTTCGTAGACCGGAACAAGAACGGCAAGTGCGACACCGACGGGAGCGACGCTGGCGCGTTCATCGCCTTCGCGCCGACGATCGCCGGGCCGGGCGTCCTGCTCGAGGGAGCCGCGCTCGCCCCGGTGTGCGCCGCGCTCCTGCCCGGCGCGCCGCGGGAGTGAGGGCGAGAGGGCTCCGGGCGCGCTAGGCTGCCGGGGATGCGGGGATGGTGGCTGCTGCTGGGGCTGGCAGCGTGCGAGGCGAGCGACGACCGTCCGACGCCCACCGACACGGCCAGCGACGCACCGCTCGACGAGGGCGCGACCGATGCCGCGCCCCTCGGCGCGCTCCCTCCGCTGCCGGTGGGCCTGGACGCCCTCCGCCGCTGGGACCTCTGGCCGCTGATCCGCCGCGGCATGCGCACCTACCTGCGCAGCACCTACGACCGCGCCGGCGGCAACGAGTCGGCCGACGCCGCGCACCACCTCCACCAGCGCCCCGACGGCGTGGTGGTGCCGCTCGCGCTCGAGGGGCCGGGCCTGCTCTCGTTCGTGCGCACCAACCACTGGCACGGAAGCCCCTGGCACTACGTGGTCGACGGCGCCGATCACGTGGTGCAGGAGACGACCACCAAGGACCCGACCAAGCCCGTCGAGGGCTCGGTGTTCGAGCCGACGGCGGCGTTCCCCTCGCCGCTCACCTACACCTGGTCGGTCACCCGCGGCGCCGACCTGTCCTGGGTGCCCATCGGGTTCACCGAGGGCCTCTCGCTCGGCTACGGCCGCATGTTCTACTCGACGGGGTACTACGTCTTCTCGCGCTTCGACCCCGACGCCCCCCTCACGCGGCCACTCGCACCGTGGGACCCGGGCCAGCGCCCGGATCCCGACGTGCTCGCGCTGCTCGCGCGCGCCGGCGAGGACCTCGCGCCGAAGGACACCCCGGCGCTGGAGCGCGCCGTCGAGCTGCCGGCCGCGGGTGCGCTCGTGGTGGCCGACCTCGTGGGTCAGGGGAGCGTCCGCGCGCTCC
>CAZUZY010000365.1:0-8763 GCA_964624885.1 uncultured Polyangiales bacterium | reverse complement strand
GGACCGCCGGGTGCGCGGCTCTCGGGGCTCGTGCCCGGCACGTTCGGCGTGGTCCCGCCGCTCGCGGCCACCCCGAGGGCGGCGCAGGGCCCGCTCGACGCCGGTGAGGTCGCCGTCATGGGCGGCGCGTTCGTGCTCGGCGATCGCCAGATCGCGACGAGCCGCACGTGGGGTGGCGTCGCGGTCAGCAGCGCGCCACCGCGCCTGGTCCAGGTCGGATCGTTGCTCGTCGACGTCCACGAGGTCACCGTCGGTCGCTTCCGGCGCGCCGTGGACGCGGGCTTCGTCCCCCCTGCGGTGCCCGTCACCAACGATCTGCCGTTGCCGACCAAGGGCACCGGGTCGGTCGACGAGAGCTTCTGCACGTACACCTCGACCCCGATGGGCGAGGCGCGCGAGGGCCTGCCGATCTCCTGCGTCACCTTCGCCACCGCGCGCGCGTTCTGTCGCCACGAGGGCGCCGACCTGCCGACCGAGGCCGAGTGGGAGTACGTCGCGAGCGCTGCGGCGCGCCCGGCCAAGACCGTGTTCCCGTGGGGCGACGAGCGCCCCACCTGCGACCAGGCGGTGTTCGGCCGGGTCGGGGGCGTCGTGTTCGAGCTCGCCGAGTGCACCCGCGCGGGGCTCGCGGTCGGGCCGGCGCCCGTGCTCGCCGGTCTCGACGCCACGCCCGCCGGAGTGCGGGGCCTCGGCGGCAACGTCGCCGAGTGGACCCTCGACGCGTACGCGCCGTACGGCACGTGCGCCACCGCGCGGCGAGACCCGCGCTGCGAGGGAGACGCCGGCTCGCTGCGGGTCACCCGCGGCGGCGCCTTCACCGAGGGCTGGTTCGGCGCGCACGCGGCCCTCCGCAAGCCCGCCCAGCCCGACCTGCCGTTCCCTGGCATCGGCTTCCGCTGCGTGCGGAGGGCGCCGTGAGGGCGGGGTGGCTCGTCGCGCTGGGCCCGCTCGTCGCCGCGGCGTGTGGCCCTCCGCCCCTCGCGCTCGGCCACTTCCTCGTCTACCTCGACACCGACGCGCCGGTGCCCGGCGATCCCGGCGGGACCCCTGCGCTCCTCGACAGCGTGCGGCTCGAGGTGCTCGACGAGAGCGACGTGGTCCTCGCGACCCGGGAGGTCGGCCTGCAGCACGCGCGACTGGTCGACGGCGCGAGCTTCACCCTCGTGCCCGGCGGACGGAGCCTCCGCCTCCGCGCGACCGCGTTCCTCGCCGCCACGGGCGCGACCGCGCCACCGATCGGCGAACGGATCGTGGCGACGTTCGGCCTGCCGCCCGCGCCGCTCGAAGGCGAGCGAACGCTCACTCTGTTCCTGCCGCTCGGCACGCTCGGCGCGCCGGACGCGAGCGCCACGCTCGAAGAGGGGCGACCGCCGCCGCGCGTCGGGTCGTTCGCGGGGGCGCTGCGCACGCCGTGCCGCGGCGCACCGCGTGGGTCCGAGGTGTGCGTGCCGGGTGGGGCGTTCTACATGGGGCACCCGGCGATGGCCGCCCTCGGCCTCTCGAGCGCGAACCACCGCCGGCTCGTCGTCGTCTCGCCGTTCTTCCTCGACGCGCACGAGGTGACCGTCGCCGCGTATCGCCGGGACGGGAAGGTGTTCGCCTCGCGCTGGTCGGGCAGCTACGCGGGCACCGATCCGAAGGACCACTGCACCTTCACCGAAGCGGTCGGCCCGCACGAGAACCATCCGGTCAACTGCGTGCGCTGGGAGAAGGCGCGAGAGCTCTGCCAGGCGCAGGGCGGTGACCTCCCGACCGAGGCGCAGCTCGAGTGGGCGGCCTCCGGTCTCGGCACGAGCATCTACCCGTGGGGCTCCGCGGCGCCGACCTGCGCGGAGCTGGTGTTCGGGCGGGGCGGCGGCAGCGCCGTGCCCGACCTCGCCGGACAGCCGCGGACCTGTGTTCCCCCCGGCACCACGGCGCGCGACCGCATCGGCTTCCCGGACGCCGTCGACGCGCCGTTGCGCGCGGATGCCGTGCGCCTGCCAGGTGGCGGTGTCGTCCGCGATCTGGCCGGCAACCTGCGGGAGTGGGCGGTCGACGTGTTCGCGACGCAGGAGGCCAGCTGCTGGGCGCCGCGCGCGCCCAACGTGTTCGTCGATCCGCGCTGCGAGGTCGCCGATCCCTCCGTGCCCGGCGGCAGCCACGCGACCCGCGGCACCGCCTTCTACCTCCCGGCCTGGTTCGCGCCCGCGGCGGTGCGCAGCGGAGAGGTCGAGGGCGCGCACCTCGACATCGGCTTCCGCTGCGCGCGACCCGATCGGTGACCCGCCTCAGACGAAGCCGATCGCCATGCGGACCACCTGGACGACGGCGATCAGCGTGCAGACCTGGCCGACGACGAACGAGGCGGTGCGCCACGGCTGCACGGCCTTGATGTACGCGATCGCGTGGACCAGCCGCATGGCGGTGAAGACGCCGCAGAGGGCCAGCACCCACTTGGCGCTCGCGCCGACCGCGACGTAGAGCAACATCACGATCAGGAACGGGACGATGTTGGCGAGGGCGTTGCGGTGGGCGCGCATCACGCGGGCCACCTGCTCCGGATCCTGAGGGGTGAGCGCGGCGCCTCGGGCGACCGAGCGCGCGTCCTCCGCGTTGGGGGTGGTCTTGGTGCCTGCGCGCACCCCGCCACCGAGGGCGTCGATGAGCAGGAGCAGGACCGAGAGGGCGGCTGCGAACAAGGCGAACGTGCCGAAGGCCGGGGAGTGGAAGAGATCCATGCCGCCATGGACTCGGGAGTGGGCTCGGCGTTACAGCGAGGGTCACTCGACGGCGATCACGCTGCCCTTGTCGTCGTAGACGATCGCCACCGAGGGGCCGACCTCGACGCGCACGGCGCTCTCGAGGGCGGGGTCGGGCGGAGCCTTCAGAGTGACGACGGGGGCGGTCGGGGCCGGCGAGGGCGCGGCCGACGACGAAGGCGCGCCCGTCAGCGCGAGCAGGATCACCAGAGACCCGCGGAGTGGTGTCATCGGAATCATCCTCTGACGTCGGAATCAGCAAGGTCCGGGCCTAGCCACCGATTCCCCGGAAATCGCCGAAATCGAGCGTTCTCCGGCCCGTGCCGGCTGCGCGCGCGTGTTCCAGTGTCACGTCGGCGAGAGCCTCGCGCTCACTTGAGCTGCAGGACGATCTCGCTCTTGCGCACCAGACCGAGCTCGGTGCGCGCGACGTGCTCCACCTCGGCCAGGTCGTCCTTGAGCGCCTTCACCTGGGAGCGCAGTCGCGCGATGTCGCGCTCGACCGCCTGGTTCTCGGCCTCGACCTGCTCGAGGTCGCGCTCGAGGCCGCGGAGCCGCGGCAGCCCCTGCGGCTCGAACACGAGCACCGGCACGAGGACGATCGCGAGCGCCAGGATGACGAGCGGGAGCGCGTCGCGCCCCGTGCGCAGGAGCCGCGCCACGGTGCCCGGTCGCCGCTGTCGCCGCTCGGTGGGCGCGCCGACCTCGACCCCGTCGGGCTCGGGCTCCGCGGGCAGGTTCCGGGTGTTCGGGGGAGACGTGGCCACGCGCGACGACCCTGCCACGAACGGAGGTCACCGGGCGACTTTTTCGTCTAGCGGCGGCGACCCGCGTCCCCGCGTCGGAAGGCGTGCAGGGTCAGCGCCACCGCGGCGGCGCCGCCGAGCCCGATGCAGTCGAGTGCCCAGCGGGGGAAGCGCGCCGCGAGGGCCGCGGTCACGAGGAGCGCGAAGGCGCCGCGCGCGAACCTCCGGTCGAGCACCAGCGCGAGGGTGGCGAAGGCGTAGGTGTAGAAGAGGGGGGTGAGGGCGATGGCCGCTCGCACCGGCACGCCGAGGAGGGCGCCCGCGACCCACCACAGCTCGACGGCGACGGCGGTGAAGATGAGGCCCCCGTAGAGGCGGATGTTGGCGAGGTTCTGGAAGAACGTCCGGCGGCGCCGGAAGCCGTAAGGGACGAGCACCGCGACCAGGCACCCGCCCTCGACGAGGAGCTCCCGGTAGCCGAACCGCAGCGCGCCTCTCCGGTCGAGCGCCCCGATCACGAGGCTCACGCTCGCCCAGCTGGCTCCGAGCAGCGCGAACAGGCGCTGGCGCTCCGCTCCTCCGAGGGTGAGGTCGAGGTCGCGCCCGATGGCCTCCAGCGAGCGCACGTGCCGCGCGCGCTCCGCGAGGGTTTCGGCGAGCGCCTCGATCTCCTCGCCCAGCACGGGGTCCTTGCCGTCGAGCCGCGCGTGGAAGGCGCGGGCAGCGTCGACACGCTCCTCGGCGAGCGCGTGGCGGGTGCGGAGGACCAGGAGGGTCCGGGCGAGGACCGGCAGCCGCGGGTGTTGCCCCCACTCCCGCGCGGTCTGCTCGATGGCGACCTCGATCTCGGCGAGCTGCGCCTCGAGGTCGGGCCCCGCGGACGACGCCAGCTGGCGTTCGACGGCGGCGATGGTCGCCTCGGCGCGCGCCGCGAGGTGCTCGGCGTGGCGGTGCTGCAGGAACCCCTCGACCGCCTCGCGGAAGGCCTCGACGCTCGGATACCGCTGTTCGGGCTCCCGCGCGAGCGCGCGGTGCAGGATGGTCTGCAGCTCGCGCGGCACCGTGTCTTCGTAGACGCACGGGGGGCTCTCGTACGCGTGGGCGAGGGCGGCGATGGCGGTGGGCGCGAGGTGGGGCGGCCGACCGGTCACGATCTCGTGCAGGATCGCGCCGAGAAGGTACACGTCGGTGCGGGGCCCGATGCGCTCGACCTCCGGGCCGGCGAGCTCCGGGGGCATGTACGACGGCGTGCCGGCGGGGCCGGTGAAGCTCGTGGGACCGGCGAGCCACGGCGGACCGCCGACCGTGGCGCACGAGAGTCCCCAGTCGAGCACGTAGACCTCGCCGAAGTCGCCGAGCATCACGTTCTCGGGCTTGAGGTCGAGGTGCAGGATGCCCTTCTCGTGGGCGAAGGCGAGGGCGCGACACACCACGAGCAGCACCCGGAGATCGGGCTCGAGATCCCGCGGACCCGAGAGCGCGCGCGCCCAGCTCGTGCCCTCGATGCGCTTCATCACCACGGCCACCGCGTCGCCGTGCCGCGCGAGCGTGTGCACCGACGCCACGTTGGGGTGGGCGAGGGCGGCGCCGACCCAGGCCTCCTTGAGCAGCGCCGCGCGCACGACGGCGCTGGAGGTCGCGTAGGCGGTCTTGGTGGCGACCTCGCGACGGAGGCTCACCTGCTCCGCCACCCGCACCTCCCCCATGCCGCCCCGCCCGAGGAGCGCACCGAGGACGAGTCGCTCGGTGGAGAGCACGCCTTCTTCGGAGACCGAGCCGTCGGGGAGCGAGTCCGCGAGCAGCGTGGGCCCTGTCCCGAGGCGGGTGGCCGGGCCGATCGTGCTGTCGGCGAGCAACGTCGGCTCGATGCCCCGCGCTTGCCAGAGCGAGGCCAGCGCCGCGGCCGCGTTCACGTTCGCACCTCTGCATCCGCGTCGCGCCACGAGAGTCCGACGACGGCGAGCGCGAGGCCCCCGCCGACCCCCAGCGTCCACCAGGCGAGGTCCGGGCGCAGCGCGCCCACGAGCAGTCCGAGCGCCGCGACGAGCGGGCTCAGCGCGAAGCGGGGGCTGATCATCACCGAGACCGCGCCGCCGGCGAGCACGTAGAACACCCCGCTGAGCGCGAGGGCGCTGCGGAACGGGATCCCGAGCCACAGCCCGGCGACCCAGAACCCTTGCAGCAAGAAGTAGGTGATGATGGCGACCGAGAACACCGAGGCGTTGGCGCGGTTCTGGAACAGCGCGCGGCGACGCCACAGCGTGTAGGCACCGACCGTGAGGAGGACGCCGAGGCTCTGCGTCATCATCTCCCGGTAGCCCATCGTGAGCACCCGGAAGCGCTCGAGCGCGGCGTAGGCGAGGTTGCCGGCGAGGAAGACGAGCCCGAAGCCGACGGTGACCCGACGGCGGAACTGGCTCCCGAGGCGCAGGTCCTCGTCGTGCGCGAGGTGCTCGAGCTCGTGCACCCGGGCGGACTCGGCCGCGGCGTGCCGGAGCAGCTCGCCGAGCCGGTCGCGCAGCTCGGCGTCGCCCTCGATCTGCTCGAGGTAGGACTCGGCGAGCGGAAGGCGTCCAGCGTCCATCGCGTGCCGGGCCATGCCGCCGTACAGGCGGGCGCGCAGGCGCGAGGCCTCTTCGGTCGGTCGGGCCGCGGAGGCCTCCGCCAGCGCGAACCGCGCGCCGCCGAACAGACGCGACACCTCGAGCTCGTCGGCGCGCGCCGCGAGGGCCGCCTCGAAGAGCCCGATCCTCCGCCCCGCCTCGCGCAGCATCTCGTCGCCGCGCCGGTGGGCGAGGAACCCCTCGATCGCATCACGCAGCGCTTCCGCGCTCGCGAAGCGGCGCTCCGGGTCACGGTGCATGCTGCGGTGGAGGATGGCCGCGAGCTCTCCCGGCACGGTGTCGGGATAGGCGAACGGGGCGGAGCGGTAGGCGTGCTCGAGGCGCTCGAGCAAGGTCGCGCCACCGTGCGGGGCCGACCCGGTCACGATCTCGTGCAGCATCGCGCCGAGCAGGTAGACGTCGGTGCGGGGCGAGACGTGCGCCCCGTCCCCCAGCGCGATCTCGGGCGCCATGTAGTCGGGCGTGCCGGAGACCGCGCGGATCTCGGCGGCTGCGGGGAGCCACTGCGGCGCCTCGGGACCGAAGCCCGCCGCGAGCCCCCAGTCGAGCACGCACACCTCACCGAAGCGCCCCAGCATGACGTTGTCGGGCTTGAGGTCGAGGTGGAGCACCCCCCGGCGGTGGGCGTAGGCGACCGCGTTGCACACCGCGACGAGGACGCGGAGCCGGGACACCGGCGGGTCGGTCGCAGCGCCACCGTCGCGCAGGACGACCGAAAGGCTCGTGCCCTCGATGCGCTTCATCACCACGGCCGGCGCCCCGTCGATCTCGACGAGCGCGTGGACGGGCACGACGTTCGGGTGCTCGAGGTTGCCGCCGACCCAGGCCTCCTTGAGCAACGCGGCGAGCGCCGCCGGGTGCGCCGAGCCCCGCGAGCTCCGCGCGACCCGCTTGATCGCGACCTCCCGGCGGAGCGACACCTGGACGGCGCTGTGGACCACGCCCATGCCGCCGCGGCCGAGCAGCGCGCCGATCTCGAATGGCTCGTGCGACAGCCGCGCCTCGGTCAGCGGCTCCAGCTGGGCGTGCCCCGCGGCCTCGGTGAGGCCGGACGTCAACGCGCGATCCGAGGCCTCGAGGCTCTGGCTGCCCCGGTCGGCCAGCGCGGTGATCGAGACGCCGCGCTCGCGCCACAGCGTGGTGAGGGCCTCGAGATCCGCGCCGGAGGGCCCGAGAGGCGCTGGCATCGCGTCCCGATGCTATCACGCACGCGGGTCGAGCCGGCCGACGAGCACGCAGCGCGCGCCCGGTCGCAGCCGCGCCAGCCGATCGCGCATGCGGCGATCGAGGACGCCGAGGACGCGGTAGCCACCGGTCGTGGGGCCGTCGGGTCCGATCACGATGGGCTGGCCGTCGGGCGGCAGCTGGACGGCGCCCGGCACCAGGGGGCACGAGCGCACCTCGCCGCCGCCCGCGAGAGACGGTCCCGACAACCGGGTCCCCACCCGATCGGAGCGGGGATCGACGCGCAGCGGGGCGGAGAACGAAGTCTCCGAGGCGAACACGATCTCCTCGTCGACGCCGAGGTCCACAGGACGCGGCGACGCCGGCGGCGCGGTAGGCTCCCCGAGGGGCAGCGCGTCGCCCTTGCGCAGCGGGCGGCCCTCGAACCCGCCGAGCCGTGCGTTCGGCAGCGTGGCGCGCGAGCCGAGGACCGTGGCGACGCGGATGCCGCCGGCGACGGCGAGGTAGCGGACGGCCCGCGCGTGCGCCGGGACCACCAGCGGCTCCCCTGCCGAGAACGCGCGCGGGGGCTCGCCGTCGACAGACACCGTCACCGCGCGGGAGGCCACGAACGCCGCGGTCATCAGGGGGATCTCGATGGTGGCGTCGTCGTCGGCGCCGCCCACGGCGAAGAGCGCGGCCCGATGCGCCTCGTCGTCCAGCGGACCACTCGCCGGCACCCCGTGGCGCGCGAACCCCCGGCGAGGGCGCGCTTGCAGCGTGACCATCGGGCCGACGCGCACGACGGTCAGCACCGCACGTCCTCGACGACGAAGCGCACGCGATCCCCGATCGCGAAGGCCGTCGGTGGGGTGCGGCTCGGATCGAACGGCGTGAAACCCACCGTGCGCCCGAGCAGGTTCCAGCCGCCCGGCGAATCGAGCGGATAGATCGCCGAGCGGAGCCCTGCGATCGCCACCGTGCCGGCCGCCACCCGTGGACGAGGGGTCGGCCTTCGCGGCCGTGCGAGTCGTGGATCGAGGCCGCCCAGGTAGGCGAAGCCGGGGAGGAAGCCGATCACCTCGACGTGCAGCTCCGACCCCGCGTGGAGCTCCACGACCTCGCGCGGCGTGAGCCCCACGGCGCGGGCGACCTCGACCAGATCGGGGCCGTCGTAGACCACGCGCACCTCGTGGGTGGTCACGGTCCTCGGGTCGAGCGGGCGTGGCGTCACCTCGGCGAGCCGCGGGAGCAGGGCGGGCTGCTCGCGCGCGCTCGTCAGGTGCGCGACCACGCGGTCGTACCCCGCGACGGCCTCGAGCACGCCGGGGATGTCCGACAGCGCGGCGGCGAGCGCGTGGGCCTCGTCGAGCCCCGCGCACGACAGCGCGATGGCCTCTTCTCCGAACGGGACCACGCGCCGCGCGAGCATGCCGCAGGCTAGCGCATCAGGTCTTCGACTTGCCGAGCTCGGAGAGGGGCAGCACC
>CAZUZY010000364.1:0-8768 GCA_964624885.1 uncultured Polyangiales bacterium | reverse complement strand
GCGGCCCCCGAGGCGGCGGTCGAGGCGGGCGCCGCCGACGCGTCGCGCGAGGCCGACGTGGCCGAGGCCGAGGTCGCCCTCGGCTTCACCGTCGACGACGACGATCTCCCGTTCACGCCGCCCGACTCCACCGACCCCGCCGTGCTCGCCGCGCTGGTGCCGCTCCGCGTCCGTGACGAGGCCTCGCTCGCCGCCGCGCGGGCGCTGCTCGGCCCCTACATCGCCCACGCCAACCAGGGCAACCCGGCGATCACCACCCACTCGATCGATCGCGCCACGTGCCAGGCGCGCCTGCGGGGCGTCGTGCTGCAGACGCCGCTCGACCGGAAGATCTGCGGCGGCCCGTTCGAGGTGGCCATCCACCACGGCGCGCCCGACCAGGCCACCACGTGCATCGACGTGTTCGAGTACCCGAACCGACCGTGCGTCGTGCCGTTCGTCTACAGCTACGCCCTCGTCGCGGCGCAGCTCTGCGGCCTCACCGGCAAGCGCCTGTGCACCCAGGAGGAGTGGACCGACGCCTGCGAGGCCGACCCGAAAGGCGGCCCGCCGCGCGCCTACGCCTACGGCGACGCGCTCGATCTCGAGGCCTGTCACACCGGCAAGCCCCGCGCGGCGACCTGCGACGTGGACAAGGCGCTCTGGGCCTCGTGCCCCACCGAGACCGCGCCCTCGGGCGCCTACCCGCGGTGCCGCTCGCGGCTCGGGGTGTTCGACCAGCACGGCAACGTGGCCGAGGCGATGATCCGCCGCGAGGCCGGGGTCCACTACGTGCAGCTCAAGGGCTCGGCCTGGTTCTACGACGGCAAGATGTACCCGGACACCTGCCGCTTCGATCCGCGCTGGCACGTGGACACCATCGACCGCTCGTTCCACACCAACTACCACCTCGGCTTCCGCTGTTGCCGGTCGGTCGTGCCGCTGGCCCAGCGCAGCACCCCGGTGAGAGAGGCGGGCGCGCCGGAGGCCGAGGTGGAAGCGGTCGACGACGACCCGTACGGGGGGAGCGGGGGCACGGGGGGCGCGAGCGACGACGCCGGCCCGGACTGACAGGGACTGCGTTCCGTCATGGCCAGGCCCGAGGGACGTGTTTCAGTGAGGCGATGGCCAACCTGGAGTTCCTCAAGACCTTCCTCGTGGCGGCCGACACGGGCACGTTCCGCGGGGTGGCGAGTGCACGTTCGGTCACGGTCTCGGCGATCTCCCAGCAGATCAAGACCCTCGAGGCCCAGCTCGAGGTGCCGCTGTTCGAGCGGGTCGGACGGCGGGTCCGGCTCACGAGCCACGGACGGGAGCTCGCCCGTCAACTGCGGCCGGCGTTCTCGCAGATCGAAGACGCCCTCGGCGCGCTCGAGGGCACGTTCCAGTCGGTGCAAGGGCTCGTGCACGTGGGGATGCCACGGGCGTTCGGGCGCCACTGGATGCGGCGGCGGCTGTCCGCGCTGCTCGCCGCGCACCCGGCCCTCGGCGTCCGTCTCACCCTGGGCGTCCCGTCCACCCTCGAGCGACGCCTGGTCGAGGGGCAGCTCGATCTCGGGATCCTCGTCCGCCGGCCCTCGTCGGCGACGCTCGAGACGCTCCCCATCGCCGAGGAGTCGTTCGTCGCGGTGGCGGCGCCTTCGTTCGTGGCACGTTCGGGCACGCCGCGGACCGAGGAGGAGTTCTCCGCGCTCGGCTGGGGAGCGTTCGACAAGGAGCTCAGCATGTTGACCGCGTGGTGGCAGAGCCACTTCGGCCCGACGGCGACGCCGCGGCGCGTCGTCGCCGAGGTCGCCGATCTCGACGCCCTCGTCGATCTGGCGGTCGAGGGCGCGTGCCTGACGGTGCTCCCCGCCTATCTCGTCCACGACCACCTCGAGGCAGGCCGACTCGTGCGGCTCGTCCCGGTGCACACCGAGCGGCGCGCGCCCTCGCGCTCCAGCAACACCATCTACCTGGCCTGGCGGCGCGCGGCGGTGCAGCCCGCGCGCACGGTCGTGGTGCGCGACGCCCTCGCCCGTCCCTAGCGTCGGTGCCCTCGTCGCGGCCGCCTCTGATACGTTGGGCGGGATGGAGGTGGCGCCGGTGAGCCGGAAGACCGCGTGCAAGGCGCACCCCATGCGCGCCGCGCGGGCGGCCTGTTCGCAGTGCAACGGTCGCCTGTGCAACGAGTGCTACCGGTTCCGCCTGAACGGCAAGCCGGCCTGCGCGGCGTGCGCCTACGGGGCCAGCACGCGGGGCCGTCGCTGGACCTCGCTCGCCGTCTCGTTCGCCGGCCTCTCCCTCGTCGCCCTGACCACCGGCATCCGTCGGTACGACCTCGGGAGCCGACACCCCGAGTACGTGGTCCTGTTCCTCGTCGGCGGCGCGATCGTCACAGTGATGCTCCTGCTCGGCGCGCGCGATCAGACAGCCACCGTCACCAAGCGCCTGGTCGACGAGGAGGAGGACGAGTCGGTCCGCTTCGACGGCAGCCAGAACCCCTATCGCGGTCGCGTGAAGAAGACCCTCTCCCACGTGGCGCCCCGCGTGTCGGGGGCGACCACCGCGGCCATCGTCGCGGGCAGCTTCGTCACCAGCGCCGTCTTGCTCCCGACCGCCTTGAAGCTCCCGACCTGGGTCGAGGCCGAGCTCGTGATCGTCGTCTGGTGGCTCGTGTGGACGGTGCTGCTCACGGTGCTGCTGGTCCGTGGCTACCGCCTCGCGGACGACTGGGTGCACTTCTCGCCGTGGGAGCGCCCTTCGCCGGACGAGACCAAGCCGTCCACGCCGACCGCCAAGGCGAGCAAGGGTTCGGGCTTCGAGTGGGGCTGCTCCGACGGCTGCTCCGGGATCGACGGCGAGGGGGCCCTCGTGGTCCTCGTCGTCGGCGCCGCGCTCGCCCTGGTGTTCGGCGCGGCCTGGGTGCTCGTCGAGATCGCGGTGCCCCTCGTCTGCGTCACCGTCTACGCGACGGTCCTGCGCGCCATCGGGCGCGTCGCCCGCGACAATCACCACTGCGAGGGCGAGCTGGCTCGTTCCCTCGGGTGGGGCGCGCTGTGGGCGAGCGTCTACGTGTTGCCGCTCGCCGTGCTCACCTGGCTGCTCCACCTCGCCATGCGCTGATCGAGCAGATCCGGCGGGGGCAGCGGCCCCTCCATCGGGTACACCTTGTTGTTGTGCTCGCCCGCCACGCACGGCTCGCCGGTGTGGCTCTTCTCGCCCTTCTTGCAGACGCGGGGGGCGATGGCGGCGTTGGTCTCCCAGGAGCAGCGACACGGGCCGTCGCCCGCCGTCGGGTCGACGGTGGAGCTGCTCGACACGGTGGCCTGACTCCCCGCGGTGACCGGCGTCGGCGCGGGCTTCTCGGGGGTGGGGGCGGGGGTGGTGGCACACGCCGGCAGGAGCGCGAGGGCCTGGACGAAGCGGAGGGCCTTCATCCCTCGAGGATAGCCTCGATCCCGCGCCGCGACGTGCCATGATCGCCGGCGTGGGACGCAAGCTCGAGCAGGCCATCGCGATCCTCAACGGCGCCGTCGGCGATCACCTGGTGCGCACCGACAACGGCCTCGCGACGGAGCTCACGGCGGTGCACGAGGGCCGCCCTCTGCCGCTCTCGCGGTTGACCGACGCGCACCCCGCGCCCACCCCGCGGGTGGTCGTGTTGCTGCACGGGCTCATGTGCACCGAAGACATCTGGAGCTTCCCCGCGCAGGCAGGAGGCCCCGGGCGCGACTACGGCCGGCTCCTCGCCGCCGACTTCGGCTTCACGCCGCTCTACCTCCGCTACAACACCGGGCTCGCCGTGCAGACCAACGGCTTCGCCCTGGCCCGCTTCCTCGACCAGCTCGTCGCGGAGTACCCGGCGCCCCTCGAGGAGATCCTGCTGCTCGGCTACAGCATGGGCGGGCTCGTCGTGCGCAATGCGTGCCACTTCGCCGAGACCGAGGGGCACCCGTGGCTCTCTCGCGTGCGGACCGCGTTCTACGTGGCGACCCCCCACCGCGGCGCGCCGCTCGAGCGCGCGGGGCGGGTGCTCACGAGGCTGCTCGCCGCGATCCCCGATCCGATCACCCGGCTCGCGGCCGACCTCGGCGACCTGCGCAGCCAGGGCATCCAGGATCTCGGCGATCCGCGCCACCCCGTGACCTTCCTCCCGGGCATCCAGCACTACCTGGTGGCCGGGTCGCTCGCCAACGCCCCCTGGCTCGGCGAGCTGTTCGGCGACACCATGGTCCCGGTCTCGAGCGGCACCGACGGCCACCACGCCGGGCCGCGCGCGCTCCCCCCGTCCCACGTGAAGGTCCTCGCCGGGCTCTCCCACATGGACCTCGCCCACCACCCCGACGTCTACGCCCAGCTCCACGAGTGGCTGCAGCAGCGAGGGAACACCCCATGAACGACGACCCGAAGAAGCAGTCTCTCTCCCGTGTGCGTGGGCTTGCGGCGCTCGTGCGCGATGCGGTCGAGCACGGGTCCCGCGCGGTCGAGAAGGTGCACCTCGAGATCGCCAAGCGGCCCTTCGTGGTGCTCGAGCACGTGCCCGGGATCGAGGCACCCACCCGCGCCGTGCACGCGGTGCACGACCTCACGGTCCAGTCGGTCTACGGCAGCATCCGGCTCGTGAACGGCCTCGTGGGCACGACCGTCGAGGCCGCCCTCGACGTCGTCGAGCGCTCGTCGAGCTCCGGGGACTGACGCTGTCGGCGCGCGCCGGACGCGCTAGGAGCATCGCCATGCGCCTCTCCCCGCTCGCCTTCGCGCTCCTGCTCGGGTGCGGCCACGCGACCCCCGCCGTCCAGGCCGAGGACGCTGCGCCGGAGGTCGACGGTGCCGTCGACGGCGCCACCGAGGTCACCGACGCCGTCGACGCCCCCGTCGACAAGGCTGCCCCCTGCGTCGGCACCTTCGGCACGGCCCTCGGGTCGGTCGGCTTCGCGCGCTTCGACGGCACGGTCGTCGCGGTGGTGCCGCCCGCGCACCCGACCTGCCCGTACCCCAACGCCACCCACGTCGCGGTGCAGATCCGCGTGGGCGAGGTCGTCTACCGCATGGTCGTCAACGTGCAGTCCGATCGCAGCGGCATCGACCCGCGCATCAAGCTCGCGAAGTGGGAGGGCAAGCTGCCCGCGCCGGCCTGGAGCGCCGGCATCCACGAGGACGCGCCGCTCGACTACGTGACCACGCTCGGCGTGCACTCCCCCGCGTTCGTGGCCGCGACGATGGCGGAGGCGAGCGCCGCGGTCGACGCGTTCCTGCCGCTCGGCGCCAAGGTCAGTGTCTACGCGAGCGCCGGGGGCAAGCCCGAGAGCGCCCACCTCGTCCACCGCAACGCGCCCGGGCAGGACGGCGCGATCGTGGTGGTCGGTGACGCGAGCGCTCGCTTCCTCCTGTTCTCGTTCGACGGCCAGGTCTTCTAGGTCGCCGTCGCGATCGGCGCGCCGAGCAGCCAGGCCTCGACCAGCCGATCGTCGGCGAACAGCCTGCCGACCACGCGGTAGCGCGATTTCACGAGCGGGCCCGCGTCGACGGCGAGCTCGCGCACCACCTCTCGTGCTCCGACATAGGAGGCGTGGTGGAAGAACACGAGACCTCGTCGGACCACGAGGTAGCCCACGTGGTCGTCCAGCCCGACGACGTAGAGGCCGTCGCCGCGCCTTTCGATCGCCGCCACGAACACCTCGACCGGCACGTCGGAGAACCGCTGGATCTGGTCCTTCGGCGCGAGCGTCTTCACGATGCGCTCGGAGGCCTGCTGGGCGAGGTGGACGCGCTCCACGAGGAGCCCTGCTTCCCGGAGCGTGGTGCTCACGAAGTAGCCGCACGCGATGGTGCCCACGCGGGGCGTCTGCGACGTGCCGTGGAACGCCCAGGCAGTCCCGTCCCAGCGCGGGAGCAGGTCGTCGACGAGCGCCCGCTCGAGCGTGCTCGCAGCGCGGCGGAGCACGGCCGTCCGCGCGGCGCCGCCCGTGGCCCGCGCGAGGTCTCCCGCGAGCGCCCTCCGACGTGCATCGAGCGTGGCGAGCGGGTCGGTGACGGCGGTCGCTGCGGCCGCTCCGGTCTCGGTGGCCGGAGAGGGGTGGGCCGACGGTCGCCGATCGCAGCCGGCGAGGGCCAGCGCGAGGACCAGCGCGGAGGCGAGCGCTCGGGCCATGGCGAGCTGCACAACGCCCGCGCGATCGAGGCTGTTCCACCCTGCTAGCATGGCCGTATCCATGGGTGACGCCCCGCTCCCCGCGGCTCCGCGCGAACGCATCCCGCAGGTGCGTGCCGAGCTCGAGAAGGTGATCCTCGGCAAGGACGCGATCCTCGATCGCCTGCTCGTCGCCCTCCTCGCCGACGCCCACGTGCTCATGGAGGACGTGCCGGGCGTCGGCAAGACGACCCTCGCCAAGGCCCTCGCGCGCACGTTCGCGGGCGAGTTCCGGCGCCTCCAGTTCACGCCGGATCTGCTGCCGACCGACGTGCTCGGCTCCTCGGTCTACGACCCGCGCGACGGCAGCTTCACCTTCAAGCCCGGGCCGGTGTTCGCCAACGTGCTGCTCGCCGACGAGATCAACCGCGCCTCGCCGCGCACCCAGTCGAGCCTGCTCGAGGCCATGAGCGAGCGGCAGGCCTCGATCGAGGGCGTGACGCGCGCGCTCCCGCGGCCGTTCCTCGTCCTCGCCACCCAGAACCCCATCGAGCTCCACGGCACGTATCCGCTGCCCGAGGCCCAGCTCGACCGGTTCGGGATGCGCCTCGAGATCGGCTACCCGGCGCGCGACCAGGCGGTCGACATGCTGTACGCGCAGGCGGACCACCACCCGATCGACGACGTGCGCGCCGTGCTCGACGAGGAGGCCTTGCTCGCCCTGCAGCGGGCCACGCGCGCGGTCCGCGTCGACCGGCGCGTCGGCGGGTACGTCGTCGACCTGGTCGAGGCCACCCGCGTCCACGCGACGGTCAAGCTCGGCGCCTCGCCGCGCGCGTCGATCTCGCTGTTCCGCTGCGCGCAGGCCCACGCCTACCTCGACCAGCGCGCCTACGTGCTGCCCGAGGACGTGAAGGCCGTCGCCGTCGAGGTGCTCGCGCACCGCCTGCTGCTCGATCCCAAGGCGCGCTACGGCGGCGTCCGCAAGGAGGATCTGGTGCGGGAGCTCCTCGGCGTCGTGCCGGTGCCGGTGTGAAGCCCGAGGGACGCGCGCGCGCGCTCCTGCGCACGCCGATCCACGAGCTGCCCGTCTACCAGGAGCTGATCCGCACCTGGCTGGAGCGGCTCACGCCGATGGGGCGGCGCGTGCTCGTCACCCTCTCGGTGCTGGTCGCGCTCTCCCTCGACACCCGCCGCAACCAGAACTTCCTCCTCCTCTCGGTGGCGTTCGGGATGCTCGTCGCCGCCTTCGTCCTGATCCCGCGTCGCAGGAGCCGGGCCGAGCTCTCCGTCGTGCTCCCCACCCGCGCCACCGCGGGCGAGCCGCTGGTCGTGCGTGGCCGGGTGCGGGTGGTGGAGCCGTGCGCCGGCCTCCTGCGGGTGGCGCTCGGTCAGCGACTCGATGCACGGCGTCTCGACGTCGAGCCGCGCGAGGTCTCGGTCGCCCTCGACGGAGAGGGCCGCGAGGTCGCGATCCAGCTCCTCGTCCGTCCTCTCCGCCGCGGCCGTCACCCGCTCGGACCGCTCACCGTCCGCGAGCTCGATCCCCTCGGCCTGCTGGCCGGCCGCGCGCTCGCCGAGGTCCCGCGCACCACGCTGCTCGTCGGCCCGCCCGTCTTCGAGTGGGCGCTGCGCGAAGGCACCTCTGGGCGCCGCCTGTCCCCGGGGGGCATCCCGTTCGCGACCCACACCAGCGACGCGATGGAGCTCGTGGGCACGCGGGAGTGGCGCGCCGGGGACCGCCTGCGCAACGTGCACTACCGCTCGTTCGCGCGCCGTGGCGTGCCGGTCGTGAAGGAGTTCCAGGAGGAGTACTTCCCGCGCATCGCGATCGTGGTCGACACGAGCCTCCCGGCGCCGGCCGGGCCCGTCGAGCGCGAGGCCTTCGAGGCGGCGCTGTCGGTCGGCGCGTCGGTCGTGGCGGCGCTCGCCCGGGCCGACCACGTCGTCGAGCTGCTCGCCGCCGGCCCCGAGCTCTATCGCGTCGCCGCGGGTCGCGGGCTCGGTCAGCTCGACGACGTGCTGGACGTGCTGGCCTGCGTCGAGCCCTCCGACGCACCAGCCCTCACGGGCGTCGTCCCCACCGTCGAGGCCGAGATCGCGCAGGTGGGCACGGTGGTCGTGGTGCTGCTCGATCTCGACGACGATCGGCTCGCCTGTCTCGACCGGCTGCGGGCGCTCGGGACCGAGGTGCACGCGGTCGTCGTCCGCGAAGGCCCGACCACCTCGCCTCTCGTGGAGTCCGAGGGGCTCGAGCGGCTGCCGCCCTCGGCCGTGCGGCGGGCGATCGAGGGCCGGAGATGAGCGCGCGGCTGCCGCTCTCGATCGTGCTCGCCGTCGCGACCTTCGCCTTTGCGCGGTCGCTCGCGAGTCCGACCGGGTTCGTGCTCGGCGTGCTCGCGCTCGCCACCGCGCTGCTCTCGCGGCCGGTCGACCCTTCGCTCGAGCGCTTGGCTCGCCTCCTGGGGCGCGTCGCGGTGGTCGCGGCGGTGCTCGTCGGCTGGGCGCTCGCGGTGGCCCCGATGCTCCACGGCGAGCGCGCCGACGACGTCATGCGCACGATCGGCTTCACCCTCGCCGGCTGCGCCTTGCCACTCGCCGTGCACGCCCCGCGCGCCGACGCGGCGGTGCTGCTCCACGCGCTCGCGCTGCTCGGCCTCGCCGGCCTGCACCGCCA
>CAZUZY010000363.1:0-8837 GCA_964624885.1 uncultured Polyangiales bacterium | reverse complement strand
CGCGGGCGCACGCCGGCCCGGACCGAGGTTCGAATTCATTGCAATGGTGGAGGCGGCGGGAGTCGAACCCGCGTCCGAAAGCGCTTCACTCCGGCCTCTACGTGCGTAGTCGATGTGTTGATTCGGCGAGCGGGACGGCCATCGACAACCTTCCCGACCACCTACTCCGCACTGCATCTCGCCGCACCCCGCGCGGTGAGGGGATTGGCCAGGCGATTCGGTCACGCCCTCGGGGAAGCATCGCCGGGCTTCACCCTCGGACGGCGTTACGGTTTCTTAGGCCGCGAGCGCGTATGCGTTGTCGTTCGCATTTGTACGTCCTGCAGGTTTCGTGAGGATGCAGGACCTCATGCACGCCACCAAGAGCTAGACACCCCCGTCGAAACCGGAGCGCCCCCTCACTGAGGGACCTTCCGACGGAACCCCGTCGGTCGAGACCGAGACAACGTAGCGACTCGCAGGCATCTTTCAACCCGCGCTTGCTCCGGCAGGCGGCTCGCGGTCGGACCGCGGGGAGGTACACTGCCATGAGAGACGCCATGCAACGCGCCCAAGTCGAGCCCGTCATCTACCTCGATCTCCTCGAAGCCGGTGTCGACGAAGGCCACCGTCGCGGCCTCGTCGAGGGCAGAGTCGAGGGCAGAGTCGAGGGCGAGCTCCACGCCACCCGCAACATCCTCGCCAGCCTGCTGCGCGTGCGGGGCTTCGCGCCCGACGCAGCGCTCGAGCGGCGCATCGCCGACGCCCCGCTCGATCAGCTGCTGCGCTGGATCGAACGCGTCCCCGGCGCGCTCCTGCCCGAGGACGTGTTCGAAGGGCCTACCAGCCCTTCTCCTTGACCCACTGGTTGGTGAACTTGGCGGCCGCGTCGTAGCTCTTCTTCATGTCGTCGATGATGCGCTTCTCGACGATGCCACCGACCATGAACACCTTCACCTCGACGAAGGCCTTCGCGATGCGGTCGCAGCGGTTGTCGCCGCGAGCCTCGCACCAGATCTCCCCGTCGATGCGGGTCTTGTCCGGGAGCGAAGCGGGGGTGACCTTGAACTTGTAGCGGCCCGTCTTCGGGTCCCAGGTGCCCTCTTCCGTCCAGGAGAGGTCACCCACCACCTTCGCCACCGGGCCGGGCAGGTCGGCCGCCGGCGGGTTCAGGTAGACTTTGCGCGAGCGCGACCCGTTGGCGCCGTCGGTCTGACTGAGGAGCTTGAACTCCCGGAACTTGAGGGCCTCGAGGTACAGCCGCCGGTTGTACTCCTCGTCGAACACGCACTTCCAGTACGCGTCGACGCTGCAGTCCATCGAGTTCCGGATCTCCTGGTCGGGCATGCGCTCTCCGTCGGGTGTCGGCCGCCTCGGCGGCCCTTTCGACGCGACGGTACCATCCTGGCTCCGAGGTGGGAGCGTTTCGTTTCACGCCCCGCCGAGAACCGGCGGTCACACTGGGGGAGGACAGCACGCCTCACTTCTCCCAGGTCACGGCGCGAAAACGTGGGGATCTGGACTTGGAAGGGATTCGGCATCAAGATTGCTCCATCCCGAGGCGTCCGCCGCACCTGCGGCAAGGAGTCACGATGACCACCCGTTCCTCCCGCTCCCACTCGGTTCGTCGCTTCGCCTCCGTCGGGGCCGCCCTCGCGGTCACCGCGCTCGCCGCCGTCGCCTCGGCGGACGAGCCGAAGTGCCCCCCCGACGCGTGGTTCTGCGCGGAAGGCGAGATCAAGATCGGCGTCCCGGGCAACCCCCCGCCGCCGGTCACGCCTGCCCCTGCGCCGCCGCCCGTGGTCGTCTACACCCCCGCGCCGGCGCCGCCGCCGGTCGTCCAGGCGCCCCCGCCGGCCTACTATCCTCCTCCGCCCCCGCCGCCCCCGCGGCAGGTCTACCGCAGTGAGGTCGGCATCAACTTCCACCTCACCGGCGCGGCGTTCGGCTCGAACGAGAACGCGACCAGCAACGCCGCCGCCGGCGGTGTCGGCGCCGCGATCCGCTTCCGTCCCACGCCGCGCTTCGCCCTCGACCTCGGCCTCGACGTCATCGGGGGGACCGACGCCAACGGCTTCAAGCGCAGCGAGGTCCCCTTCACCATCGCGGGCCTCCTCTACCTGAACCCGCGCTCCAAGGTGCAGGTCTACCTCCTCGGCGGCCTCGGCTTCAGCACCGCGCGCGTCGAGACCGTCACCACCCAGGGCTACACGGTCGACGACCGCTACTCCTACTTCGGTGGGCTCTTCGGCGGTGGTCTCGAGCTCCGGGTCGCCCCCAAGGTCGCGCTGAACTTCGACGTCCGCGGCTTCGTGCGCGGCCGCACGGACGACGCGGCCAAGTACAACCCCGAGTTCCGCGCCAAGGACGGTCGCACCACCAACACCTCCGGTGGCGCGCTCTTCAATGGCGGCCTGACGCTGTACTTCTAGGCCGCTCTACCACGCCGGGCCCGGACCGCTTCGGTCACCCACGACGCCGCGACCGTTCTCGGTCCGCGGCGTCGTCGTTCGTGGACCGCTTCGAGGCGCTCGCGTCCCGTGGTAAGCCCGACCTACATGGAGCCACGAGCGATCGAGCGGGAGCCCCTGGGCTCGCCCGCGCCCCTCCGACCGCGCTCGCGCTGGCTCCTCCGCGCGGCCCTGGTGCTCGCCTGGGTCGTCGGCTTCGGCGGCGGCTACGCCTCGTGCGGGAGCCTCGCCTACTACCGCACCCCCCAGGCGCTCGCCCCGTCGAGCCCGAACCCGACGACCTTCGAGGACATCGCGGTCGCGGCCCGCACGAAGTTCCGCTCCACGCGGCTGCCCCTGTCGATCGCCTGGCTGCTCGTGTCGGCGGTGCTCGTGCTCGGCGCGGCGCGCACCCTCGCGCGCCGCCCCGGCGGCCTTCCGCTCCTCCGACAGGCGTGCGTGGTGGTCTCGTTGCTCGCCGTCGTCGACTTCGCGGTGTCGGGCCCGGAGCGCGCCTTCCTGGTCGAGCAGCTCGCCCTCCTCCGCGCGAGACAGCTCGAAAAGCTGCCTCCAGACATGACCCGCGAGGCGTTCACCCAGACCGCGCGTGCGGCGGGTCGGGTGGGGATCGCGCTGCGCTTCTTCGCCGAGGTCGCCTTCTTCAGCGCCCTCGCGATGGCGCTCGGTCGCAAGGCGGTGGCCTCCGAGCTCGCGCCCCGCGAGATCGCGCCGGTGCCCCCGCCGGAGGACGACGAGGGATGAGCAGGATCCGCGTCCTGCCGGCTGCCCTGCGGGACCAAATCGCGGCGGGCGAGGTGGTCGAGCGGCCCTCGTCGGTGGTCAAGGAGCTGATCGAGAACGCGCTCGACGCGGGCGCGCGGACGCTGCGGGTGGAGGTCGACGGCGGCGGCCTCGACCGCATCCTCGTCGTGGACGACGGCGCCGGCATGACGGGCGACGAAGCGTTGCTGGCCCTCGAGCGCCACGCCACCTCCAAGCTCGCCGAGTTCGACGACCTCTACCGGCTCGCGACGTTCGGCTTCCGTGGAGAGGCGCTCCCCTCCATCGCCGCGGTGTCGCGGCTCACGCTGACGACCCGCCCGGCCGACGCGCTCGCGGCGACGCAGGTCGAGGTGGTCGGGGGTCAGGCGCCCACCCTGCGCGAGGTCGGCGCGCCCGCCGGCACCACGTTCCTCGTGCGCGAGCTGTTCTTCAACGTGCCGGCGCGGCGCAAGTTCCTCAAGTCGGTCGGCACCGAGTCCGGGCACGTGAGCGACGTGTGCCTCGACATGGCCCTCTCGCGCCCCGATCTCGCGCTGACCCTCGTCCGCGACGGCCGCACCGCCCGTCAGTTCCTGCGCGCGCAGAGCCGCGAGGAGCGCGCCCGCGACGTGCTCTCCCGGCCCGGAGAGGGCGTCCGCGCCACGACGAGCGACTTCGTGGCGGTCGCCAACGTGCGGGGGCGCACCAAGGTGGAGGCGGTGCTGTCGGTGCCCGAGCGGGCGCGCAGCGGCGCGACGGGGCTGCACCTGCTCGTCAACGGCCGCGCCATCCGCGACCGCGCGCTCGCCCGGGCCGTCGCCATGGCCTACGGCAGCGTCCTCGATCCGGGGCGCTACCCGGTCGGCGTGGTGTGGGTCGATCTCCCGCCCGAGGAGGTCGACGTGAACGTGCACCCGCAGAAGGCGGAGGTGCGCTTCTCGCGGGGGCGGGAGCTCCTCGACGACGTGACCCGCGCGCTCGCGGCGGTCCTTTCGGACGCCTTCCGGAGCCCCGCGTCCACGTTCCTCTCGAGCGAGCGCGTGAGCGACCTGTTCCCGGGCCGCGCCGCGGAGGCCTCACCCGGGGTGACCACGAGGGTCGGGCACGGGGTCCCAGGGGGTATCGTCTCGATGAGCCAGGCGGTCACCCGCGCCCATTCGTTCGGCGAGGACCCGTGGGGCCTCGGCGGCGCTCCACCCGCTTCGCTCGGCGAGCTCGGCCTCCCCGCGACCGAGCTCGACGAGCCAGCCACCCAGCTCGGCACGGGCCCCATGTCGGCGTCGCGCGCCGCCGAGTCCGCTCCGCCCGTCGCGTCGCTCGAGCAGACACGGGTGAGCGGCAAGCTGCAGACCACGCTGCAGAGCGCCGACGCCATCGAGGCCGCGGCCAGCGCCGCGCGCGGCGAGATCGCCTACGGACGCCTCCGCTTCCTCGCGCAGGTGCGGGCGACCTACCTCGTGTGCGAGGCCGACGAAGGCATCTACGTGCTCGACCAGCACGCCGCCGCCGAACGCCTCAATTTTGCCCGGTTGCGCGCGCAACACGACGCGCGCAAGGTGGCGCGTCAGCAGCTGCTGGTGCCCGAGGTGGCCGAGGTGAGCAGCGCGGAGTCGGAGCTCGTCGACGAGGCGCGCGACGAGATGCTGGCCCTCGGCCTCGACGCCCGTGCGCTGGGCGACGGGCGCGTCGCCGTCCACGCCGTCCCAGCACTGCTGATGAAGGCCTCACCGCTGCAGCTGCTGCGCGACCTGCTCGACGAGCTCGGACGGAGCGGCGGCCGCAAGTTCGGGGACGCCGTCGATCTCGTGCTCGCCACCATGGCCTGTCACGGCTCGGTGCGCGCGGGCGACGCCATGCACCCCGACGAGTGCCGCGCGCTGCTCTCGGCGCTCGACGAGGTGAGCTTCGCTGGCTACTGCCCGCACGGCCGGCCGATCGTCACCATGCTCTCGTACCAGGATCTCGAGAAGCGCGTCGGCCGTCGCTAGGCGCCGTGGATGGCGCGCACGAGCGCCCGCGCGCCGTCGATGACGCGGGGGCCAGGTCGCAGCACGGACTCCTCCGTCAGGCGGCGCACGCGCCCCTCCGCGACCGCGCGCACCACCGAGAAGGTGCTCGGTACGGGGACCGCGCCGCCCCCCATCTCGGCGTCGAGCACGAGGTCGGGGTCGAAGGCCGCGATCTGCTCGAGGCTCAAGGTCGGGTACGCCGCGCCGCTCGCCACGACGTTGGTGGCGTGCGCGAGGGCGAGCATCTCGTCGGGGAAGCTCCCGGGCCCGGCGGCCGTGATCGGCTTCTTGGAGAACAGCAGCAGGACCCGCTTCCGCGGTTTTTCTGAAAGCTCGCGGATCAGGCTCGCGCGCTCGTTGCGCAGGCGCTCGACCAGCGCCGCGGCGTCGGTCGCGTGGCCGGTGCGCGCGCCGAGCCCCTCGATCATCCGGAAGATGTCGTCGATGCGCTCGGTCTCGGGGAACCAGGTCGCGATGCCGCGCTCCTCCAGCGTGCGAGAGAAGCCGGGACCCGCGGGCCCGCGGGCGCCCACCACGAGGTCGGGCTCGAGCGCGAGCACCGCCTCGAGGCTCGGGTCCACGAAGCCGCCGACGACCGGGAGCGCGAGCGCCTCCTTCGGGTGGTCGCAGAACCGGGAGCGACCGACGACCAGGCCGCCCGCGCCGACCGCGAACAGCGCCTCGGTGGTCGAGGCCGAGATCGACACCACCCGCCGCGCGAGGCCCGTCCGCGGCGCGCGCCGGCACGCCGAGAGCGCGGCGAGCGAGGCGACCGTGGCCAGGAAGCCGCGACGGGCGATCACGTCGCGGCGCTCACTTGGGCTTCACGTCCTTGGGCGGCGCGATCGGCTTGGCCACGGTCGGCTTCGTCGAGGCGACGGGCTTGGCGCCCACGCCGGGCTTGGTCGAGGCCGGCGGGGTCACGCGGATGACGCTCAGGAAGCCGTCGTCGACCAGGCGCGTGTTGGCGGTGAAGGCCTCGAACTTCTTGGGCTCCACGACGCCGGTGGGCAGCGAGAAGGTGAAGTCCTCGGTGAGCGTCGTGCCGTCGACCTTCACCTTGCGGGTGGCCTTCAGGGACGAGGTCTCGTCGGTGACGTCGACCGCCGGCAGCGGCGTCGCGATGGCGGTGCCCGCGGGCAGCCGGATCACGCGGTGGATGGTGTAGTCGATGGCGTCGCGGATGCTGAGCGCGGTGGTGCGCTTGGCCTGGGCCGCGTAGGTCTGCCCGAGGGTCATCGCCCGCCCAGCGCCGTGCAGGGGCGCCGTGCCGCCGATGGCGAAGCGCGTGCCGTCGGGCACGAGGAGCCCCGGGACCTCGATCTTGGCGGTGATCATCACCTGCCAGGTCTCGGCGCTGGCCTTGACCTCGGTGATGTCGGCGCCCGGCACCCAGCCGTGCACGTAGGCGCGCAGCGCGTCGTCGATCTCGTCGCCGGCCACCTCCTCGAGGATCGCGGCGACGTCCTGCGCGTCGCGGCTCTTGAGGAGCAGCGCGAACGTGCCCTTGGCGTTCCCCGCGTCGTCGACGGCGAGGTCGATGGTGGCGACGTCGGGGTCGAGGACGGCGTTCGGCGGCACGGGCAGGATGTTGCCCTGGGTGTCGATGGCCACGCGGCCGCGCAGCTCGGGCGAAGTGCGTCCGGGCGGGGGCGGGTTGCCGTCGACGTCGGGGTCGAGCCACACCGGCTCGAGCGGACCGCCCGGGGTCTTGCTCACCCACGCGACGATCATCGCGTGCGAGAACCGCCAGGTGCGGGCGACCATCTTCGGCTCGGCCGAGTAGGGCGCGAGCTCCGACCAGACGATCTGGTTCTTGATGCCGAGCTGCTCGAGGGCGCGGCGCATGAGAGCGACGCGGGAGCCCTGGGCGTCCAGCAGCACGGTGCGCGCGTCGTAGCTCTGGTAGCCGGCGATGCCGCCGACGCCGGTCGAGAGGTAGCCGACGCGCGGGATCGCGCGCTTGGTGGCCTTGGAGAGCCGCGCGAGCAGGTCGAGCGTGGGTGCGCGGTCCTTGCCGGCGGCGGTGTCGACCCAGGCGCTGGTCTCGGGCCAGCGCTCGTCGTCGGCCATGATCCAGTCGCGCGCGTCGCGGGCGATGCGCCCCCAGCTCCAGGTGCCCATGCGCACCGAGACGGAGCTGTCCATGGCCGCCTGGCCCTTCTCGGAGCGGCGGACGTCGTGGTCCTTCACGTTCCAGGTCTGCACGACCTTGCCCGCGGCCTCGGTCACGGTGGGCTTGCCGAGCTCGGTGTGCGACCACACCTCGGCGTTGGCCGCCTTGGGCATCGCGAGGGTGATGGTGGCGTCCATGACCGCGGTGCGCGCCGGCAGGAGATCGGGGGTGTCGAGGTCGAGCGCGCCGTCGGGCCGGGCGAGGAACCAGCCCTCGCTCACGAGCTCGACGTAGTCGCCGGGCTCGATCTGCGAGAGCTCGGCGCCGGCCTGGGCCGCGGCGATGCGGTCCGGCTCGACGATGGTGCCGTCGGCCTTGTGGATGCGGTGCAGGGTGCGCCCGAGCCAGCCCGAGCCGGCCGAGGTGGCGCCCACGCGGGCCACCGCGTTGGAGTCGACGTCCTGGGTGCCGCCGAGGCGGCGCAGGTCGTACACGACCGCGTGGACGAAGCCGTCGGCCTCGACCTCGTAGCTCTCCTCGCGCGCGAGGACGAGCGTGCCGGCGTCGGGGCGCGCGGGCTTCTTGCGGTCGGCCTCGATGGCGGCCTTGGTCTTGGCGCCGAAGGCCGACGCCGGCGAGGCGGGGGCGCTCGCGTCGCCGAGCGCACGGCGGGCGTTGATGGTGTCGAGCAGGGCGCGCGGATCGCCCTCGTTCTTGCGGATCTCGCCGCGCAGCCAGGTGAGGCCGGCCGCGCCCGCCGGCGTCAGCGCGAAGGCGGTGCGCATCGAACGCTCACCGGGCTCGGCGCCGTCGTACACGGCCTTCGCCGCGCCGAGGTCGCCCATCTTCACGAGCAGCGACGCCTCGTACTCGGTGCCGAGCTTGGGCTGGTGCTTGAGCACGCGCAGGCGCTTGACCTCGGCGAGCGAGCCCGCGTAGTCGCCCATCGCGGTCTTCGCGCTGGCGCAGTCGAAGCGTGAGACGTCGATGCGCGCCGGGTCGCACTCGATCTTGAGGATCTGGTCGTCGGCCTCGCGCGCCAGCACGCGCGAGAGGCGGTAGCCGGCCCACGTGCCGGCCAGCTTGGGCTTCACGCGCGCGTAGGAGTCCTCGCCGACGCCGTAGATGCCGTCGCCGACCAGCGCCAGGTAGGCGTCGATCAGCGGATCGGCCGCGGCGCCCGCCTTGTCGCGGGCCGTGCGGGCCTCGGCGATGGCGTCGACGTGACCAGCACCACCGCGCCGCAGGGCCGCGACGATCTCGGCGTGCGCGATGATCGACTCCCAGCTGGACGGCCAGGCGGCGAGCACCGCCTCGTAGGCCGCGCGCATGCGCTCGAGGCGCTTGTGCGAGGGGAGATCGCGCGCGAAGTTGAGCGCGCGCCCGTAGGCGAGCGAGGTGACCGGGCCGGTCTTGCCCTTCGAGACCACGGACCCGAGCGTGACCTCGGCGACGCGGACGTCACCGAGCGCGAGGCGTCCGAGCGCCCACGCGGTCGCGCCGGCGGCGTCGGCGGGCGCC
>CAZUZY010000362.1:0-8880 GCA_964624885.1 uncultured Polyangiales bacterium | reverse complement strand
CCGGTCCGGCCGGCTTCGGGCGCGCGGCCCGCGCGGCGGCGGGAGCGTTCGCGCTCTCCACCGCGATCGCGGGCTGCAAGGAGGAGCCGAAGCCCGAGCCCCCGAAGCCTGCGCCGAGCGCCCCCGTGGCCTCGGCTCCCTCGGTCGCGCCCAGCGTCGTGGCCAGCCTGAGCGCGATGGAGGCGACGGTGGCGTCGGCGCTCGCCTCCGCTTCGGCGGCGGCGTCGGCGTCGGCGTCGGCGTCGGCGTCCGCGTCTGCTTCGGCCTCCGTGCCACCACGACCGACCGTCACCGCAGCCACCGTGGCGCCCCCGGCGGTGACCCTCGTCAAGCCGCCCCCGAACTCGAACAAGCCGTACGGCGCGCCCCCCGCCGACGGGCTGCTGGTCTGATGCTGACACCCTGCTGCCATTGTCAGCGCCACGTGCGGAGTGGCGACGCCCGGTGCCCGTTCTGCGGGGCGCCGGCGCCCACGCCCGTTCCCGGCCCGGCCGGCTTCGGGCGGGCGGCCCGCGCAGCGGCGGGGGCGTTCGCGCTCTCCACCGCGCTCGCAGGGTGCAAGGAGGAGTCGAAGCCGGAGCCGGCAAAGCCCGATCCGCTCGCGTCGGCTCCCTCTGCCTCGGCCTCGCCGTCGTGGAAGCCGACCGCGACCGGCGTCGCGGCGCCCCCGGCCAGCACCAAGAAGCACCCTCCGAACTCGCACAAGCTGTACGGCGCACCCCCCGCCGACGGCCTGCTCGTGTGATCCTGACACCTGCTGCCACGCGGGGGAATCGAGAGGCCGCTCAGCCCTCGCGCGGCTCGAGCACCAGGTCGAACCGGCCCATGTCGAACGGGTTGCCCTCGGCGGCCACGGCCGGCACGAGGCGCTCGCGGAGGCCGGCGCGGTCGCGCTCGAGCGCGCGGTGGTGGCACCAGGGGTTGTCGCCGGGCTCGCCGAGGATCGACTCCGAGGTCCACGTGCAGCCGCCGCGACACTCCTCGGCGTAGTAGCAGGTGCGGCAGTAGCCACGCAGATCGGTGACCTCGCGGTCGCGCGCGAAGCGCATGCGGCTGCTGCGCTCCCAGAGGTCGGCGAGGCGGTGCTCGCGCACGGTGCCCGCGGCCCAGCGGGCGGTGGCGAGCGAGGGGCAGCCCTTGACCGTGCCGTCCGACTCGATGCCGAACCCGGAGCGGCCCATGCCGCACGAGGCGAGGTGGCCGCGTGGCATCGTGCCCCGCAGCTTGGTCTCGATCGGGCCGAAGTACCCGACGTTGTTGCCCGGCCAGAGCAGCACGCGCTCCTTGCGGCAGCGGTCGGCGAGCTCGCCGAGCATCGGGAACAAGGTGAGCATGTCGTAGGGCTGGAGGACGACGTCGGGCTCGTCGGCGGCGCGCCCCATCGGGACGGTGAGCTGGATCTGCCAGCTGTGGATGCCGCGGGCGAGGATGGTCTCGAACACCTGCGGCAGCTCGTGCATGGAGAGCCGGTTGATCTGGGTGTTGGCCGAGACCCGCACCCCCGCGGCCTGCAGGTTCTCGAGCGCGGTGAGCGCCGCGGCGTGCGCGCCCTGGAGGCCGCGCAGCCGGTCGTGGGTCTCGGCCATGCCGTCGACCGAGACGCTCACGCTGTTGATGCCCGCCTCGGCCGCGGCCCGCGCGCGCTCCAGGGTGAAGCCGCGGCCGCCGGTGGTGATCAGGGCCTGCATGCCCTTCTTGCGGGTGTGACGGATCAGCTCGAGCCAGTCCTCGCGCAGGTAGACCTCGCCACCGATGAACACGATCTCCATCGTGCCGAGGTCGGCGAGCTGATCGATGACGTCGAGGCACTCGGCGGTGGTGAGCTCGTCGGGGCGCGCGTGCCCGGCGCGGGAGCCGCAGTGGCGACACGACAGATCGCAGGCGAGGGTGACCTCCCACACCGCGTAGACCGGCCGATAGAAGCGGTCGATCTCGCGGGTCTCTGCTTCGAGGGGCAGTCGCCGCGGACCCTGGGCGAGGATCGGCAGATCGCGGCGCGGGCGGGGCGCCTTCAGGATCGCGGCGCGCTCCGCTTCGGAGAGGACGGACATCCGCCGAGGCTACTAGAAAAGCGGCGCGCTCGGCGGGCCCGCGGGGGGCAGCTTCGCGCCGACCGGGAACGGCCGACCAGGCAAGAGGCCGCTCCAGTAGAGGAAGCGGAACGCCCGCTTGCCGTGGTGCGCGAGGCGGCTCTCCTGCAGCATCGGGATCGGACCGACGCCGGTCGGGAAGTAGCCCACCCGCGGCTCGTGGTCGTGGTCGTAGTCGACGAGCAACGCCTTGCCGCTCCCGGTCTCGACGAAGTAGCTCGCGTGGCCCTCGTAGCTGCCGAGCAGCGGCTTGCCGTGCAGGTGACGGACGAGGTTCTCGACGAGGAGCTCGGCCTGGTAGTGCGCGACCGAGCCCACCTTGGGGACGTCGAGGTCGGTGGCGTCGCCGAGCACGAACACCTCGTGCAGGTGCTTGGCGCCGAGGGTCTTCGGATCGGTGGGCACGAAGCCGAGGTCGTCGCCGATGCCGGAGCGCTCGACGAACGGCGCCCCCGTGTGCGGAGGGATGGCGACCAGCAGATCGTAGGGCAGCTCGCGGCCCTCGATGGTGCGGATCACCCGCGCGTCGCGGTCGATCTCCTTGGTGAACACGCTGGTCTGCACGCGGATGTCGCGGGCCTCGAGCAACCGACCGAACGTCTGCGCCGCGAGCGGCCACTCGAAGGTGGCGGGGTAGGCGGTGGCGAGGGTGATCTCGATGTCCTTGCGGTGGCCGCGCTGGCGGAACAGCTCGTCCGCCAGGAAGCAGAGCTCGAGGGCGGCGAACGGCGCCTTCACCGGCGGCTCGACGACCTGCACCACGAAACGACCGGCGTGGAACTTGGCGATGGCGTGGCGCAGCGCCTGGGCGCCGCCGAGGGTGTAGAAGTCGAACGCGTCGCGGTGCCAGTCCTCGCCCACGAGGCCACGGACGAGATCGGGCCGCGGGCGCGCCCCGGTGGCGATCACGAGCACGTCGTACGAGAGGATCGTGTCGTCGAGCAGGGTGACCTGCTTCTTGTCCGGGTCGACGCTGTACACCTCTTCGCGGATCCACTCCGCGTCGAGGGTGCGGGCCCGCGGCCGCGTGATGCGGTGCTCGTCGTGCGCGCCGAGCGGCAGGAACAGGAGCCCTGGCTGGTAGACGTGGACCGGGTCTCCGTCGACGACGCTGATCGTCCACCGGTCGGGCAGGTGCTTGCGCATCCGGTTGGCGAAGATGGTGCCGGCGGTGCCTGCGCCGAGGACGAGGAGCCGCTTCATGCCCACCGATCAGCAACCGGGGTGCCACGCGGGGTTCGCGCTCGTTCACGACCTCGAAGACAGCCCCCGGGTGTCCTCGACCGACCTTCAGCTGCAGAACCCGCGTGGAGACGCAGTGGGTTCGTGGATCGCTGCGTCGGCGGTTCGAGAAGGGCTACGCCTGGCGTCGCCCGCCCGCGACCGAGCCGATCAGCGCGCGCAGCGCCTCGGCCTGGGGCAGGCTCTCGGTGTGCCGGAGCGCGGAGACCAGCAGCGCGAGCCGCTCCTGCTCGGAAAGGCCGGGGTGTTGCGCGAGGTCGCTGAACAGCCGGGCCAGCTGGTTCGGCGAGTGCCCCCGGAAGCCGCGGCGGGTGAGGAATCGCAGGACGTCGGCGAGGGTGCGCGCGTCGCTCGCCGTGAGCGCGTCGACCTCCCGCACGGTGCCGAGGGTGACCTGGGCCACCTCGAGCAGGGTCGCGCGGAGGCGCGCGAGCGGGTCGGGGTCGGGGCGCTCCACGTCCTCGGCCAGGAACAGCTGCGGATCCTGGGCCACGCGCTCGCCGAGGCGATCGAGGTAGCGGTCGAGGTGGCGGGCCTTGGTGAGGTCGTCGGCGCCGGGGATCGACACCAGCGAGAGCTGCTTCTTCTGCCACTGGGTGCGCGCCTGCGGGGTGACGCGCTCGAAGGTGGTGGCGAACGCCGGCCGCTTCGCGCCCTGGAGCATGTGGGCGATGCGGTGGTGGATCTGCCGGAAATCCGGGTCGCGCAGGCCGTAGCCCACGAAGAAGAAGGTCTGGTTCAGGAGCAGGCCCTCGAGCAGCAGCGCCATCGCGGGCCGCGCGCGGAAGAAATCGTCGTAGTCGTCGCGCGAGAGCACGAACGCGCTGCCGGGCGTGGCCGCGCAGCCGTGGAACTTCACCACGAAGCGACCGTCGCGGGCGCCGGTGCGCGCCACGTCCTCCTCGCGCACCACCCGGATCGGGTGCACCCGCAGCGCCTCGAGCGCGGTCTCGAGGAGGTCGTCGTAGTTGGTCGTGACGAAGTGGCGGATCGGGAGGGCGGTGAGCAGATAGTGGGTGAGGGTCGGCCGCACGCCGCTCGCGGCGACCGAGAACCGCGCGCGCAGCAGGTCCTCGAGGCTCGGGGAGCGCCCCTCGTCGCGGTACCACTGCGCGAGATCGAGGAAGTGGTCGAGGTCGCGGTGACGGTGCTCGACGGGGATCTCGAGCGCGGTCTCGAGCTCGCCGACGAGGCCCCCCCAGGTGGGGAGCCCGGAGCCGAGCGAGGTGCCCGAGCCGACGAACAGCACGCACTCGCCGCGGCGCACGGCGTCCACCAGCGCGGGCTCGGGCTCGAGGGCGGGATCGAGGGCGATCCCCCGCCGCGCCTCGACGCGCCGGCGCGCCTCGAGCCACACCTGGTAGGTGCCCTCGGTGTAGGGCACGAACGCGACGTCGCTGTCGCGCTCGCGCTCGAGGAAGTCGTGCGCCGCCTCGATCTGCGGCTCGGCGACGGCCAGCCGATCGTGGCGCGCGCCGCCGTCGCCGGTGAGGAACGTGGGCAACGCGATGCGCCACGGGCGCGGCACCTGGGCCGCCTCGAGGTGCTCGGCCGCGCAACGCAGCGCGCCCTCGACGGCCCGGTACGCGCGCTCGGCGCGGGGGCTCGCGTCGCCGGTGGCGACGGTGACGACCACGCCGCTCGGCTCGAGTGGCAGGAAGAACGAGGTGCCCGGCGGGGGCTTCTCCGGTCGCACCTGGGCGCGCAGGGCGGCGTAGGCCTCGGCGAAGCCCTCGACCCGGCGCTCGAACGCGGCGGTGAGCTGGCCCCCCCGCGAGAGCGCGCGGTCGGTCGAGTAGGCGATGGCGTCCGCGCGGAGCTGCGTCACGTCGCCCAGCGTCACGTGCACGAAGCCCATCCCGTTCCTTTCATACTGGATCGCGGGCGCGGCGGAACGGTGCCGCGCTGCAGCTCGACAAATCGCAACCTGTCTGCAAGATCGTCGCCATGCGCCGCTCGCTCTTCGCTTCTCTCCTCGTGTTCGCTGCCCTCGGGTGCTCCGCCGGCAAGGACGACCAGCCCAACCCGGGCAAGCTCGATGGCAGCCTCGGCGACGTGGCCCTCGGCGACGACGGTCTGCCGGTCGACGTGGGCACGGGGTTCGAGATCGGCGGCGACGGCACGACGATCGTCGACGCGCCGGCCGACGGCATCGCCTCGCCGATGCGCATCACGCCGGGCGACCTCGTCACCATGCTGGTGGGCGGCAAGCCGACGACGACGGAGTACTTCCTCGAGCTGCTCAACGCCGACGGCACCACCACCGACATCACCGCGGAGGCCGGTTGGTCGCTGCTCGACCCCTCGATCGGCACGTTCGCCGGCAACAAGCTGACGGCGGCCAAGGTGGGCAAGACGATGGTGCGCGCTTCGGCCCGCGGCCTCACCGTCGAGACCAGCGTCGACGTGCGCAACCCGGTCACCATCGTCACGCCCGGCACCGCGGCCGACGCCCCCACCAAGTTCGGCGGCGCGGTCGACCCGGCGCGCGCGCCGAGCTTCGTGTACCCGGCGAACAACACGGTGGTGCCGCCCAACATGAACGTGCTCGAGCTGCACTTCATGCCCAACGGCAACTCGCTGTTCGAGCTCGCCTTCACCGGCGGCGGCATCGACCTCAAGGTGTACCTCGGGTGCACCTCCGTCGGCGGCGGCTGCGTCTACACCCCCGACGCCACGGTGTGGAAGCTGGTCGCCGAGAACGGCCGCGGCAAGGATCCGGTCACCTACACGCTGCGCGGCGTGGACGGCGCGGCGCCCGGCAAGGTGGGCGTCTCGGCCTCGCAGAAGATCTCCTTCGGCCAGGAGGACATCCTCGGCGGCATCTACTACTGGAACGCCGGCGCTGGCGCGACGATGCGCTACGAGTTCGGCGTCAGCGGCAAGGCCGGCGAGGTGTACCTGAACGCACCGCTCGCGGGCGCGGGCACCTGCGTCGGCTGCCACGTGCTCTCGCGCACCGGCAAGCGCATCAGCGTGGGCTTGGACATCCCCTCGCCCTCTCCGTACAAGGTGTTCGACGTCGCGACGCGCGCGCTCGTGTACGCGCAGGGCAGCACGTTCGGCGGCGGCGGCTCGAACTTCTTCTCGTTCTCGCCCGATGGGTCGCAGATCGTGACCTCCAACGGCATCACCACCGCCCTGCGCGACGCCAAGACCGGCGCGGCCATCGTCGATCCGCTGGTGAACCCGGGCGCGCAGCCCGACTGGTCGCCCGACGGCAAGACCATCGTCTACGCCAAGCCCTCGAGCGCGCCGCCGTGCCTGCCGCCGTTCTGCGGCGCCACCGGCGTCGACAGCTCGTCGCTCGAGACCCTGACACTATCTGGCAGCAAGTGGGGCCCCGGCAAGACGCTGGTGCCGTTCGGCGGGCAGAACAACTTCTACCCGGCGTTCTCGCCCGACGGCACCTGGGTCGCGTTCAACCGCTCGCCCGGCAACACCAACTCCTACGACTCGAAGGACGCCCTCGTGTACCTGGTCGCCGGCGCAGGGGGCACGCCGGTCAAGCTCGCCAACGCCTCGACGGGCGGCGACTCGTGGCCCAAGTGGACCCCGGTGGTCCAGAAGTACAAGTCCGGCCAGCTGCTCTGGCTCACGTTCTCGAGTCGTCGCGCCTACGGTCTGCGCTCGGCCGACGGAAAGACCGCGCAGATCTGGATGACCGCGATCGACCCGAGCAAGGCGTCGTCGGGCGTCGACCCGAGCGCGCCGGCGTTCTGGCTGCCGTTCCAGGATCTCGCGAGCGGCAACCACATCGCCCAGTGGGTCACCAAGGTCGAGCGCAAGCCCTGCTCGTCGCCCGCCGAGTGCCTCACCGGCGAGCAGTGCGTCGGCGGCGTCTGCCGACCGGTCATCAAGTGAGCGGAGCGAGCCACAGCAAGAAGTAGCGCCCTGCACGGGCTTCGTCGTGCGCACCCGCTGCACCCTCCGAACGCGGTTCGCGGCCGCGTTCCTGCGGTCCATGATTTGCTGAGAAAGGGAGCATGTCGACCGCGCAGCGCACCCCCCTCCGGCGGCGCTCGACCAAGGCGGCGTTCTGGCTCCTCGCCCTCGCCGTCGCGGCCTTCGCCGTCTACCGATTCCGCGCCACCTCGGGGCCCGACGCGGTCAAGGTCCAGGTGCACCGCGTCGCCAAGGGGACGGTGCGCGACCTCGTCACCTCCTCGGCCGCGGGCCGGGTGGGCGCCATCCGCGAGGTGACCCTGCGCGCCGAGCTCGGCGGCTCGGTCGTGAAGCTGCACCACCGCCGCGGGGACAAGGTCGCGGCCGGCGAGTCGCTCGTGTCGTTCGATCCGCAAGACCTGGCCTACCGGCTGCGCATCGCCGAGGCCGGCGTCATGCTCGGCAAGGCCCAGGCGGCGCAGGCCGAGGCCAACGCCGCGGTGGTCAGCAAGAACGCGGCGCTCGCCAAGCAGCTCGGCGCGGTCGGCGCGATGCCCGGCAAGGACGTCGACGCGGTCGAGGCGCAGGAGGAGGCGGCCAAGAAGGGGATCAAGGTCGCTGAGGTGGGCATCGCGCAGGGGGCGGCCAACGCCGCGCTGGCGCGGCTCACGCTCAAGAAGGCCACGGTCACCGCGCCGTTCGCCGGCCTCGTGCTCTCGACCGCGACCGAGGAGGGCGAGATCCTGCCCGGCGGCGCGCCGCTGCTCGTGCTCGCCGACACGAGCGCGATGCACGTGGACGCCGACTTCGACGAGATGGACCTCGGCAAGCTCGCCCTCGGCCTGCGCGCCGAGCTCGCCTTCGACGCGTTCCCCGAGCGCCTGTTCGGCGCGGTCACGGAGATCTCGCCGATGGTGCAGAAGGATCTGCGCGGCAACCGCAGCATCTCGCTGCGCTTCGCCCTGAACAACGAGCCGCGGCTGCGCGTCGGGATGAGCGTCGACGTCGACGTCATCGTGTCGACCCGCGCCGACGTGGTGTGGGTGCCGCCCTCGGCCGTGCTCGGGCGCGGCACCGACCGCAGCGTCTACGTGGTGGACGCCGGCGTCGCGAGGAAGCGCAAGGTGGAGGTGGGGATCGCCACCTGGGAGACCGTCGAGATCAAGTCGGGCGTCGTGCCGGGCGACCTCGTGGTGCTCGACGCCGCGATGCCCGGCCTCAAGGACGGCGCCAAGGTGGCCTTCGAGCCCGACAAACCGGTCGGGCAGCTCGTGGGGAAGCTGTGAGCGCCGTCGCGCGCGAGGCCGAGGCCCTGATCGAGCTCGCCGACGTGCGGCGCAGCTTCGTGGTCGGCGACCAGACGGTGGACGTGCTGCGCGGGCTCACGTTCTCGATCGACCGCGGTGAGTACGTGGCGATCATCGGGCCCTCCGGGTCGGGCAAGAGCACGCTGCTCTACCAGATCGGGTGCCTCGACACGCCGAGCAGCGGCACCTACCGGCTCGCCGGCTGGGACGTCGGCGCGCTCGGGGACGCGGAGCTCGCCGCGCTCCGCAACCGCACCATCGGCTTCGTGTTCCAGGCGTTCCACCTGCTGCCGCACACCTCCGCCGTCGACAACGTGGCGCTGCCGCTGCGGTACGCGGGCGTCGGGGTGCGAGAG
>CAZUZY010000361.1:0-8893 GCA_964624885.1 uncultured Polyangiales bacterium | reverse complement strand
GACTGCGCGGCGCCGGCGGTCGCGAGCGCCGCCCCTTCGACGAGCGTCGCCGCGCTGGGGCCGACCGTCGTCGCCCCCAAGGCGCCGACCGTGGCCTCGTCCACGGTGGCCCCTCCGACGCCCTCGGTGCTCGCGGCGCAGAACGCGCTCTACTCCGAGGCCCTCGCCGCCAAGAACAAGGGCGAGTACGCGACCGCGGTCGACCGTTTCGACAGCTACCTCTTGCTCTATCCGGGGAGCGCGCTCGCCGAGTCGGCCGCGGGCGAGCGCGTGCGCGCCCTCTACAAGCTCGACCGGGCCCGCGGCGTCGCGGCGGCCAAGGCCTATCTCGCGGCCTACCCGAAGGGCTCGGCGCGCGCCGATGCCCAGACTATCGTCGACGACAACCCGTGAGATCGCTCCGCGCCACGCTGCTCGTCTCCACGCTGTCCGGGCTGCTCGTGCTCGGCCTGCTCGGGTCGGGGTGCGACGCGCGGCTCGAGTTCCAGGACAAGATCGGGTGTGAGCTCGACGCCGACTGTCCGGGTGGCCGGTGCGACACGACGAGCCACACGTGCGTGCGCTGCCTCGCCGACACCGACTGCCCGCTCAGCAGCCTGCACTGCGAGGAGATCGGGCACACCTGCGTGGAGTGCGTGGACGACACCCAGTGCACCCGCGATCCGATGCTGCGCCGCTGCGACTCGGCGCTGCATCGCTGCGTCGGGTGCGGCAACGCCGCCGACTGCCGCGTCGGTGACACCTGCGAGCCGCTGACGCACCGCTGCCTCGCGCCGTGCCCCGCGGGCGGCTTCTGCCTGTCGCCCGGCGATCGCTGCGACACGACCCGCAACGTGTGCCTCGACTGCTTCTCGTCGGCCGATTGTCACGACAAGATCCGTAAGACCTGCGAGCCGCTGTCCGGTCGCTGCGTGCAGTGCACGGCCGACGCGCAGTGCGCCGCGCCGACCGCGCGCTGCGATCGGCTGCTCGGCCGGTGCGTGGGGTGTCGGGATCAAGCCGACTGCCCCACTGGTGCGGCGTGCGATCCCACGACCCGCGCCTGCGTCACCCCCTGACGCCCATGTTTGGGTGTGTGTGGATCTGCACCCCGCCCGCGGATTCGGCGTCTACTCTGCGACCCGTTCCATGGCTCCTGCCCTTCGTCGCGCAATCAGCTGGATCGTCGTCCTCGCCGTGGCGGGGGCCGGGGTGTTCTTCTTCCTCCGCTGGCGCAAGGCCAACGCGAGCAACGGCCCCACCTACAAGACCGCGAAGATCGAGCGGGGGACCATCGCGGCCAAGGTCACCGCCACCGGCACCCTGAGCGCCCGCACCACCGTGCTGGTCGGGAGCCAGGTGAGCGGGCGCATCGCCGAGATCCTGGTGGACTTCAACTCGATCGTGAAGAAGGGCGACGTGCTCGCCCGCATCGATCAGCGCCTCTTCAAGGCTGCGGTCGACAAGGCGCGCGCGGCGGCGGCCCAGGCCAACGCCTCGGTCCTCAAGGCCAAGGCCAACGCGGCGCAGGCCAAACGCGCGCTCGACCGCTCCAAGAAGCTCAACGAGCAGGGGCTGGCCGGGCAGGCCGAGATCGACGCCGCCGAGGCGCTCGTGGCCACGACCAGCGCCGACATCATGGTCGCCCAGGCCCAGGTCGCCGCGGCGGCCGCGTCGCTCAGCGAGGCCGAGGTCAACCTGGGCTTCACCACCGTCCTGTCGCCGATCGACGGCATCGTGCTCTCGCGCGCCATCGACGTCGGCCAGACCGTCGCCGCCTCGCTGAGCTCGCCCACCCTGTTCACCATCGCCCAGGATCTGCGCAGCATCCAGGTGGACACCTTCGTGGCCGAGGCCGACGTCGGCAAGCTCGTGCAGGGCATGGACGCCACGTTCACGGTCGATGCGTTCCCGGGGCGCCGCTTCGTCGGCAAGGTCCGCGAGGTGCGCAACGCCGCCCAGACCGTGCAGAACGTGGTCACCTACGACGCGGTGCTCGACGTGCAGAACGACAAGCTCGAGCTCAAGCCGGGCATGACGGCCAACGTCACGTTCATCTACCAGCAGCGCGAGGACGTGCTCACCGTGCCCAACGCGGCCCTGCGCTTCAAGCCGTCGGCCGAGATGCTGGCGGCGGTCAGCGCGAACGCGAGCGCGAGCGCGAGCGGGAGCGCCCCCCCGAGCGCCGCACCGAGCGGGAGCGGGAGCGGCAAGCACAAGAAGGGCGGCGGAGGCGGTGGCGGCGGTGGCGGCGGCGGCAAGTGGGCCGGCAAGAAGGGCCTCGACGCGTCGCCCAAGCGCACCCTCTGGGTCCTCAAGGACGGCAAGCCGCAGCAGGTGACGGTCGAGATCGGCCTGACCGACGGCACGACCACCGAGCTCGTGAGCGGCCTCGCCGAGGGTGACGAGGTGATCACGGACGCGATCTCCGCCGACGCGCCGACCAAGGCGGGGGCGCCCCTCGGTCAGCCGGCGGCGCCTGGAGGCGGCGGCGGTCGTCGCGGGTTCTGACCATGCCGCTCATCGAGATCAAGGACGTCACCAAGGTCTACCGCATGGGAGACAACGTGCTGAACGCCCTCGACGGTGTGTCGCTCACCATCGAGGAGGGCGAGTTCGTCGCCATCATGGGGGCGTCGGGGTCCGGCAAGTCCACCCTGATGAACCTCATCGGCTGTCTCGATCGGCCCACGTCCGGCAACTACCTCCTCGCGGGCAAGGACGTCGGCCGCATGGGGGTCAACGAGCAGGCCGAGGCCCGCAACCGCCTCATCGGCTTCGTGTTCCAGAACTTCAACCTGCTCGCCCGCACGAGCGCGCAGGAGAACGTGGAGCTCCCGCTCGTGTACCAGGGCATCGGCGGCCGCGAGCGCAAGCGCCGGGCGGTCTCCGCCCTCACGCGGGTGGGGCTCGGCGAGCGCCTCGACCACACGCCGGCCCAGCTCTCCGGCGGGCAGCAGCAACGCGTCGCCATCGCCCGCGCCATCGTCGGCGCGCCCAAGCTCATCCTCGCCGACGAGCCCACCGGCGCGCTCGACTCCAAGACCACCGTCGAGGTGATGCGGCTGCTCCAGGAGCTCGGCAAGACGGGGATCACCGTGGTGATCGTCACCCACGAGCCCGAGGTCGGCGCCTACGCCAACCGGCTCATCGTGGTGCGCGACGGCAAGATCATCGAGGACAAGCACCAGGAGCCGGTGGCCGCATGAACCCGCTGGTCACGGTGCGGCTCGCGATCATCGCGCTCCTGCGCAACAAGATGCGCTCGTTCCTCACCATGCTCGGGGTGATCATCGGCGTGGGCGCCGTCATCGCGGTGGTGGCCATCGGCGAGGGCGCCAAGGCGCAGGTGGCGTCTTCGTTCGCGGCGATGGGCACCGACCTGCTCATCGTGATGCCCGGCTCCACGTCGTCCGGCGGCGCGGCGGGCGGGTTCGGCTCGGGGCCCACGCTCACCTGGGACGATCTCAAGGCCATGCAGACCGAGCTCTCGAGCGTGAAGTCCGCGGCGCCCTCGCTGCGCAGCAACGCGCAGATCCTCGGCGAGGAGATGAACTGGTCGACCGGGGTCACCGGCACGACCCCGGAGTACTTCGTCGTGCGCTCCTGGGCCATCGACAAGGGCATCGCCTTCGGGCAGTCCGACGTCGACTCGAGCTCCAAGGTGGTGGTGCTCGGGGCCACGGTCGCGGCCAAGCTGTTCGGCGAGAGCGCCGACCCGGTGGGCCAGATCGTCCGCATCAAGAGCGTGCCCTTCGAGGTGATCGGCGTCGCCGCCAAGAAGGGCCAGTCGCCGATGGGGCAGGACTACGACGACACGGTGTTCGTGCCGTCTTCCACCTACCAGCGCTTCATCGGCAAGGGTCTGCAGAAGTACCTGAACGGCACCATCTTCGTCGCGGCCAACTCCACCGCCGAGGTGCCGAAGGCGCAGCAGGAGATCGTGGCGCTGCTCCGCGACCGTCACCACCTCGCGCCGAACGAGGACGACGACTTCTCGGTGCGGTCGCTCGCCGAGGTGGCCGACGCGCAGGCGCAGAGCACCAACACGCTGACCACCCTGCTCACCGCGATCGCCGCGGTGTCGCTCCTGGTCGGCGGCATCGGCATCATGAACATCATGCTGGTGTCGGTGACCGAGCGCACCCGCGAGATCGGCGTGCGCATGGCCATCGGTGCCAAGCCGCGCCACATCCTCGCGCAGTTCCTCGCCGAGGCGGTGGCCATCTCGATGGTGGGCGGGCTGATGGGCGTGGGCATCGGCACCCTCGCGGCGCAGCGCATCGCCCAGCAGTTCCGGTGGCCGACCCTGATCCGGCCCGACGTCACGCTGATCGCGGTCGCGTTCTCGGCGCTGGTCGGGATCGGCTTCGGGCTCTATCCGGCCCGCAAGGCCAGCAAGCTCGATCCGATCCAGGCCCTGCGGTTCGAGTAGCGCGCGCTCAGATCTTGGTGCCCGCGGGCGCCAGCACGACGGCGGCGCCGGGGGGTACCGAGATCTTCACGGTGCCGTCGCCGGCCACCTTGACCGTCGCGCCCCCGGTCGGGGCGAGGACGTCGACGAGGTCGGTGCCCGCGGGGGCGCTGACCTTCATGCTCGTGGTGCCCGACGAGGTGGACGACGGGTGGGCGGCGTTGGTGTTGACGATCACCAGCGCGTAGGACAGCCCGCCGGCCTCGGTGGAGCTCCGCTCGAAGGCCACGATGCCCGCGTCCTCCTCGTCGGCCACGTGATCCGTGGTCCAGGTGAAGGCGAGCTTGCCGCGGCGGATCGCGGGGATGGCGCGGCGGATCTTGGTGAGCCGCGAGATGTGCTGGAACGTGGTGCCGGTGGTGGAGTACGGCTTCGGCGCCGTCCACATGTCCTCGCGGTTGGCCGGGTCGTTGCCGCCGGCGAACTCCTGCTCGGTGCCGTAGTAGATGCAGGGGATGCCGTCCTCCATCAGGAGGAAGGTGAGCGCGTTGCGCAGCACCTGAGGGCCGTCCTTGCGCTTGCCGTAGTAGTCGGCGGCCCAGAGGAACCGCCCGACGTCGTGGTTGTCGAGGAAGTTCACGTGCAGGTCGACCGGCGGGACGCCGACGCCACCGGCGGGAGGCGTACTCGACCAGTTGGTGGCGCGCTCCTTCCAGCGAGCCTCGATCTTGGTGGTGGCCCCGCCGCCGATGAACACGTCGCGGAACACCTGGAAGTACTGGGGGAAGTCGAACAGGCCGTCGAGCTCGTCGTTGAAGGTGTAGCTCCCGACCAGCTTGTCGCGGCCGTCGAACGCTTCGCCGAACAGGAGGAACTTGTCCTTGCCGAGGGCCTTGGCGCTCTTGCGGATGTTGCCGCCCCACTCGCGCCAGAAGTCGTGCTCGACGTGCTTGACCGTGTCGATGCGGAAGCCGTCGAAGTCGGCGAGCGCGATCCACCGCGCGTACGCCTGGTGCATCACCTTGCGCACCTCGGGGTGCTCGGTGGCGAGGTCCTTCAGGCCGCCCGGGAAGTCGCCGAACATGGTCTGCTCGTCGCCGTCGGGTGGGGCGTCGTAGTTCACCACGCGCCCGCGCCGGTGATAGGCCTCCTTGGTGCCGAGGAACGCGGCCTCGGGGGAGAGCGGCGGCATGCGGTTGAGCGCCGGCACGTCGAAGAAGATGATCGGCGCCGGGCCCGCGTTGCCAAGCGAGGTGAACGACTGGACGAACGGGGTCTCGTAGTCCGGGTCGTACTCGGTGAGGTGGACGGTCTTGTCGCCCTTGGTCTTGATGCCGCCCTCGACCGACTCGTCGGGCCGCCCGTTCATGTTGATGTCGTAGAAGAACATCTGACCCATGTGGTTGGTCACGATGTCCAGGATCACCTTCATGCCGCGCTCGTGGGCGCGCCGGGTGAGGTCACGCAGGTCCTCGAGGTTGCCGAAGTGGGGGTTGAGCAGGAACGGGTCCTGGGTCCAGTAGCCGTGGTAGCTGTCGATCCCGGCGTCGGTCTCGACGTTGCGCACGATGGGGCTGATCCACAGCGTGGTGACGCCGAGCGCCTGGATGTAGTCGAGCTTGTCGGCGAGGCCGCGCCAGTCGCCGCCGTGGTAGCGCGCGGGCGCGGTGGGGTTGACGCGGAAGTCGTTGCTGCGATCGCCGTTGGCGAAGCGGTCGACGAGCACCTGGTAGATGACCTCGTCCTTCCACTCGGCGACGTGGTTGCCGGCCTGGTACTTGGGCGCGGGCGAGGTGTCGACGCAAGCGGTGCCCGCGAGCGGGGCCACGGCGAGGCAGAGAGCGAGCGGGCGGAGTCGGTTCAGCAGGGCAGGCACTGTTCGGTGTCCTCTCTCGAGATCGGGGAGCGACTCAGCGGTACGAAGAGTTGAACCACCACTCGGCGCCGAAGCCGAGGTAGTGCTCGCCGGAGCGCCGCGCGAAGCGGTCGTCGGTCGGGTAGAGCGCGCGCGCGCCGGCGTCGCGGGCCGTGTACACGTACACGAGCGAGAGCTGCGGGCGCGCGAAGCTCCCGCGCCCCGCGGGGGTGAGGAACGGCACGAACGCGAAGCGGTTGACCTTGGCGCGGTCGGGCTCGCCGGCGTCGTTCACGCCCGCGGTGGAGTACGACTGGTAGCTCCACTCGCCGGAGATGCCGACGTGCTCGCCGATCCACAGCTGCGGGCGGATGGTGAAGGTGCCCTCGTTGAACGTGCTGCGCGAGTTGGGGTTGCCGCTCGCGTCGCGGAACCCACGCACGTACGCGCCGACCAGCACGCCCAGCGGCCCGACCTCGATGTTGGACGAGATCGCCGCCAGCGCTTCGTGCGCGCCGTTGGTGTTCTTGTCGAGCGAGAGGGCGCTCGGCAGGGTCTTGTCGCCGTAGGCCGCGATGCCGGTGGCGTAGCGGAAGAACAGGTTCACGAACGTGTCGCGCTTGCCGGTGAAGAACCCGAGCTGCGCGCCGATCATGCTGCCGTTCTCGGCGGGCAACTCCTCCTTGAGGCCGGCCTCGTTGGTCCGGACGCCGCGCGACATGGCGTGCTGCTCGGCGTAGAGCACCACCTTCACGCCGGCGGGGCCGTCCAGCTTCTGGATGTGCTGCAGGCGCTCGCTCACCACGACGCGCGGGCGGTCGAGGACGATCACGTCGGTGGTGCCGAGGCCGGTCGGTCGCAGCGCGGGCTGCACCTGGTACGAGAAGGGATCCGACGAGCGGCCGAGGCCGACGGCGATGGCCACGGTGGTGGCGTCGGGGGCGCTCGTGTCGAGGGCGAGCTTGAACCCGCCGCCGACCATGTTGAGGTTGTCGAGCGGCCACCAGTTGAGCAGATAGATGTCGTCGCCGCGGTACATGCGGGAGCCGACCCACGCGGTGAACGACTTGTGGAAGATGCCGGTGACGTCGGCGTAGAGGTTGCGGACGGCGGTCTGCGCCTCGAACTTGCCGGTCTCGTGGAACAGCGGGGCGGCGATGCCCAGCGTGAAGACGATGTTGGTGCGGATCCCCTCGCCGTAGGTGGAGCCGTACGAGTCGCGACGCTCGAGCTGGATCTCCGCGTAGCTCGGCAGATCGAGGCGCGAGCCGTAGGCGATGATGTTCGCCTGTCGGCCGCTGCCGCCGCGGAGGTCGCTGGCCGCGTTGACCCGGCCGTAGCTGCCGAAGGAGAACTGGGCGCTCGCCGTGCCTTCGAGGCCGAAGAGGGCGGAGGTTGCGACCAGCGAGGCCGCGAGGAGGGGGCGCATGAGTGGGCGGAGCGTGCCTGCCCTTGCGACCGCCCGTCAACCCACTTTGCCGGCGGAACAAGGGCGACCTATGACCGGTTGCGCCGACCGATGGAACGTCCCGTCCTCGCCGCCCGTGCCCGCCTCGTCGCGGGTCTCGCCGCCCTCGCGGGCCTCGCCTCCAGCGCTGCGCTGCTCGCGCCCTACGTCGTGGCGCGCGGATTCTGCGGGCCCGGCGGCGGCTGCGACAAGGTCGCGCACAGCGCCTATGCCACGCTGTTCGGGGTCCCCCGCGCGCTGCTCGGGGTGCTCGCCTTCGCGATGGTGCTGCTCGTCGTCGTGATCGGCGGCAACGTCGTGCGCCGCCTCGCGCCGTGGATCGGCGCCGTGATGGCGATCGAGGGCGTGCACCTGTTCTTGATCCAGGCGCTGGTGCTGCACGCGTTCTGCAAGTTCTGCCTGGTGGTCGACGCCGCGAGCCTGGTCATCGGCGTCGCGCTCTTCCTCGAGTACCGCGCGACCAAGGAGGATTCCCGGCGGCGGTTCGCGCCCCTCCGGCTCGGGCTCGCGTCGGTCCTCGTGTTCGTGTCGCCGCTCCTGCTCGCGCTCGGGCAGCCCAAGGTGGTGCGCTCATCGATCGCCCCCGAGCCCACGCCGGTGGTCGCGGGCAAGAAGGTGCTCCGTGAGTTCGTCGACCTCGAGTGCCCCTACTGTCGGCTCACCCACGTGAGCGTGAAGAAGGCCCTCGCCTCGCGGCCCGACATCGTCGTCGAGCGCCACCACGTGCCGCTCGGCATGCACGAGCACGCCAAGGAGGCCGCCGTGGCCGCGTGCTGCGCCGGCGAGCAGGGCAAGGAAGAGGAGTTCATCGATCTGCTCGTCTCCAAGAAGGAGGCGCCGGACACCCCCACCTGTCGCCTGGTCGCGCTCCAGCTCTCGCTCGACATGGCGAAGTACGACGCCTGCCGCACCTCGGCGGCGCCACTCAAGCGTCTCGAGGACGACGCCAAGCTCGCCGACAAGCTCAAGGTCGAGGGCCTGCCCACGCTGGATCTCGAGGGCGAGCGCCACGTCGGCGCCCTCGACGACCACACCGCGGTGGCCTGGATCGCGCGGCACTGATCAGCGACGGCGGCGGCGCAGGAGCGGCACGAGCGCGAGCAGCCAGGCGAGCCCGACGGGGGACGTGCGCGGCACGGCGCAGCCGCAGCCACTCTCGTCGGCGGTCGGGGCTCCG
>CAZUZY010000360.1:0-8900 GCA_964624885.1 uncultured Polyangiales bacterium | reverse complement strand
GGGCTTGGGCGTGGTGCCACCCGCGCCACCGCCACCGGCGGCCGCGGCGGCGCGCGCGCGGCGGGCCTGCTCGATGAGGTCGTCCGCGTCGTTGGGCCAGTCGGCGCTGTTCGCGGTGCCCTTGGCGGTCTTGTACTGGTTCCAGTAGTCGACCGACTTGTCGTAGCGCGCGGTGTCGGCGAGGCCGTCGATGCCCGGCGTGAGGAAGTACAGCAGGCCGAGGTTGTACATCGCGCGGGCCTTGAGCTTGGCCTCGGCGCCGGTGCTGCCGACCACCCAGTTGTACTGGGCCTTCGCCTCCGCGGCCTTGCCGCCGACGAGCCGGTAGGCCTCGCCGAGGGCGAGGTGGGTCTTGGCGTTGATGTCCTGCGGGGCGCCGGCCGAGAACTGCACGGCCTTCTGCAGCGGGCCGACCGCACCCTCGGCGTCGTTCGCCTCGAGCCGGATGAGGCCGAGCTGGAGGTGGGCGTCGAAGAGGTCGGGGCGCAGCTTGCCCGCGCTCTCGAACCACTTCGCGGCCTCGAGGCGCTCGCCGGCCCTCTGCAGGATGACGGCCCGCAGGTAGTGCGCGTCGGGGTGGGCGGGTGCGCGCGGCGGGTTCGCCTTGGCGGGCAGGCCCTTGTCCTTCTCCTCCTGGGTCTGTTGACCGTCGAGGATGGCCGAGAGCACGTACTTGCAGAGGTCGAGGCGGCCCCGACGGAGGTGGTCGCGCGCGATGAGCACCATCGCGTCGGCGTACTTGCCCTCGAGGGTGAGCACGTCGCCGGCGAGCTGCTGCGCCGCGGCGCTGTCGCCCTGGAGCGACTTGATCTCGCCGAGCGCCACCTTGAAGCCGTAGCTGTTCTTCGGGTCCTTGACCTTCGCGGTCCAGTCCTGGAGCTTGGACTCAGCCTCGGTCTTGGAGCCGCCGTTGTAGAGGAGGAAGGCGTACGCCGCCGCGGGCGAGGCCCACTCGGGGTTGAACGTGTTGGCCTTGCGGTAGGCCTCGAGCGCATCGCCCGCCTTGCCCATCCGCTCGAAGGTGAGCCCGAGGGCGTACTGCACCTGCGCGTTCTTGGGCGCGGCGCTGGCCGCCTTCTGGAAGGCGGTGGAGGCGCCCGGGAGGTCGCCCGCTTCGTACGCCGCCTTGCCGGCGTTGTACTGGGTGAGCGCGTCGCCACTGAGCTCGCTCCCCTCGGATGCGGCCGGGGGCGGAGGGGGAGGGGCGTCGCTGCCGACCGAGGTGTCCGCGGCCTTCGCGGTCTCGACCTTGTCCGACGCGGTCGCGCTGGTGCTGGCGCCGGCCTTCGCGGAGTTCGCCGGGGTCTTGCTGCCGCAGGCCCCGGCGAGCACGAGCGGTGCAGCGACGAGACCGAGGCCGAGGAGGCGGGTGACGAGGCGAGCCATCACTTGTCTCCCGTCGTTGCAGGCGGCGGGGCGCTGATGACGGAGCTCTCCGGCTGCGGGGTCGGCGACTCGATGCTGCCCGGACGCGCCTGCTTGAACATCTGGTCCTTGTACTTGAAGGGCGGTAGGTCCTTCTCGACGTTGGCCAGGTTGAGCCGCATCTTCGTGTCCTCGAGCTGGTCGGTGTAGTAGGCGAGCCGCTGCACCGCCTTGGTGACCCACACGTCCTTCACGTCGAACTGCTTGCCGCGGATGTACGCGCGCGCGTAGCGGTCGATCATCTCGGGCTCGAGCACGTCGTAGTACTGCTTGCGCTTGTCCTTCCAGGCTTTGTTGGTGTTCTGGCGGATGGTGTCGGCCTTCTCGAGCAGCGCCGCCGCCTGGCCCTTGGACTCGTCGCTGGCCTTCGGGTCGTCGAGGATCTTCTGCGCCTTGTCCTCGATCTCCTTGATCTTCTTCGCGGTCGCCGGGTCGAGCACCTCCACCTTCGACTTGGCGAGGGCGGTGCGCATCTGGTCGTCCACCGACCCCTGACGGGCGTTGACGATCGGGAACCACTTCTTGCTGACGTAGACCTTGTTGATGTTCTCGAGGTCGTCGATGAACTTGACCCGCTTCTTGTCGTCGATCTCGAGCTGCTTGACGACCTTGTCGGCCGTGCCCTCGTACTTGAAGCGCGGCTGACCGCCGGGGAGCGGGTCCCACTCCTTCTCGATCTGCTCGTTCACGAAGAAGTAGGCCGCCTCGGCGCCCATGTCCGCGTAGCGCGTGCCGACCGCGTCCTTGTTCTGCGCCTTGTAGGCGAGGAACGCCTCGCTGGTCTTCTTGTACCAGTCACGGAACGAGGCCTCGCCGCCCTCCTTGCGGAGCAGCGCCATGTCGTACGAGATCTCGACGACGTAGCGGAGCGCGGGGCCCTGGCCCTTGTACTTGGTGTAGTAGCTGTCGAGCGCGGCGGTGGCCTTGGCGCGCTGGCCCGCGTTCTTCGGGTCCTGCTTCCACTGGTTGTACTCGAACGTGGCGACGATGAAGTCGATCTCCGCCGTCTCGTTCGCCGGGGGCTTGAACTCGAGGAACTTGGTGCGCGCCGCGAGCATCTTGTCGCGGTTGCCGAGGTTCGCCTGCAGCACGACCGCGGTGAACGCGGAGTCGCGCCGCTCGGCCTCGTCGAGCAGCTTGCGGCCGGTCTTCTCCTCGAACAGCTTGGCGGCGTTGGCGTAGTCGAACGCCTGCAGGTAGGTGCGACCGAGCTCGCCGAGCGCTTTCTTCGTGTAGTCGAGGCGCGTGTTGAACTGCTCCGGGTCCTTCTTGATGCCCTTCTTCGGGTCACCGTCGCGGTAGGCGATCAGGTCTTCTTCCTTGCCGTACTTGTCGAGGAAGAACCGGTAGACCTCGGCCGCGCGCTTGTACTCGTTGACCTGCTTGTAGCAGTACGCGCTGTTGATCGCGGCGCGGGGCGCCTCGGGGCGTGACGGCGCGACCTTGAGGGCGGCCTCGTACTTGGCCGCGGCCTCGCGGTACTTGGCAGCCTTGAGCTTGGGATCGGTCTCCTTCTCGGCCGCCGCGTAGGCCTCGTCGGCCTCCTTGAAGAGCGCGTTGATGTCGGTGCCCTCGATGAGGGCCTTCTCCTTGATCTTCTGCTCTGGCGTGATCGCACACGACTTGGCCTTGGCCGCGTCGGTGAGCGACTTGCTCCGCTTGCTGTCCTCGCGGAGGTTCGACATGACGACGAGGCGGTACCAGGCCTCGTAGCCCGTGTCGCTCTTGCCGCACTGCTCGTTCCAGAGGGCCTCGAAGCGCGGCGTGGCCTCGTCGAAGCGGCCGTAGCGATACAGCGCGTCGGCGATGAAGTAGCGGAACGGCAGCGAGTTCTTGTCGAGGTCGAGCGACTCGGGGACCTTCGCGACGTACTCCTCGCGCTCCTTGAGGGTCGCGATCACGTTCTCGGGGATCGGGCGCACCCAGATGCGCTTCTTCTCGCGCGCGTCCTTCTCGCTGTCGGGGCGACAGGCGTCGCCCGGCTCGTCGAGCGGGGAGTCGATCACGTCGAGGCCGTTGCCCGGGAGGCAGCCCGCGTTCTTGTGGGCGTCGAAGCCCTCCTTGGCGAGCAGGTCGTAGACCTCGACGGCGAAGTACGCGGCGTACCGCAGGTACTTGTCGTCGAGCACGCTGTCGCGCACCTCGACGGCGGCGTCGCGCGCGTTCTTCACCTGCGCCGGGTCGAGCTTTTCGCCGAGCAGGTAGGTGATCTTGACGGCCTTGTGCCGACTGTCGGCGATCCAGTACTTGGACTCGTAGCTGTCGGGCGCGTCGACGTCCTGCGCGAGGTAGGCGGTCCAGCCCTTCTCGGCGAGCTTGTACTCTTCACGGGCCTTCTGCAGCCAGTCCTTGCGGTCCTTGCTGCCCTCCGGGTAGTTGCCCGCCTTGGAGATGTACTCGCGCGCGAGCGCGGTGTGTTTGCTCGCGGAGTACTTCACGCCGTCGCTCATCAGGGTCTCGGCCTGACGGATCGCGTCGGGGTTGTTCTTGTTGCACTCGACCCACTTGCTGTCCTTGCCGACGTAGTTCAGCAGCTTGGTGCGGGCCTCGAGCGCCTTGCTCGCATACTCTTCTTTCTCGGACTTCGCCTCGGCCTTGAGCGCGAGGTAGTCGTAGAGATCGGCGATCTTCTTCTGGAAGAGCGGGGCCTCCGGATCGCACTCGTACTTCTTGAGGATCAGCTCGTAGGTCTTGATGGCGTTGCCCTGGACCTCGTCCGACTCGAACTCGGCGGCGAGCGCCTTGTAGATCTTCGGGGTCCACGGCTTGTCCTGCGGGACGAGCTTCGGGTCCTGCACGCGATCGACGGCGACCTCGAGCTTCTTCTCGAGCTCCTTGCCGCTGAACTGACCGAACACGTCCTCGCGCTCGATGAACGGCTCGTCGGGGCCCGGGCCCTCCATGTCGAGGTAGGTGAGCGCCGAGGCGATGTAGTCCCAGGCGTCCTGGCGCATCTGCAGGTCACCCGACTGGCCGCCCTTCTTCTCCTTCTCGTCGAAGTAGGCGAGCAGCGCCAGGAACTGCGTGCGCGCAGCGTTGTATCGCTGCTGTTTGTAGTAGGTCCAGGCGATCTTGTACATCGTGAAGACCTTCACCGTTTCGTTGGAGGTCTTCACCGCGTGCTCGTAGGCACGCAGCGCGCGGTTGTAGCGGTAGGGGCTCGCGCCGAAGTAGCCCTCTTCCTCGGCCGCCTCGTCGCCGCGGCTGTAGTGGAACTCGCCGAGGCGCCACCAGGTCTGCGCGAGGAACGGCATCTCGTCCTGACCGAGCGGGATCGGCGCCGGGATCGCCACGCAGTCGTCGGGGTAGACGTCCTTGTAGCTGTCCTCGGTGTCGGTCACGACCGGCGCGGGCTTCGCGCCCGGCTTGGGCTTGGCCGGCTTGGCCTTCTTCTTGGGGTCGGGCGGGGTGTAGTGGTTGGTCCGCCAGTCGTCCCAGTACTTGGTGTCGTGGTCCTGCGGCATCGGGGGGACGCCGTCCTTCCACTTCTCACGCGCCTTGGCCTCCGCGTCGTTGGCGGGCGGGGGCAGGGGGAACTGGTAGTGGTTGCTGCACACCAGCGAGCGCCACACCCACTGCGACTCGGGGCCGCGACCGGTGTCGGAGAGGAGCGCGCCGAGGAAGAACTGCACCGACGCGCGCTGCGTGTAGCCCGGGAAGCGGAGGATGACCTCGCGGTAGAGCTTCTCGGCAGGCTCGTAGGCGGCGCGGATCTTCTCGACGTACTTGGGATCGCTCGGGTCGATGTCGGTGTCGATCGCCTGCTCTTCGTAGAGCGCGGCGAGCCGGAACATCGCGCTCGGCGTGTGCTCGGGGACGTCGGGATACTTGGCGAGGAAGGCCTTGAGGCGCTCCATCGTGTCGAGGCGGGCCTTCTTGAGCTCGGCCTGGTCGCGGTCGATCGACTCCTGGAGCGACGAGAGGCGCGCCTTGCGCTTGGCCTCGTAGCGCTGGCGGATGATCTGCCCGACCGCCTTGGCGTAGCCGCCGGCGCCCTTCTTGTAGAGATCGGCGTGCTTCTGGAGGTCGTAGAGGGCCTCTTCTTGCGCGTTGGTGGGGGGCGGGAGGTCGCTGACCACCTGCGGCTTGCCCGAGCCACCGCTGCTGGCCGGCGTGGCCACGGCGCCGAGCGCCTGCGACGGCCACGGCTTGACCGCGACGACCACGGGGAGCCCAGGCCCCTTCTGGTTCTGGACCTCGAACGCGCCCGGAGGCGTGCCGTCCATGTTCACGGGCGGGAGGTTGCCGACGGGCGGGGGCTTGGCCGCGGTCGGCTTGGCGGACGCCGAGGGCTTGGCCGACGCGGCCGGCTTGGCGGCCGGCGGCTTGGCCGCCTGCGACCACCCGAGCCCGCTCACGCCGAGCCCGGCGAGCACGATGCCGAGGGCGCTCACGCCTCGTAGGGTCATCGATCCTTTGCGCATGGTCACTCGAACCCCGCCCCGTCGTTGTTGATCTGCTTCAGCTCGTCGTCGAGGAGCTTCTCGGCGTCCTTCAGCTCCACCTGGCGGTCGCGCAGGATGAGCTTGCGAACGTCCCGCTCCTTCCAGGCCTGATCGATGATGCCGACCTCGGCGCGCATGACCAGCGTGGTGAGCTTGTCCTTCACCAGGCCGAAGTTGCGCTTGGCGACGGCGCCGACCGTCTCCTTGGCCTCGTCCTCGAACTTCGCGAGCTGGTCGCGGTAGCCGTCGAGGGCCGCCTGGTGCGCGTCGAGCTCCGCCTTGAGGCCGGCGCTCTGGGTCTTGATCTGGTCGTCGAGCACCTTCTTCTGCTCGAGTATCTTGCCCTCGGTGAGGCGCGCCTTCGCCATCACCGGGTTGGCCTTGTCCGCGTAGGACTTGCTCTGGCCCCCGAGGTTCGCCGCGAGGCCGATCTCCTTCTCGAGGAGGTCGCGGTACTGCTCGCGCGCCTCGGCGTCTTCCTTGGTCTTCTGGTCGCCGAGACCGAGCTGGGCCTTGCCGAGCTCGACCTGCTTCTTGAGCGTGGCGTACTCCTGCGTGTACTGCTTGAGCTCGATCTCGACCGAGTCGAGCGTCTTCATGTGCTCGGCCACGGTGTTCGGATCGCCGCCCTTGGTCTTGATGTACTTGCGGAGGGCAGTGGCCTGCGCCTGCAGCATGTCGATCTCGATCTTGCGCTTCTGCAGCTCCTGAGAAGCGACGCGCCACTGGGCGACGGCCTCCTCTTCGCGCTTGGAGAGCCCGTCGTCGTCGACCGGCAGGCCGAGGATGTACTTCTGGAGGCGGCGCCGCTGCTCGCGCACCGTGGCGAGCTCACCGCCCACCTCGCTCGGCTCGGCGTCGTCGAGGCCTTGCCCCACGTGGGCGCGTGCGACCGCGAGCCGGTTCTCGAGCAGGATGACCTTCTCGTACTGCGCCTTGAGGCCGGGGAAGGCCTTGATGGCGTTGTTCTTCACGACCGCCTGCAGCTTGTCGAGCATGTCCTGCGCTTCGGTCAGGAGCTGCCGGGTCTGCTGGACGCTGTCGACGACGCTGAAGGCGAGGGCGCCGTCGGGCCCTTCCTTGGCCCACTTGACCGCGATGGGCGGCAGTGCGTCGGGCCCGTCGAGCGCGTCGGGGTTCTGCGAGACGAGCTTGGCGTAGTAGTCGCCCGGCGACTTGCCGCTGTTGAGGTAGTCGTCGACGCGCTTGCGCAGCGGGTCGACCGCGTCGCGCACGTGCTCGTAGGTCTCGAGGGCCTTCTTGAACTCGCCCTTGCGGAGCTGGATGTCCGCCTTCAGCAGGTCGCCCTCGATGCTGTACGGGCCGTCGGGGCTCGTGAGCGCGAGGAGCTCGAGCGCGCGGGTGGCCTTCTCCTGGTCTTCCTTGCGGACGTAGACCCAGGCGATCTCGTAGAGGAAGGTGTCGAAGTGCTTGCTGGTCTTGTCGACGTGCTGGTAGGCGAGGACCGCCTCGTCGAGCATGTCCATCTCGTAGAACAGGCGGCCCATGGCGATCCACGAGAGGTCGATGACCTCCTTGTGCTCGTCGGTGTCGCCGGGGAGGTCGGTCACCTTCTTGAAGGCGTCGATCGCCGCCTGGTACTTGCCGGGCTGCGACTGCTTGAGCGCGATGACGCCGAGGACGAAGCGAGCCTGGTGCTGGAACCCACCATCGGGGCCGACCGATGCGAGCGTGGCCTTGGCGGGCTCGAGATCGCCCTTGAAGAAGAGGGCCTTGCCCTTGGCGTAGAGGATCACCGAGTCGACGTCGGACGGCGGGAGCGCGGCGATCCGGCCGAGCACTTCGTCGATGGTCTTGGGATCCTTGGGATCGTCGACCTTCATCGCGATGTCGACGAGGCGAGCGATGGCCTTGGCCGCGTACGGCTTGTACTCGCCGTCCTTGGCGTGCTCGGCGACGATCTTGAACTTGGTGCGCGCCGAGAGGTAGTCCTTGGTCGCGTAGAGCGCCTCGCCGTTGCGGTAGACGGCCTCGGCGTAGGCGGCCTTGTTGCTCGGGTACTGCACCTCGACCTGCGAGAAGACGAGGATCGCCTTCTGATAGTCCTTGGTGCGGAACAGGAGCTCGCCGTCGGTGAGCATCTGCTCGGCCGTGCGCAGGCCCACCTTCTTGAGGGCTGCCGAGATGGTCGGGATGTCCTTCTCGATGCCGTCGAGCTCACCGCTCGCGACGCCCGGCGCCTCGTCGGCGCCCAGCTTGGCGTGCGCGACCGACGGCACGAGCACCGTCGCGACGGGCAGCGCGACCAGCGCTGCCGTGCCCAGGAAAGCCGGAGAAGAGGCGAGCAACCACGCGGCGCTCCATCCCCTCGTTCTTGCTCCCCACGGCCGCGCCCCGTGGACGCGGCGCCCCCCGGCGTTCCTGGACATGTTCACTTGCTCTCCGGCTTCTTGGCCGCGCCCCCACCGCCCGGTGCGCCCGCGGCGCCCGACACGGCGCCCGCGGTGATCTTCTCGGTGAACTTGACGGCCGGCCGCTCCTCGAACGGAGTGGTCGGACCTCCCTGCTCGAAGCCGATGATCTTGAGGGAGATGGTCTTGCCCTCGAGCGCCGTGAACGAGCGGCTCGAGCGCACCTCGAACTTGTACCCCTTGAGGTACGAGAAGACGCCGTACCCGCTGCCCTGGTACTCGAGCAGGATCTGCAGGGTGTGGTCGCCCGGCTGGACGAGCTCCGCGTAGAGCTGGATTTCCTTCTGCTCCGCGATGCCGTCCTTTTCGTCCGTCTTGGTGGCGAGCGGCGAGCCGTCGTAGAGCGCGACGATGCGCTTGAGGCGGTAGGCGCCGGACATCTCGTTGACGAAGGTGATCTCGGCGCGCGCGGCGGCCGTGACGCCTCCGAGCACGGACTCGCTCAGCAGCGCGAGACGGGTGTGGCTCTTGCGGATCTGCTCCTTGAGCTCGTTGATCCGCTGCTCGAGGTCGCGCAGACGCACCGCGTAGGTGGCGCCGTCGAGGCCGCCGCCGCCGGTGGTGGGAGGAGGCACGGCGCCCGGGGTCGCCGCCGAGC
>CAZUZY010000359.1:0-8901 GCA_964624885.1 uncultured Polyangiales bacterium | reverse complement strand
GCGAGCCCGGACCGTTCGCCGCGGTGCCGGCGCGCCTGCTCCAGCATGCGCGCGACTGCACGCTCCTCTGCGACACCGAGGCCGCGCCCCCGGGAGGCGCCTCGTGAGCGACCTCCTCGACCGCGGCAAGGCGGTGCGCCCAGGGGAGGAGCTCGACCTCGCCGCGCTCTCGGCGTGGCTCGATCGCACGCTCGGGGTCCGCGGCGCGATCACGCTCACCCAGTTCCCCGCCGGGCACTCGAACCTCACCTACCTGGTCGAGATCGAGGGCGGCCGCGAGCTCGTGCTGCGCCGCCCCCCCTTCGGCAGCAAGGTGAAGACCGCGCACGACATGGGTCGCGAGCACCGCATCCTCTCGCGGCTGCACGCGGTCTACCCCAAGGCGCCGCGCGCGCTCGCTCACTGCGACGACCGCGCCGTGCTCGGCGCGCCGTTCTACGTGATGGAGCGGGTGCGGGGCACGATCCTGCGCCGCAAGCTGCCGGAGGCGCTCGGCCTCGACGCGCCCCGCATGCGCGCGACCTGCGCGGCCCTCGTCGACGGCCTCGCGGAGCTCCACGCGGTCGACTACGCGGCGGCCGGGCTCGCCGATCTCGGCAAGCCCGAGGGGTACGTCGTGCGGCAGGTCGAGGGCTGGACCAAGCGCTATGGAGACAGCCGCACCGACGAGATCCCCGAGGTCGACCAGGTGGCGGCGTGGCTCGCCGAGCGCATGCACGCGATCGCCGGCAAGAGCGGCGCCGCCCTCGTGCACAACGACTGGAAGTTCGACAACCTCGTGCTCGATCCGGGCGACCCGACCCGCATCGTCGGCGTGCTCGACTGGGAGATGTCGACCCTCGGCGATCCGCTCATGGATCTCGGCACCGCCCTCTCGTACTGGGTCGAGGCGGGCGACGCCGACGAGGCCAAGATGTTCGCGTTCGGGCCGACCTTCGCGCCCGGCGCGTACACCCGGCGCGAGGTGGTGGCGCGCTACGCGGAGACGACCGGACGCGACGTCTCCGACATCCTGTTCCACTACGCCTTCGCGCTGTTCAAGACCGCCGTCGTCGCGCAGCAGATTTACTACCGGTTCCGGCAGGGGCTCACCAAGGACGAGCGCTTCGCGATGATGATCGTGGGCGTGCGGATCCTCTCCGCCCAGGCCCGCAGCGCCATCGACCGCGGGACGATCGACCCTTAGGTCAACGGCGGCGGCGGCGCGCGACGAGCGACAGCGCGAGGCCGAGCGCGACGAGCGAGCCGGAGGATGCGACCGGACGACCGGGCGCCTCGCAGCTGCACCCGCCCTCGGCCGCGGCCTGCACGTCGACGGGCACGAGCCCCTCGGGCCCCGTCATGCGCAGGTCCTCGAAGGTGACCGTGCTGGTGCCGCTCGGCAGCGGGTCGATGCGCAGGCGCGTGATCGTGCCCTTCCAGGCGGGGTTGCTGCGCAGGTCGACGCCGAGCTCCCGCGCCTCTGCGGTGCCGGGCAGGTCGAAGCTCACCGAGCGCGCCTCGTCGAAGCCCGGCGCGTCCTTGGTCGAGAAATAGACCCTGGCGCCCGCGCTGCCCCCCTTCACGCGCAGGTGCAGGACGGGGTAGCTGGCGGCGTCGAACTCGGTCTCGGGGCCGACGATCTGGGGGTCGTCGCCGGCGGTGTCGACCACCAGCGCCTGCGCGTCGAGCCGGGCGGTCGCCGCGCCCTGCGCGACCCAACCCTCGAACGTGCCGCCGTCGAAGCTCCAGTGGGTCTTCGAGAACACGTCGAGGCGCTCCGAGGCGCGCAGGTCGCCGCCGTTCCAGGTCTGGCCGCTCGGGTTGGTCGGCGTCGTGTCCCACTCGGCCTTCTCGTAGACCCCCTCGACCTTCTGCACCCACTCGCGCACGTCGGGGTGGTCGGGGGTACCGATGGAGTACTGCGCGGCCTTCACCTTCAGGCGCACGCGCTTGGTCTCGCCGACCGCGAAGGCGTTGAGCTGGAAGGTGAACCGCTTGCCGGGCGCGGTGCGCGAGGGCTGATCGGGGCGGGCGTCGGCGTCGTTGACGGCGAACTTGCCGCTCGCGTCGGACTCGATGGTGAAGCCGCTCGCGACGACCCACGGGTCGGGGACCGAGACACCGAGCGAGACGTTGGGCGAGGACTTGTCGCCGGTGTTCTTGATCACGAGGTCGACGGTGTGGGTGTCGCCCTCGAGCACGTCGGCCACCGCCTTGGACGTGCCGTCGTTGAAGCGATCGTCGGCGTCGACCTCGGTCGAGAGCTCGTAGCGCGGACCCGGCGCGGGCGGCGGCGGGCCTCCGCTGCCCGGGCAGTCGCTCACGTGGGTCGGCGACGGCTCGGGGATGTTGGCGGTCGGCTTGCCGCAGCTCGCGCAGATCTTCGAGCGGTCGGGGAAGCTGATCGGGTAGGCCTTGTAGCCGGCGACGCCCGCCTTCTCCTTGAGACCGTAGGGCACGCGCACGTAGCCCCAGATCTTCTCCTGGTACGGGTAGTTGCCGCCCGAGAGGCCGCCCGGGTCGCGGTAGGGCTTGCGGTCGGCCGGGTAGGCCGGGTTGTTCGGGTTGTTGCTGAACGCGAAGCCGTTGTAGGCCCAGGTGGCGAAGTACCAGTCCTCGATCACGTCGAGCTGACGGTCGCCGACGGCGGGGCCGTAGTTCCACTTGCCACCAAGGATCTGGCTGCCGACCGAGGCGTTGTAGGCGGCGTCGCCCGCGACGCGGTTGGCGTCGTACGCGCTGGTCTCGCCCATGTTCATGCCGCTCGTGACCTGCATCAGGCCGTAGCCGCAGTCACAGGCGACGATGGTCTGCTGCTTGCCGGTGCAGACCGGCCCCGTCGGCTGGCAGAACTGGTTCCAGCCGACCGACTCGAGCGCGCTGATCGCCTTGAGCAGCACGCACGGGAAGTGGACCGGGACCTTCTTGGGGGCCGTGACGCCCACCGTCGCGTCGAGCGAATACCCCCAGCCGAGGGCGCCGTACTTGGAGGGGCCGACGGCGATCTTGTCGAACAGGTCGGAGAGCTCGGCGAAGGTGGGGTTGTCCTTGACCACCGGGTCGACGCGGCAGCGGATGCCGCTCTTCCACGGGCACGAGTGCAGCTCGGTGCCGTAGCTCGGGCAGTAGGTGGGCCCGCACGGCGCGGCCTCGGCGCGCGACGGCGCGAACGCGGCCAGGGCGACGGCGACGACGCCGATCCCACGCTTCACGACGCACCTCCACGGAGGAACCCGAGCGACTCGACCAAGTGGCCGAGCGGCACGTCGACCGGCACGAACTGCCCGGTGTCGACGTCGACGACGATCAGCGCGGGCGCCCTCTTGCCACGGAAGCGCGCGGTCGGCGTGTGACGGACCGCGAGCCAGCGGCCCTCCGCGTGGGTCGCGGCGTCGGAGCCGTCGCCGGCCGGCGAGAGCAGGTTCTGGCGCACGACGGCGGTGCGTGCCAGGCGGAGGAGACCGTGATCACCGTCGCTCGAGAGCACGACGTCGCCACCCGGGAGCGCGAACGGCATGGGATGGTCGCCCTGGGTCTCGAGCAGGACCGTGCGCGCCCCCGAGCCGAGATCGAGGCTCTGCACCTGCCAGCGATCGGCGGCGCCGAGGTTCGCGAACACTAGGCCCTTGCGCACCGAATCGACGCTGAAATCCCGGGCGAACGGCGCCACCGCGCCGAGGTTCCGCACGGCGCCGGTCGAGACGTCGAGGGCGAACAGCGAGGCGCCGGACGCCTGCGACAGGTACACGAACGCCTCGCGGCCGAGCGCGCCGGCGAGGAACGCCTGGTAGCCCGCGCCGCTCCACACGGTGCGCGTGGCCCCCGTCGCGGGGTCGACCTCGTCGAGGGTGAGCGTGTCGGTGCGCAGGGTGAGCGCCTCGGTCGCGGGCCCCGGGGTCGGCTCGGGGCCGTCGATGCCGCGGGAGACGAGCACCCGACCGTCGACGACGAGCGGAGCGGTGGCGCGCGCGAGCCCTCCGCAGAGCCGCCGGGCGCCCGTCGCGTCGAGGCGGTGCAGCGCGCCGGCGTAGCTCGTGCCCTTCGGCGCAGGCTCCTCGACGGCGACCAGCACGGCCCCACCCAGGACCGCGCCGCGCACGGCGGAGCCGCGCACGTGGTCGACCGACCCCAGCGGCGCGAGCGTGGGCGTGCCGCTGCCCAGACCGACCGTGACGAGGCCGACCTCGGTGCTCGTCGCGTCGAGCCCACCGTGCGCGACCACCAGCGTGGCCGGACCCGGCGGGGCCTTCTCGACGGCGTTGGCGCGCGCCACGGAGACGGTGGAGCGGGGCGCGGCGGCGAAGAGCGCACCCACGAGGGCGAGACCGAGGACGACGGGTCGACGCATGGACGACCATGGTACCAGCGCGCCCCGCGGCGTCTGCTGTCACGCCTGCGTGACCCTCACCGCAGCGAGAGCTTGGTGATCACCTCGGGCTCGGGCCGACCCCCCTGCTTGCGGTAGACGACGCGCCCCTTGGCATCGAGGACGATGAACGTGGGCAGCATGGTCACCTGGTAGCGACCCGCGAGCTTCTGCCCCTCCTCGCTGCCCGTGTCGATCTTGACCACGGAGAGCTGCCCCTTCATCTGCTGTTCGAGCCCGTCGACCACGGGCTTGGCCGCGAGGCACGCGGCTCAATAATTGGAGTAGAAATCGAGGAACACCGGCTGCCCCGCCGCGAGCTGCGAAGCGAGCTGGCTCGAGTCGCCGCGGCCCGGGCGCAGCACGCCGTAGGCCAGCAGCGCGGCCGCGATCTGCAGCACCCAGCCGAGCTTGCCGAGGCGCGCGAAGCGACCCTCGGTCCGCCCGTCGACCCAGAAGCCGAAGATCAACAGCGCCGCGGCGAACCCGACCAGGAGCCACGTGAGCACGGGAGACATGGCCCCAGTCTGGTGCGCAGGTCGCGGAAGTAAAGCCCCGCCGTGGGCCAGCCCGCGCGGTTCCCGTATACTGGGGCCATGCGGTCGTGGTTCGTCCCGGCGCTGGCGAGCTGCGCCGTCGCGTGCAGCGAGCGCGCCCCCCCTCCCCCCGACGAGGAGTTCCCGGACAGCGCGTTCTCCGACGGCGCCGCGTTCGACGCGCGGGTGAACGACACCGGCCCGGTGAGCTGGGACGCGACGCCACCCCCGGTCACCGACGGATACCCGGCCGGGCCGTACGGGCTCTTGCCCGGCCAGATCGTGCCGCCGCTGGTCGTCACCGGGTATCGCGAAGACGGCACCGCGTGGGAGTCGATCTCCACGCGTGACTACTTCGACCCCGACGGCAAGAAGGGCATCAGGGGCGTGCTGTTCGTCGTGGCCGCGCAGTGGTGCGGGGTCTGCAAGGCGCAGGCGACCTGGCTGCCGGACGCGTACCGCAGCACGTGGAAGGCGCGCGGGGCGAGGATCCTCACCGCGCTCGTGCAGACCTCGACGGGCGCCGCGGCCGTGCAGGCCACCGCCGACCAGTGGAAGGCCGCGTTCGGGATCCCCTACGCAGTGGCCATCGACCCCAAGCTCTCGCTGGTGCCCGCGTTCGGTGGCGCGATCGCGCTGCCCGTCGACCTCACCATCGATCCGCGGACGATGCGGGTCGTCGCCGCGACCCGCGGCGCGGAGCCCGACGGCGCCCTGCCCGCGCTCGACGCGGTGGTGAAGGCGAACGGCGGCTAGCCCGCGTCGGGCGGGGGCGGACCGCCGTACTTGGGCGCGGGGCCCCCGGTGTCGTCGGGACCGCCGTCGCCGTCTTTCGCCGCGTCGCTGGCCGAGTCCGGGGTCGTGCCGCTGTCGATCGTCCCCGTGTCGGGCGGCAGGCCGTAGAGCGTGCCCATGCCCGTGTCGACGACGCCGTCGACCGAGCCGTCGCTGGACGAGCCCGTGTCGGTCTTGGTCTCGGGGGTCTCGGTGCCACCGCACGCGGCCACGGCCAGCGAACCGGCGAGCACGACGACCGCGGAGCGCGCGAGGCGGCGCCCCGGCGAGGGGATCGCGCGCGCGCCCTCGGGCAGTGCGGTGGCGCAGAACGGGCACACGCCGTCCTCGATGCGCGCGTGGCGACGACAGGAAGGGCAAGGGGTCAGCGGAAGGTACATCCGCCCATCATGACACGACGGACGGGGCCGCAACCAGCCGGCCGATCCACGCCGCCCGGGCCTCCGCGCGCGACGGGTCGCAGCTGCGCGCGACATAGCCGGTGCTCCACAGCGGGACCCGCCGGCCGCGCCGCCCGGCCGACACCTCCTTGAGACGCTCGACGAGCTCGGACACGCAGAGGGTCGGCGGGTAACGCACGAGGGCGTGCACCTCGCGTTCGGTGTGGCCGGCCGCGAGCACCACGCAGGCGAGCTCGCGCGCCGCCGCCCGCAGCGCCGCGGCGAGGGAGCCGTCGGCGCATACGAGCGGTGGACGCTGCGCGTGCGTCTCCCAGGCGAGGTGCACGACGAGGTGCGCGCCCTCGTGCGCGGTGAGCACGAGGCGGGGGATCTCGAAGGCGAGCCGCTCCATGTCAGTCCTTGTGCTGCCCGGTCGCGCAGCCGATCCACTCGCCGTAGGTCCACACCCGCTCGCCGGCCGGCGTCTTGCTGCACAGATCCTTGGCGTCGACGACGCCGTCGCCGTCGCTGTCGGCGCCGCCGAAGGGGCCGGCGTTGCGGCGCTGGCCGGCCGCGCAGCCGATCCACTCGCCGTAGGTCCACACGTTGGCGCCGGCCGCGCTGCCCGCGCAGAGGTCCTGCGCATCGGGCACGCCGTCCCCGTCGCTGTCCGCCGTGGAGGGCCCGGCGTCGGCACCCGGGTCGGGCTTCGGGCCCGCGTCGGGGTCGGGCTTCGGGCCCGCGTCGGGCTCGGAGGGCTTGGGCGGGTCGCCGAAGATCGCTTCGTTGACGAAGTCCTCGCCGAACACGCGGACCGCGAACGCGCGCCACTCGGCGGCGTCGGGCGAGGTGCGCATCTTCGCGTAGTACGCGTCCTGCTCGGCCCACTGGAACGGGGTCATCACCGCGCCCTTGCGGTAGAGGGTCATCGCGCGCCGCGCCTCGAACGCGAGGAACTCGAAGAACTGCACGTTGCTCGCGAAGTACGCCGGGTCGTACTTCTCGACGGCCATGGCGACCGCGACGCCGTAGACGGTGAACTCGAGCTGGCCGTTCACGCCGTCGCGCCAGCCCCCCGAGAAGAGCCCGCGGTCCACGAGATCGACCCCGACCGCGCCGCCGTTGACGTAGGCGTTCCACTCGTCCCAGAGGTAGAGCGGCGTGTCGTCCCAGTCGGTCTGCCCGACCACGTAGAGCGAGTACCGCGACCCGCGCAGCGAGCTCGGGATGAACGCGGCCACCTGCGACTTGCGGATCTTCGGCTCGTCGACCAGCACCGCCTTGTCGCCCCCCACGTAGAAGGCGTTGCGCGGCTTGCCGCTCACCCAGTTGGCGTTGCGGATGTGGGCGTGGATCCCGTGCGAGGTCTCGTGGCCCCAGGTGAGCTTGTCGCTGTCGCGGTAGGTGGTGCCGTAGCTCGCGGGGAGGTGGTTCTCGATGTCCGTGAGCATCGAGCCCCAGTCGCTTCCCGACAGCGACTTCTGCTTGGGCCAGGCGAGCCACGTGACGTTGTCGCCCGGCTTGCCCTTGTAGATCACCGAGGCCGCCTGGGCGACGCGACCGGGCGGCGCGGGCGCTTGCTCGTCGCTGTCGGGCGGGACCGGCGCGCCGTCGTCGGCGCCGCCCCGCGCGCACGCGGCGAAGAGAGACAGGAGACCGAGGAGCAGGACCTTGCGCATGTTCTTCCTCATCCGCCGTTCTTGGCGATCACGGTGTCGAGCTGGGGGATGGTGGTCGCCGAGGGATCCGCGCCCGACCAGGTCTTGGCGACCTTCATCGTGCGGGGGTCGACGACGATGCTGTACGGGATGCCCACGCTGCCCGGTGGCAGCAGCGAGCTCTTGCCGTCCGCGACCATGTCGTAGTTGGTCGAGAACGCCTTGATCCACGAGTCCACGTTCTTCTGCGTGGCGGGGTTGCGGTAGCTGTCCTCGATGAGGCCGCCGAGGAACCGGGCGCCACGCGCCTTGTAGCCGGGGTAGATCCCGGGCAGCGCCTTGGCCTCCTCCTGGCACGGTCCGCACCACGAGGCGGAGACGATGATCAGGACGCCGGTGATGCCGCGCGCGCCGGTCGGGTCGTAGTAGTCCGCCATGGTGACGGGCACCCACGCGCCGGTGCCGTCGCGGTAGCCGCTGAACGACAGGTTCGGGAAGGTGCTCCCCACGCTCGATCCATAAGGACCTGATGGATACGTGGTCGAGGGCGGCGCGGTGTCGGGGGGCGGGGCCGTGTCGGAAGCACCGCTGTCGCTGGGCGGCGGCGGGGCTCCTCCGCCGTCGCTGGGCGGCGGGGGCGCGCCTCCACCGTCGCTCGGGGGTGCACCTCCACCGGTGTCCGCGGGCTTGGTGTCGGGCTTGGTCGGCGCCGCGTCGGGCTCGTCCTCGGGGGGCGGCGCGCCCGGGTCTTCCTCGGCGTCCCAGTCGTTGCCGTGGCTCGCGCCGGCGTCGCGCTGGAAGGCCGGCGCCGGCGGTCCGTCGATGGTGCCGACCACGCAGCCCGGGAGCGCGAGCGCGAGCAGCCACCAGGTGATGGGGCGTCCGTTCACGGCGCCACCGTGAGGGTGCGCGTGAGCTTGGTGCTGCGCCCCGCGTCGTCGGTGACGGTGACGACCAGGGTGCGGGTGCCGGCGCTCGCCGAGGGCGACAGATCGAGGTCGATGCCGAACACGCCGCTCGCGACGGCGTCGAGCGTGTAGCCGGTGTCGCCCGACGGCGACTTCCACACGAGCTGCACCTTGGCAATCGCGCCGCTCGTGGCCTTGGCGCTGACGCGCACCGGGATGCTGGCGCCCGGGGCGAACGCGGCGCCCTCGGCGGGGCCGTCGAGCGAGGCGATCGGC
>CAZUZY010000358.1:0-8901 GCA_964624885.1 uncultured Polyangiales bacterium | reverse complement strand
GGGGGGGGGGGGGGGCGGGGGGGGCGGTGGCGGTGGCGGCGGCGGCGGCGGCGGTGGCGGTGGCGGTGGCGGCTCGGGCTCCAAGGGCAAGGGCGCGAGCGGCGGTGGCGGTGGTGGCGGCGGCTCGGGCTCCGGCGGCACCGGCCTCAAGGGCGTCTCCCAGAAGGAGCGCGACCTCGCCGCGGCGCCGGGCAACTCCAAGGAGCAGATCAAGGCCCGCAAGAAGATCGCCAAGCGGTTCTACAAGCAGAAGGGCGGTTACGACGCCAAGGGCGCGCGCGCCGACATGAAGGGCATCGACTTCAACAAGCCCCTCACCTACGGCCCGCCGCCCCCGTGCCCGTCTCCGCAGACCCAGTGGCAGGCGCCCGGCGCGCGGCAGGGCCAGTACTACTCGAGCGGAGAGAGCCCGAACGCGCTCGGCATCCACGACAAGGGCGCCACCATGGGGCCGGGCGGCTGGGGCACCGGGCCGGTCCAGGACAAGCAGTCCAAGAGCTACAACGTCCCGCCCGAGACCCCGTACATGCAGTCCACCGCCGCGCCGGTGAAGGACACCTGGTCGGTGCCTGGCCAGAAGCACGGCACCGACGGCGGTGGCGAGCAGCGGTTCATCCCGCGCAAGGACACCAACGTGACCCCGGTGCCGTGATGAGCGGCACGAGCCTGGAGAGCTGAGATGGCTGGCGTCTACGGAGAGATCGACTCCCGTGCCGATTTCGACCGGATCCTCGGCGAAGCGATGGCCTTCACCGGCCGCATCCTCAAGCAGAACCCCAAGAACCGCCTCGTGGAGGTGATCGACACCGAGCTCGACGCCATGTGGCGCTGGTCGAGCGGCGGTCGCGCCCCCACCGAGGACGAGCGCCAGAGCATCGACATCGCCCTCCTCGCCGTGCGCGAGATCGAGCCGACCGACGACCCGCAGGTGCAGGCGTGGGCCGATCAGCTCAAGATCTTGAACCACTACTTCGAGGACTGGCCCACCGATGACCAAGCGGCGAACGCGACCGACGACGACTTCTTCGACGCCGAGGACGACGAGGACTGATCAGCGGCGCGCCGAGGAGCAGGCGCGGATCGAGGCGTTCACCGTCCAGGTGCAGGCGCTGTTCGCGCACTACGGGGCGCACGGCTGCCCGTGTCGTTTCCCGCGGTTCCGGGCCACCGCGGCGCGCGACACCAAGGAGGTCTCCGCGCCCGGCTTCACCACGTTCGAGCACCAGGCCGTCGTCACGCTGTTCGACGAGAAGGTGCCGCTCCGCGAGCGGGCGGGCTTCTCGGGAGGACACGAGGGCCATTGCGTGGCGTGTGGCAGCCACGTGCGGCGCTGGGGGGACGAGCTGTTCCGCGGCGCGTTCCTCGAGCACCTCGTGATCACCCCCGCCAAGGACCTCGTGGACCTCGGCGCTCCGCTGCACGGGCCGGTGCCCCACGCGTGGCCGTTCTACTTCGTGGGCCCGGAGGATCATGGAAACGGCCGCCCCTTGGTAGAGGCGGCCTATCCCGGACTGTCGCTCGAGGACTGGTTCGCGTGGATGCGCGAGCTCGCCGCTAGGTAGCGGCGGCGGTGTCGTCGTCGTCGTCGTCGTCGTCGTCCTGCCCGGAGTCGTCCTCGGGCATCGCCTCTTCCTCGGGCGGCGCGCGACCCTCGTCGAGGGCCTGCTGACGGGCCTTCTCGGCCGCGGCGCGGGCCTGGGCGGCGCGCTGCAGCACCTGCGGCTTGGGGGCCACCTGCAGGATCATCGTGCGCCCGTCGAGCCGGGGCGCGAGCTCGGTGACCGAGAGGTCCTCCACCTTGGCGAGGATCTGGTCGAGCTGCATCTTGGCGCGATCGGGGTGGGTGATCTCGCGGCCGCGGAAGCGGACCGTGAACTTCACCTTGTCGCCCGCCTCGAGGAAGCGACGCGCGTGGTTCACCTTCACCTCGAGGTCGTGATCGTCGGTCTTGGGGCGGAGCTTGAGCTCCTTGACCTCGATCACCGTCTGCTTCCGGCGCGCCTCGGCGGCCTTCTTCTTCTCCTCGTACTTCATCTTGCCGAAGTCGAGGATCTTGCAGACGGGGGGATCACTCTTCGCGTTGACCTCCACGAGGTCGAGCCCCGCCTCCTGCGCCATCCGTAGCGCCTCGTGGGTGGCGACCACCCCGAGGAGCCCGCCGTCCGCGCCGATGAGGCGAACCTCGGGCACGCGGATGCGGTGGTTGACGCGGGTGGTGATGGGACGCTTGTCCCGGGGGTCCATCGGGCGACGGCCAAAGCCCATGAGCGATACGAATCCTTCCTTGGTTCGAGAGAGTCGGGCGAGAGGGTACTAGGAATTCTGGGGGCGGGGGAACACACCCTCGGCGAGGAGCTTCTGCACCACCTCGGCGAGGGGGATGGCGCCGAGATCGTCGTTGCCGCGGCGCAGCGCGAGGGCGCGGTTCTCGGCCTCTTTGCCGCCCACGACGGCGAGGTACGGGTAGCGCATCTGACGCGCCGCGCGGATCTTGGCGCCGAGCTTGTCCGGGCCGAGGTCGGTCGCGACGCGCACGCCGGCGAGCCGCAGGACCTGCTCGGCCTCGCGGGCATACGCCTCGAACTTCTCGCTGACGGTGAGCAGGCACACCTGCTCCGGGGCGAGCCACACCGGGAAGTTGCCGGCGACGTGCTCGAGGTAGACCGCGAAGAAGCGCTCGAGGGACCCGAGCAGCGCGCGGTGCAGCATGACCGGGCGCTGGTCCTTGCCCTCGTGGTCGACGTAGGCGAGCTCGAAGCGCTCGGGCATGTTGAAGTCGACCTGCATCGTGCCGAGCTGCCAGCTGCGGCCGATGGCGTCCTTCACGTGGTACTCGAGCTTCGGGCCGTAGAACGCGCCCTCGCCCTCGGCGAGCGTGAACGCGCGGCCGGCGGCGCGCATGGCGTCGGCGAGCGCGTGCTCGGCCGAATCCCAGAGGGCGTCGCTGCCCACGCGCTTCTCCGGGCGGGTCGCGAGGCGCACGCGGACGTCGGTGAACCCGAACGTGCCGTAGGCCTCGTCGAGCAGCGCGTTGAAGGCGCTGATCTCGGGCTGCATCTGCGCCGGGGTGCAGAAGATGTGCGCGTCGTCCTGGCAGAACGTGCGCACGCGCGCGAGCCCGTGCACCACGCCGCCGCGCTCGTAGCGGTGCAGGCGGCCGAAGTCGGCGCAGCGGAACGGCAGCTCGCGGTAGCTGCGCTTGCGGTGCGAGAACAGCTGGGCGTGGCCGGGGCAGTTCATCGGCTTGACGCCGCGGGTCTCGGCCGCGAGGAGATCGAGCTGCTCGTCGGTCGCGTGCTCGGCGGTGAGCGCGGCGCGGATGGCGTCGACCTTGGCCGGGTCGACGAAGTCGTCGGCGGTGACCGCGAGGTACATGTTCTCGCGGTAGTTCGCGAGGTGGCCGCTCTTCTTGTAGAGCTCGTTGCCGTAGATCTGCGGGGTGATGACCTCGTCGTACCCGTGGCGCACGTAGAGGTCGCGCACGTAGTCGACGAGCCGGTGGTAGACCTTGGCGCCGCGCGGCAGGAAGAACGGCGAGGCCGGCGCGGCCGCGTCGAAGGCGAACAGCTCGAGCTCGCGCCCGAGCTTGCGGTGATCGCGCGCCTTGGCCTGCTCGAGCTGCTCGAGGTGGGCCTTGAGCGCGGCCTCGTCGGGGAACGCGGTGCCGTAGATGCGCTGCAGCTGCGGGTTGCCCTCGATGCCGCGCCAGTAGGTGCCGCTCACCGCGGTGAGCTTGATCGCGCCGAGCTCGCCGGTGTGCGGGACGTGCGGGCCCTTGCAGAAGTCGACCCACTCGCTGCCCGCGGCCCCTGGACCTCCGGCGACTCCGTGGCGGTAGACGGTGAACTCCGTGCCGGCCGGCAGCGTCTCCATCCACTCGACCTTGTACGTCTCGCCCATCTTGGTGAAGAGCGCGACGGCGTCCTCGCGCGCGATCGGCTCGCGGCGGAACGGCGCCTTCTGCGCGATGATCTCGCGCATCTTGGCCTCGATGGCGACGAGATCGTCCTCGGAGAACGTGCCGCCGCCCTTGCGATCGAAGTCGTAGTAGAAGCCGTTCTCGGTGGCCGGGCCGAAGGTGACCTTGGTGCCGGGGAACAGCTGCTGCACCGCATCGGCCATCACGTGGGCGGTGGAGTGACGGAGGATCTCGAGGCCGTCGGCCGAGCCACGCGTGACCGCGGTGAACCCCTTCTCGAGCTCGGCGGGATCGATCGCGGTGTGCAGGTCGACGAGCGCGTCGTCGGTGCGTGCGGTGATGCGCACGCCGAGGACGTCGTCTTGGAGCGCACCACGGGCGCGGAGGAGCTCGCGAACGGACTGCTTCGAGGGATCGAGGGTCATGGGAGGGGGCCCGGCCAGATGCGGGGAGGCGCCTATACCCCGCCCCCGCGGGCTCTGCCAGGAGCGCCTTCGGCGGGCTTTCCCGTGCCCCGCCGGGCCCCTACGTTCGGGTCGAGATGGCCGCACGACCCAGGGTGGTGATCGTCGGGGGAGGCTTCGGCGGGCTCGAGGCCGCCAAGGCCCTGCGCGACGCGCCGGTCGACGTCACCCTGGTCGATCGCCGCAACCACCACGTGTTCCAGCCCCTGCTCTACCAGGTGGCGACGGCGGGGCTCTCGCCCGCCGACATCGCGGAGCCGCTCCGCCGCATCCTGCGCGACCAGGAGAACGTGACCGTGCTGCTCGGCGAGGCCACGGGGGTGGACCTCGCGGGTCGACGGCTCCTGCTCACCGACGGCGAGGTCCCCTACGACCACCTGGTCCTCGCGTGCGGCGCCTCGCACTCGTGGTTCGGGCACGACGAGTGGGCGGAGCACGCGCTCGGCCTCAAGACCCTCGAGGACGCGCTCGAGGTTCGGCGTCGCGTGCTGCTCGCCTACGAGCGCGCCGAGCGCACCGACGATCCCACTGAACGTGCGGCCCTGCTCACGTTCGTCGTGATCGGCGGCGGCCCCACCGGGGTCGAGATGGCGGGGGCGTTCGCCGAGATCGCCCACCTCACGCTGGCCAAGGATTTCCGGCGGATCGACCCCCATCAGGCCCGCGTGCACCTGATCGAGGCCGGGCCGCGCCTCTTGCCCGCGTTCGCGGAGGACCTCTCGGCGGCGACCAAGGCCTCCCTCGAGAAGCTGAAGGTCACCGTGCACCTAGACACGCGGGTCACCGCGATCGCCCACGACGAGGTGCGGTTCGGGTCGGAGACGATCGCGGCCAAGACGATCCTGTGGGCTGCGGGGGTGCAGGGCGCGCCGATCGCCCGCACGCTCGGCGTGGAGCTCGATCGCGCCGGCCGCGTGAAGGTGCGCCCGGACTTCTCGCTCGAGGGGCACCCCGAGGTGTTCGTGATCGGCGACATGGCGGCGCTGACCGACGCGAAGGGGGTCGTCGTGCCCGGCGTGTGCCAGGGCGCGATGCAGGCCGGGAAGCTCGTCGGCAAGAACCTCGCGCGGGGCCTCCGCGGGCAGGCGCCGGCGCCGTTCGTCTACCGCGACCTCGGCATCATGGCGACGATCGGGCGCGCGCACGCGGTGGTGCAGCTGCCGCGGGTCCGGTTCTCGGGGTTCTTCGCGTGGCTGTTCTGGGCGTTCCTCCACGTGGCGCTGCTGATCGGCTTCGACAACCGCCTGGTCGTGATGATCGAGTGGATGTGGGCGTGGTTCACCTTCGACCGCGGCGCGCGCCTCATCACCCACGAGCGACCGCACGGGTAGGGCTTCCGCATCGGAGACCGGCGCGGTCGGTGGTAGAGTCCGCGCGCCATGCGATGCATGCTCCTTGCGGTCCTGGGCTTCGCCCTCGGTTGTCACGGCGAGCAGGTCAGCGCGCCGACGGACAGCGGTCCGTCGGGAGACACGGCCTCGGAGCCGAGCCTGCTGACGAACGGTGACTTCGAGTCGGGATGCGCGGCCTGGGCCATCGACTATGGAACCCTGGCGGTGACCACCGCCGCGCACGGTGGCAAGGGCGCCTGCAAGGTCTGCGGTGACCGCGCCTACCAGATCTCGCAGAAGATCGAAGGCGGCTCCCTCGTCGTCGGCAAGAAGTACGTGGCCGAAGCCTGGATCCGTCGCGCGTCGCCCGACGGTGGGGTGGGGAGCGCCTTCGTGGAGACGGCTGCGTTCGACGACAAGGGGGACTCGATGGGCGCGGTGTCCAGCGGCAACGTCCCGCTGACCGACGACTTCCAGCGGGTGACCGCCATCGTGACCTACGGATCCGGCGCGCGGTCGGCGGAGATCCACGTCGGGTCGACGGACCCCAACACCTGCATCGTCGTCGACGACGCCTCTTTCCACGCGCAGCCCTGACCGCGCCGCGCTCAGGCTAGGCTCCGCGCGATGAGCGCAACGATTGCCCAGCACGTGGCGACGTACTTCGAGGGCGAGAAGAGCGCGGGCCTGCTGATCGCGGGAATCGGCGCGGCGATGTTCGCGGCGGGCACGGCGCTCTACCCCGCGCGCCACGGCCTCCGCGCGTTCGCGCTCACGCTGCTCGTGTGGGGCACGCTCGAGCTCGGCCTCGGCGCGGGGCTGTACCTCCGCACCGGCCCGCAGGTCGCGGATCTGCTCCGCGAGCTCGGGCGGGACGCGGCGGCGTTCTACGCGCGCGAGGGGGCGCGCATGGCCAAGGTGCAGCGCAACTTCGTCGTGCTCGAGGCGGTGTGGCTGGGAGCGATCGCGGTGACGGGGGTCGTCGGCGTCGTGATGAAGAGGAGCCCGCTCGCCTCGGGGATCGCGCTCGGGATCCTGGTCAACGTGTCGGTGCTGCTGGCGTTCGACGTGGTCGCGGAGCGGCGGGGAGCGATCTACGCGCGGGCGCTCTTCGACCAGCGCCTGGACTGACTGGCAGGCGGGTTGCTAGGTGGGGGTCATGCGCCTCCTCCGCGAGAGCCCGCTCCTCCTGCTCTTCGTGGTGAGCGGGCTCGGGTACCTGCTCGGGCGCATCCGCGTGCTCGGGCTCGAGCTCGGCGTCGCGGCGGTCCTGTTCGTCGGTCTCGCGGCGAGCGCGCTCGATCCCGCGCTCAAGTTGCCGGAGCTGGTCCCGAGCTTCGGGCTCGCGGTGTTCGTCTACACGCTGGGCCTCGGCAGCGGCCCCGGGTTCTTCGGGTCGCTGCGCCGCCGGGGGTTGCGCGACGCGGGGCTCGCGCTGTCGGCGATCGCGCTCGGGGCCGTGCTGTCGGCGATCGCGGGCCTCGTGCTCCACCTCGGGCGCGCGCGGTCGGCGGGCCTGTTCGCGGGCGCCCTCACCAACACCCCGGCCCTCGCGCAGGTCGTGCAGGCGCTGCGCGAAACCGGCGCCTCGGCCGACCAGCAGAGCGCCCCGGTCGTGGCCTACTCGGTGGGCTATCCGATGGGGGTCGTCGGGGTGCTGCTCGCGCTCGCGTTCGTGCAGCGCTGGTACGTCGCCCACCACGACTCGGTGGCGCCCGAGGCGCAGCGCGGGCCGCTCGTCTCGCGGACGGTGGAGCTCACCGAGGGCGGCGACGCGACGACGGTCGGCGAGCGTCACCACGTGGTGCTCTCGCGCTACGTGCGCGGCGGGCAGGTCTCCACGGTGGTCGAGGGCACGCGGCTGGATCCGGGGGACGTGGTCACGCTGGTCGGCAGCGTGGCCGACGTCGACGCCGCCGTCCTAGCGCTCGGGACGCCGAGCGCGCTGCACCCCGAGCTCGACCGCTCGGTGCTCGACTTCCGCCGCGTGTTCGTGTCGAACGCGCGGGCCATCGGGCGGCCGCTGCACGAGCTCGCGCTGGCCTCGCGGTTCTCGGCGGTGATCACCCGCATCCGGCGCGGCGACGTCGAGATGCTCGCCACGCACGACACGGTGCTCGAGCTCGGCGACCGCGTGCGCGTGGTGGCGCCGCGCGCGCGGCAGGCGGACGTCGCGAAGTTCCTCGGCGACTCGTACAAGGCGCTCGCCGAGATCGACGTCATCTCGTTCAGCCTCGGGATCGCGCTCGGGCTGCTGGTCGGCATGATCCCGATCCCGCTGCCGGGCGCCACGGTGCGGCTCGGCGCAGCAGGCGGGCCGCTCGTGGTCGGGCTCGTGCTCGGCCGCCTCGGGCGCACGGGGCCGCTCGTGTGGTCGCTGCCGTTCAGCGCGAACCTCACGCTGCGACAGCTCGGGTTGATCCTGTTCCTCGCGGGGGTGGGCACGCGGTCGGGGGACGCGTTCGCGACGACGCTGCGCGCGGGTGGGGCGCTGCCGTTGCTGCTCGCGGGGGCGCTGATCACGGCGCTGGTGGCCGCGTTCGTGCTGGTGCTCGGGCACCGCGCGCTGAAGATCCCGATGCCCACGCTGAGCGGCATGCTGGCCGGGATCCACACCCAGCCCGCGGTGCTCGCATTCGCGGCGAAGCGGTACGGGGACGAGCCGGTGGGCGCGGGGTACGCGGCCGTGTTCCCGCTGGCGACGCTGGGGAAGATCGTGGCGGCGCAGCTGCTGGTGTCGCTGCTGCGGTGATTCACGGGCGCCCGTGAACGAGCCTGAACGGCAAAAGCCACGGACAGCGCACTCGTGGACTCCGCCGCCGCGGACACTTCGCCGGTGGAGACCGCCTTTGACCCGGAGGTCTGTGGTCCGCCATCTACTGCGACGCACCGACGGGTGCCCTTGGCAGGTCATCTTCACGTCTCACCCCTGCGGACCGGCCATCGAAGGCAAGGTCTACCGTCGCGGTTCGTGGCCGTCCGTGCGTTCGTGACAGGCAAGACCGCTCCTGCAGACCTTCGGCATTCGCTGAGCCGCGTCACGGTCCGCGCGCGGGCGCCTCGTCGGGCGAGAGGAGCCCGTGGCGTCGCCAGCCCACCCGCGCGAGCCACGTGTGCGCCGCCCTGACCGGGGCGCCCTCGAGCGCGGCGGGACGGCGATCACGCAGGCCGTCGCACCACGGCGCCG
>CAZUZY010000357.1:0-8913 GCA_964624885.1 uncultured Polyangiales bacterium | reverse complement strand
TCGATCTCGAGCGCTGGGGCCTGGCCTGGGCCCGCGCGATGCCGACCGTCGCGCGGCTGCACAAAGGGGGGCACCTGCACGCCACGGTGCGCGAGGAAGACTTCGGCTTCATCGCGCGCTCGTTCGCCACCATCTACGTGCTCGTGCTCGTGTTCGAGGGGCGCTTCGACGAGCTGCGCGCCGAACGCGGCGCCACCCAGGCGCTCCCGGTGATCGAGCGGCTCGTGCTGGCCCTGCCGCCGATCGAGCCGGATCCGCCGGTCGGGGGCGCGGCCGCGGTGCGCCGGCGACGCTAGCCCGCGCCGGTACTAGGATCGCGGGCATGCACCGCCGCTCGTTCCTCGCCTCGCTCGTCGCGTCGTCCACGCCGCTGCTGGTGGGTGGCTCGGTGCTCGGGTGCAAGTCCAAGGCACAGAAGCAGGCCGAGCTCGCCGTCACCGATCTCGACGGCGTGCTCGACGTCATCGAGAAGCGCCACGTGCAGGGCCTCGCCCGCGCGCTGCCCCAGGCCGCCAAGGACCTCGGCGCCAAGCTCGCGGGTGTGGAGCTCGACAAGGAGGGCGTCGCCTTCGTGGCCATCCGCGACAAGGTCGACGACCTGCGCAGCGCCAAGCGCTCGTACTTCGCGGTGGTCGACCAGGGCGGCGAGGTGCAGTGGGTCGACGACCCCAACTGGCCGGTGGTGCACCGCAAGATCGCGGTCGGGTTCCCCGCCGTGCAAGAGGTGCTCGACGGCAAGTCCCCGTTCGCCAAGGGGATCGGCCGCTACGGCGGCGCCGACGAGGCGGCGACCACGTTCGTCGAGGCGGCTCCTCTCACCAAGGCCGACGGTCAGAAGCTCGGCGCGCTGGTCGCGTGCTGGGAGGCGCACGACGCCGCCGAGGACCTCCGCCGGCAGCTGCTCACCCAGCTCCTGCAGAAGACCGCGCAGCCGATGAAGCGCGTGAAGGCCAAGGACAAGCTCAAGCTGATGCTCGACCAGCCCGACGTCTGGGTCGGGATCTTCCGCGGGCAGTGGCTCTACCTGCAAGAGGACGCACCACAGCCGCTCGAGGAGGCGTTGCAGGCGCTCGCCTTCGCCGACAAGACCAAGGCCGGCCCCTGGAGCGGCACGTTCGACGTGATGAACAAGGGCTGGGGCGGGGCCGCGAAGCGCGTCCCCTCGCTCGGCGCCGACGTCGGCGTGGTGGTGGCCCGCCTCGACCCTTGAAGGCCTTCTTCGGCGACCCCTGAGCTCACCCGCGACGGGCGACGCCGCGGATGCTCGGGCGCACCCAGGGCAGGGCCTTGCGCATGCTCTCGCGGCGCTCGGCTTCGACGACGAACCCCGCCGCCCTCAGGGTCTCCCCCGTCTCGCGGGTGAGGTGGCAGTTGCCGGCGACGCGGCGCCAGAACGGCTCGATCCGCCCCTGCCACGCGCGCCGACCATGGTCGTGCGCGGCCACGTGCTCGAGGAACACGAGCCTTCCGTCGGGGCGGAGCACACGGCGGATCTCGGCGAGCGCCCGCGCGGGATCCTCGACCGAGCACAGCACGAGGGTGCACACCACCGCGTCGAAGCGCGCGTCGGCGAAGGGGAGGCGCTCGATGGGCGCGTCGACGACCGTGAAGCGCGACGAGACGACCTCGGCCCGCGCGGCGAGCTTGTCGCGCATGTGCGGGTCGGGCTCCGCGAGCACCACCCGCACCTCGGTGGGGTAGTGCGCGAGGTTGGCGCCCGTGCCTGCCCCCACGTCGAGCACCTCCCCGCGCAGATCGGCGAGCAGCTCGGCGCGCCAGCCCGCGAGGCACGCCTGTTCGGCGTCGCGCATGAACCAGTCGTAGATCGCGGCCATGAACCGGCTCATCGCGGAGGAGGAGGGATTCGAACCCCCGGTACCCTCTCGGGCACGCCCGCTTTCAAGGCGGGAGCCATAGACCACTCGGCCACTCCTCCGAGGCCCGAGACGGTAGCACGCGGCCGCTCACTTGCAGACTTCGGCGACGCAGAGTGCGCTCTCGCACTCGTTCGACCGCGTGCACGAGGCGCCCGTGGGCAGCTTGGCCTTGGGCGGCGGAGCGACGACGGTCGGCGGGGCGCTCACGCTCGGCGCGCTGACGGTGGGCTTCGGCTTCAGGCCTGGCACGCCGGGCTTGCCCGTGGGCACGGGCTTCGTGGTCTCGGACACCGACGGCGCCGGGGCGGCGACGAGGCTCGCCGACGGCTTGGGCTCGGCGCTCGCCACCACCCCCGACAGGAGCTGGGTGGCGGACGCGCTCGGGACGGGGATCGAAGCGGGCGGCTCTGCCGCGGTCGAGGCGGGCGTCGGCGCGCTGCGCGCGGCCTGCCACACGACGAGCGCGCCCACGGTCGCCACCGCGCCGATCCCCAGCAAGACCAGCATCGGTCGTCTCCGGCTGCCGGTGCTGGTGTCCTGGGCGGGCTCGTTGGTGACGCCGACCGAAGCGGCCGCGATGGTGCCCGACGGCTGCAGCAGGGTCTCAGCGCTCTCGATGGTGCGCGAGGGCAAGGGCGCCGCGGTCTCTGCCGAATCGGAGAACCGCCGGAGCTCCGACGACGAAGGGGGCCCGCTCACGACCACGCTGGGCGTCACGAGGGGCGGGTCGCCGAGGGCCGTGGCGAGGGCGGTGAGCTGCTCGGAGATGCTCGCGAAGCGCGCGGTCGGGTCGCGCTGCAGCGAGCGGAGGAACCAGTCGTCGAACGCCTCGGGCAGGCTCGCAGCCGTCAGGCGCGGGGCCTGGATCGGGTCGGCCACGATCTTGATCAGGAGCTCCGCGGTGCTGGCGTTGAGCCCGAAATACTGGCCCGCGGTGAGCGCCCGGTAGGCGATCAGCGCGAAGGCCCACTGGTCGGTGGCCGGGCCCACGCTCGCCGCGTTGCGCGCCTGCTCGGGCGACATGTAGAGCGGCGTGCCGAGCGCGAGGCCGGTCTGCGTGCCGAGCGCCCCCGAGTCGACGAGGCCCGCCGCGGCCTCGCCCACCAGCTTGGCGATGCCGAAATCGCACACCTTGGTGACGGGCTCACCGTCCTCGTCGAGGGCGAGGAAGACGTTCTCGGGCTTCAGGTCGCGGTGCACGATGCCACGGGCGTGCGCGGCCTCGAGCCCCCGCGCGACCTGACGCAGCACCCAGAGCGCCTCGCCGTAGGGCAGCGGGCCGCGGCGCGAGATCATGCGCTCCAGGGTCTCGCCCTCGAGCAGCTCCATCACCATGAAGGGCAGCGCCGTCCTGGTGACCGGATCCAGGTAGTTGATCTGGGCGTCGACGACCTTGACCACGTGCTTGGACTTGAGGGCGGCAGCCGCCCGCGCCTCGCGGAGGAAGCGCTCGAGCATCCCGCGGTCGGCCGCGGCCGTGGCGTGCATGGTCTTGAGGGCGTACGTCTGCAGGGACTCGACGTGGCGGACCAGCCAGACGCTGCCCATCCCGCCGGAGCCGAGCAGCCCTTCGACCCGGTAGCGGTCGATCGTCGTTCCCCGCAGATCGCGCATCGAAGCGGCGCATTCTTCCACACCCGGGCAGCCCTGCCCATCGGTGGCGCGTCCACCCCGCCGCGGGCGGCAAAAACGGACCTTGCTGCCCAGTCCAGCGGGCGATAAGCCCTGTGGCCCTTCTGAAGGAGTCCTATGGCCCGCGTGACCGTCGAAGATTGTTTGGAGCACGAGGACAACCGGTTCGCCCTGGTCATCCTGGCCGCGCAGCGCACCCGCCAGCTGATGAAGGGCGCCGAGGCGCTCGTGGTCAGCAAGAACAAGGCTTCGGTGAGCGCACTCCGGGAGATCGCGGCTCACAAGGTCCACTTCGATCGCTCGTCGCACGAGGTGGTCGCGGAGTGGATCGCGCAGCAGCCGAACCGCTGAGGGGTCGATCGTGAGCACGAAGCCGCCCGAGCACGCTCGCCGGATCGACGCCGGGCGCTCCGCGGGCGGGCTCCTCCTGGGTCTCCTGGTCGCACACCAGGCGATCGGTTGCTACGCGACCGGCGACGGGCCGGCGCCCGACGACGCGCGGCTGTATTTCCCCACCGGCGTGGCCGTCAGCCCGACCGGCAACACGCTGTTCGTCGCCAACAGCGATTTCGACCTCCGCTTCGCCGCGGGCACCGTGCAGGCGTTCGACCTCGGGCTCGTGCGCGCCGAGGTGGCGCGCTGCCTCACCGCCAAGACCACCAGCTGCTACGGCGCCGACGCGAGCCCGTTCCTCCGCGCCTCGGTGCGCATCGGCGCGTTCGCGTCCGACCTGCGGGTCATCCCCCGCCTCGACGCGGCCGGCGCCCAGATCGACGCGACGGGCGCCAAGGGGCGCCTCGTGTTGCCGGTGCGCGGCGACGCCACCCTCACCCTCATCGACTACGAGGAGAGCGCGGCCGGCGTGCTGCTCCGCTGCAGCCGCGACGCCGCGATCAACAGCAAGGGCGGCACCTGCGCGCCCGAGTGGCGCATCGGGCGCGAGCCCAGCAACGCCCGCGCCATCACCCTCGGGGGTGAGCCCTTCGGCGTGGCGCTCCCCAGCAGCTTCGCCGATCCGGGCTTCACCGAGCAGGGCGGGATCGCCGCGGTCGTGCACCAGAGCAGCGGCGACGTGAGCCTGTTCGTCGGCGTCTCGGCCGAGGGCAGCCCGCCCACCGCCAAGCTCGCCTACGCCCTCACCGGGCTCGCACCCGCCGGCACGGGCATCGGGCCGCTCGACATCCTCGACCGCACGGACCAGCCGCGCACGCCGCGATTCCTGGTCACCAACCGCTCCAAGTCGTTCGTCCAGGTCGTGCAGTACGTCCGCGACCCGGGGGTCGCCGATCGCAGCTCGCTGACGCTGGTGGACAACGTGCTCATGCCCACCCAGGCGAGCGGCTTCGACACGCGCGGGGTGGTGGTCGATCCGCCCAACCCGGGCGAGACCCGGCCGACTCGCGTGTTCCTGACCAGCCGCTCCCCCGCCTCGATCGTGGTCGGCGAGCTCGACGGCACCCGCCTGCACTTCTTCGAGAACGTGCCCATGCCGATCGGCCCCTCGCGCATCACCCGCATGGTGGTCGACGAGGGTCGCGGGCCGCGCACCCGCATCGTGGCGAGCGCCTTCGATGCGCGCTCGTTCGTGGTCTACGACCCGGACGGCCGGCGCACCTCCTCGGTGGTCCCCACCCACCGTGGCCCGTTCGCGTTCGCGCAAGACACCAAGAACAAGCTCGCCTTCGTCGCCAACTTCACCGACTCGACCGTGCAGGTCATCGACCTCGACCCGAGTCACCCCACCTACCAGTCGGTCGTCTACTCGATCGGCATCCCGAACGGTCCCCTCGGATGACCGCCCGCGCGTCGCTCTCGGCGTTGGGTCTCGTGCTGCTCCTGGCCCCGGCCTGCAGCACCACCCCCGTCATCGTCCCCGTGCGCTCCATGGAGCGACCGAAGGATGTCGCGTTCGTGTGCCTCGAGCTCACCGACGACGGCAGCCCGCGCGGCGTGCCGATCGAGAAGTGCCGGGCCAACGCCAAGGGCGAGGCCGTGGACGAGGCCGGCAACCTCGTCACCGGCACCGACCGGTTCCACCTGCACGCGGTGGTCACGCAGGTCGCGCGCGGCGAGCTCGCGGTGGTCGACCTCGGTCGTCGCCCCGACGACACCGCCGACGGCCTCGGCCTGATCAAGGCCGACCCGCGCACGCCCGGCTACAACTTCCTCCCCTTGAGCGAGGCCCCGACCGCGGTGGTCGCCGACCCCGACGGCAAGGCGGTCTACGTGGCGAGCGGCCACCAGCCGCGCATCGACATCATCCCCTCCGCCCTGCTCCGCGGCCCGATCGACACGAGCTGGTACGACACCACGCTGCCGTGGCCGCACCTCGACTTCGATCCCGTCACCGAGGGCGTGCCCACGTATCTGGCGATCGAGCGCGAGGGCGGCAAGAACGACCGCCTCTACGTCGTCCTGCCCGACACCAACAAGATCGCCGTCTACGATCTCTCGGTGAGCGCCCTCGCGCCCACCCGCGTCGGCACGCTGACCCCGACGCTCGCCAAGGCGCCGCCGCTGCCGGTCGCGCCGCGGGTCTGCCTCGACACCAAGGGCGCGCCGCGCACCTGCCGCGAGTGCCGTGTCGAGGGCGTCGCCGCCCCGTGTGACGCCAAGGGTGCCGTGGTCACGGCGGTCCCCTGCGCTCCGGGCACGTCCACGCCCACCTGGTGGGACGCGCTGCAGACGACCACCACCAGCGCAGGCGTCTGCCAGGCCGACGTGCTCTACCGGAGCCCGTCGCCCGCGGCGATCTCGTCGAGCACCACCGCGAGCCCCCACCTCGGGCCGGCCACGCTGGCGGCCGGCAAGCTGTTCGTCGCCGACGACGGCGCGCCCTACGTCCACGTGTTCGACGTGGCGGGGGGCGCGGGCGTCGAGGTCGCGCGCCTGGACATCGGCTCCACCACGGCGCAGGTCGCGGTGAGCCCGATCGTGCCCGACGAGGTCACCTGGGACAACGCCGACGCCATCGAGGTCTGCGAGACCCGCGGCTGGGTGGGAGACGGCCTCGACCACTCGGCCGACAGCCCGCGCGTGAAGGAGAAGCTCGGTGGCCGCTGCCGGGCCCACCGCTACGTCTACGCGGTCGATCGCAAGAACCCCGACGAGGGCGACGGCACCATCGCCGTGGTCGATCTCCCCGTGGTCAAGCGCAAGGACGGCGGCGACGACCTCGACCTCACCGCCGCCTCGCTGGTCCAGCCCTACGCCTGCGACGCCCCGAGCTTCACCGCCAAGCGGATCCCGCTCGCGGGCTTCGGCATCGGCAACAACCTGCCGGTCAAGGCCGTCACCTTCGTCTCCCACGACCCGCCGTCGCCGACCAACGCCCTCCCCGGCGTGCGCTGCCGTCCGAGCCGCGATCGCCTGGCGAACACGGAGATCGACCCAGTCGCCTACCCGCTGCGCGTCGACGCCGCCGATTCCTGGAACCAGTTCTTCGGCAACGGGAGCGTGCGCTACCTCCGGGGCACCTTCGCCCTCGCGGTGCTGTCGAGCGGCGCGGTGTTCCCCATCGCCCTCGACGACCGCGATTCGCTCTGCCGCGGCCTCACGCCCGCGGTCACCATCCCGAACGAGGTCGACTTCGCCAACATCGTGCGTCGGCACCACCCGCGCCCGAGCCACTTCTACAACAGCGACTACAGCCTCGCCCCCACGCCGCCCACGCCGAGCCGCATCGCGGCCTCGCTGACCGTGAGCACCGAGGACCTCCCGAAGCTCACCGTGCTCGGCCCGACGCCCGAGGGCCTCAAGGGCACCGACCAGAAGGTCGACAGCCTGTTCGCGCTCAGCGGCGAGGACTGGGTCCTCACCTACGAGGGCGAGATCCCGGGCTTCGGCAACGTGGTCAACACCGTCGGCACGTTCCTGCAGGAGGGCACCGACTGGGTGCTCCTCGATCCGGCCGCCGGCATCTGCCGCAAGGGCGCCGAGGCCGAGGGGGCGAGCGACACCAACGACTACCTCCAGATCCTCGACGACCCGTGCACCATCGCCGGCCAGTGCGACGCCGCGCTGCAGGCCGAGTGCGCCGGGGCCTTCGGCACCAAGGACGACATCGAGCTCCGTGGACCCGCGTCTCGCCGTGACGTCCCGGTCAAGCGGCTCACCGACGACCGGTTCGTGCTCGACGTCGACGACGCTGGCTCCGCCGGCACCGCGCGGCGTCCGCTGACCTCGGCGGCCGCGGCGCGTATCAAGCGCTGCTACCCGGGCCTGGTCCACTACACGGTGCGCGCCCACAACGTGTGGACGGTCATCGGCGAGTCGAGCGGGTTCCTCCACCGCCGCGTCCTCGACACCAAGAGCGCGGACAAGAGCTGCAAGGTCGACACCACCAAGTCCACCATCGTCCACGCGCGGGTGCCCGAGCTCGCCAAGGCGCCGACGCTCGACGACACCTGCTCGGTGTTCTTCAACCCGCAGGTCGGGCTGTTCATGGTGGCGGGCAAGGTCGTCACGCCGCGCGACATGACGTTCCGCTTCAGCAACAAGCAGGCGTTCTCGGCGCTCACCGTCACGGTCGGCTCGCTGCCGACGACGGTGGTGCCGCTCTCGTCCTATCGCAAGGGCGTCGACGTGCTCGGCTGGTACGCCTTCGCCACGGTCGACGCGAACGACCGCGGGCTCCAGCTGTTCTCGCTCGCCTCCGATCTCAGCTCGGCCCTGCGCACCGCGAACTGACCCACGATGACGCGGAGCGCTTCGGGTCCTCCGAGTGGTCGCCGCGAGCCCGCGAGCAAGCGCGAAGCAGCCTCGTTCGAGGTGCCGGACATCCCGGGGCTCGGCCTGTCGGCGGCCCAGCGGGAGAGCCCGTCGCTCAAGACCCCGTTCATGCGGCAGTGGTTCACGGCCAAGGAGCGCTACCCCGACGCGCTCATCTTCTTCCGCATGGGCGACTTCTACGAGCTGTTCCTGGACGACGCCGTGCGCGGCTCGCGGGTGCTCGGGCTCACCCTGACCTCTCGCAACAAGGGGGAGGCCGACGAGATCCCGATGGCGGGCGCGCCGCACCACAACGCCCACACCTACATCGCGCGCGCGCTCTCCCACGGCCTGTCGGTCGCCATCTGCGAGCAGATGGCCGACCCGGCCAAGTGCAAGGGCATCGTCCCGCGCGAGGTGGTGCGGGTCATCACGCCAGGGCTCGTGGTCGACGACAACGCGCTCGACGCGCGCAGCCACCACTTCCTCGTCGCCCTCGAGGCCGAGTCCGACGACGGCGCGGTGGGCGTGGCCGCGCTCGACCACTCGACCGGAGAGCTCCTGGTGTGCCAGGTCGAGGACGCGGCCAGCGCGCTCGCCGAGCTCGCGCGCCTCGACCCCCGCGAGCTCCTGCTCGGGCCCGCGGCCCACCCGCTCGCCGAACCCGCGATTGCGGCTGTGCCGCGAGAAACAC
>CAZUZY010000356.1:0-8946 GCA_964624885.1 uncultured Polyangiales bacterium | reverse complement strand
CCCCCAGATCGATGGTCTTGGTCACCTGCTTCTTCCACTGCTCGTACTCGGGCTCGCCCTTGCTCGCCTTCGGCCCAGGCACGGGCGGGAAGATCTGGTCGTCGAAGCAGTACATCTCGACGCGCCGGTTCTCCTCCGCGGCCACCCCGTCCTTGCCGAACTCGTCGCCCTCGTCCGTGCGCGGGAAGAACTCGCCGCAGCCGTGCGTGACGGCCTCGATCGCCTCGGGCAGCGTCGTCCCGTCAAGCGCCATGTAGGCCTCGATCAGAGCCTTGCGCGTCTTTAGGCCTGCGATCCCGTCGACCTTCAGGTCGGTCCCCTTGTTCTCGTTGCTCCAGCCCTGGAATCCCGCGACCGTCTGCTCGCAAGGGAGGGGCTTGATCATCTGCGCGACCTCGCCGTCGCCCCAGCGCTTCTGCTTCGGCTTGCCCTCGCCGAACCACGCCTCCCAGGCGGCGACGTCGTCCTTCAGGTACGCCTTGATCGCCTCGGCGCGTTCCACCGAGAGGTCGAGGTTGTAGTTGTCGTCGGCCGTCGTGTCCGTGTGTCCCAGGATCAGGAGCTTGCCGGTCGGGTTGGCCTTGTAGACCGCGACCACTTGCTTGATCCCGTTCATCGCCGAGGGGCGCAGGAAGCACTTGTTCGTGTCGAAGTGCATGCCGATGAGGCGGATGCGCGTCAGCGGCTTCACGAGCACGAGCGTCTTCGGCGTCTCGCTCTCGAGCGAGGTTGTCAGCTCCGTCGCGTCCAGCCCCAGCTTCTCCGGGTTCACGGCGTCCTCAGGCAGCTCCGTCGGCTGGTACTTGTCCTTCCACCGCGGTCGCAGTGTGTCCCGCACGGCCTTCACGTTCGTGATCCGCGCCGAGCCGAACGAGGCGGCGATGTCCGGCAGCTTCACCTTGCCGTTGCCCGGCGTCGTGACCTTCTTCCGCGTGCCCTCGTAGACCACCTCGAGTTCCACCCCGTCGACGGGCTTGCCCCACGCATCGACGACGGTCACCTCGAACCACCCGAGCTTCTCCTTCGCCGGCGCGACGTCCTCCTTGATCGCCTTCGCCGCCTTGGCGCCTGGGTTCGGCGGGAGCGGAGGCGGCGGGTGGAGCTCGGCCACCTGGAAGAAGCCGAAGTCGATCTGCTGCTTCAGCCAATCCGCGAGCATCTCTCGCCGACGGTACTCGTCGAGGCCGTGCTGGAAGGATCCGCCACGGTCGTGGAACAGGCGGACCAGGTCGCGGTAGGAGTGGTCGTCGTCGACCCAGTACCTGACGCACCCCATCGCTTCGCGGGTCCCGAGCACGCGCCGATGCTCAGGGCTCGACCCATCACTTCGCGTGAAGAGTTCCTGATCGGTCGCGATGTGACGAAGACGCAGTGCCCGGCGCATCCAGAAACCTCCGACTACGGGGTTCGATTCAAGTCAGTGGGCGGGTAGCACGACTTCGGGTCAGCAGACCGCGCGACTTGAGTCGTTTCCGTCGGCACTTCGTGACGGTGAAACCGACTTGCCGGCTGGCCTGCACGCAGGACGCTCAGCGCGAGCGGAGATTGCTCGGCGTTCCTTGATCCTCCGTCCCCTTCTCCCCGCCCCGCCGCTCTCCCCGGCTGTGGCCATCCATCTCCGTCCCTACCAGCAGGCGGCCGTCGCCGCGGTCCATGAGCACGTCGCGCACGGTCGAAGGCGTGTCCTTCTGGTCGCGGCCACCGGTAGTGGAAAGACCGCCTGCGCGGTGCACCTCATGCAGGTCGCCGCCGCCATCGGCCAACGCTCCCTCTTCGTCGCCCACCGCCGCGAGCTGATCAACCAGACCTACCGCAAGCTGGTCGAGGACGGCGCCGACCCCAGCCAGCTCGGCGTCATCATGGCGAGCGATCCACGCCGCAACCCAGGCGCAATGGTGCAGGTGGCGTCGGTCGACACGCTCCGGTTTCGGAACAAGCCCCGCGCCGACTGGCTCTTCTTCGACGAGGCGCACCGGGCGCTCTCGCCCTCGTTCAAGAACCTCGCCGCCGCCTACCCCGACGCAGTCCACATCGGCCTCACGGCCACGCCCTACCGCGCCGACGGCCAAGGACTCGGCGAGCTGTACGACGAGCTCGTCGTCGTCGCCTCGCCGAAGGAGCTGATGCGGCAGGGCTTCCTCGTCGAGCCCCGCGTGTTCACCGTGCCCGCACACGCGCTCCCCGACCTTTCCACCGTGAAGGTGCGAGGCGGCGACTACGACGAGCGCGAGCTCGCCGACGCCGTCGATCGCAGACAGCTCGTCGGGAACATCGTCGAGCACTGGCGCAAGCACGCCGACGGCGTGCGCACCGTCGTGTTCGCGGTGTCGATCGCCCATTCCAAGCACATCGTCGAGCGCTTCCAGGAGGCTGGCGTTCGCGCCGAGCACCTCGACGGCGGCACGCCCATGCTCGAGCGCGATGCGATCCTCGCCCGCCTCGATCGCGGCGAGACCCAGGTCGTCGGCTCCATCGGCACCCTGTGCGAGGGCACGGACATCCCCTCGGTGAAGTGCGCGATCCTCGCCCGGCCCACGAAGTCCACCGGCCTCTACCTCCAGCAAGCCGGTCGCATCCTTCGCCCCTACCAGGGTCAGTCGGCGGTCATCCTCGACCACGCCGGCTGCGTCCTCGAGCACGGCCTGCCCCAGCGAGATCGCGAGTTCACCCTCGAAAGCCGCAAGAAGGGCACGCGCACCCGCGAGCCAACAGAACCCCAGGCCAAGGCCTGCCCCGAGTGCCAGTGCGTACTCGCGCCGCAAGCCCGCACCTGTCCTGCCTGCGGCCACGAGTTCGCCGTCTCCGTCGAGGCCACGCTCCCCGAGGAGACCGCCGACGAGCTCGAGGTCGCTACGGACGACGACGTGCAGCGCGCCATCTGGAACCGCCTGTGCGCCGAGCAGCTCGCGAAGGGCTTCAAGCCTGGCTGGGTCTACTACACGTACCGCGCGCGCTTCGGCGAGCCCCCCGAGCACTTTCCGCGGCCCTCGGCCGCCCCCGATCGCTCTTCCCCGCAGGGGCTGCCTGGCAAGCTGCGCCACCTCACCTCCGCCTCCAAGGGGCGTCTCTCCTGGGACGCCATCGACCAGATGCTCGGCTCCTGATCTCCACCCAGATGCCCGAGAGGCACGACCGCCCCATGACCGTCCGTTGCGCCCGTCGCCTCTCGCTTTCGCCTGCATTCCCGTCCTCGTCCTCGGGGGGATGCCGTGACGCGCGTGGCGGTCGCCCGGACCAAGTACGCCGTCGGCTTCCCGAGCGACAAGGGCGTGCCGTTCGCCTACCAGGTGCTCGAGCTCCACGAAGCCCTCCAGCGCCGCTACACCTCCGACGCGCACCTCGTGACCTACGTCGCCGACGGGTTGGCCAGGCAGCAGCGCGTGAACAAGCCCGGCCTGCTCGCCTACCCCCACACCCTACGCATCGAGTGCTTCTTCGCCGACGTCGACAACCCCGGCCACGCGCTCTGGACCGACGACACACTCGCCGAAGCTCGCGCCAGCGACCCGTACCACGAGGCGCTCGCCACCGCCGGCCTCTACTACACCTCCGGCGGCCGCCGCATCGTGCAGCCCCTGGAGAAGCCCATCCTCGTGGGAGAAGCCGAGCCCTACATCAAGGCCTGGCTCACCTCCCTCGAGCGTGCGAGCCTGGCCGTCGACCACAACTGCCGCGACTGGACGCGGCACTTCCGCCTTCCCTACGTGCGCCGCGAGGGCCTGAAGCACACGCAGATCCCCGACTGCCTCGACCTGTCTCGCATGCGGCCGGTCGTGCCGCCTGAGCCGACGGAGAACGCCGAGCTCGCGGCCATTCCCACGTCGCGCAACCGACGGCCCCGCGATGTCCATGTCGGAGCGTGGACGAGCGAGTTGCCCGACGTCTGGCGCTCCACCGCGGAGACCCTCGCAGTGGCCGTTCGCCAGGTTCAGGGAGAGTGGCACACGCTGTTCATGGCGTTGGCCGGCGCTCTTCTCTCCCGCGGCATGCCGCCTGAGCACCTGCCGGCGCTCTGCCACGCCGTGAGCCAGCTCACCGGCAACGACGACCGGACGGACGACCGAGTCACCTGCGCCAAGACCACCGTCGAACGGTGGAGGGCCGGACTCCCGGTTGCGGGGCACCGCAGTCTCGCGGCCAGTTGGCCCGATGTCGCTGCGGCCGTCACCCACGTGATGGCGCGGGGTGAGGACCGACGCCGACGCGAGGCACTTGCCACGTTGGCCGCCCCCGCTGTGCCGTCGCCGGACCTCCAGGCTGTGACCCACGCCCTTGAGGAGGCCATCCGCCATGCATCCGACGGCCTGACCCTCATCCAGGCCAGCTGCGGCCTCGGCAAGACCCGAGCTGCGGAGAAGGTGGCAGCGGAGCGCGCCGCCAAGACTCACGCGAACCCCAACGCGAAGGGCGACCGGGCGCCGTTCAACTCGAAGACCGCGATCTCGGTCGACAAGCACGCGCTCGCTCAGCAGATCGTGACCCACCTCCACGTGCTGAACACGCCGGCACGCCGCCACTTCGGGCCGCTGTCCCTGAAGGCCGTCGACGGGAAGCCAGTCTGCAAGTTCGCGGACGTCGCCGAGCACCTCGTGGTGGGCGGACAGGCCATGCAGTGGCTGCTCTGCGATGGACAGGGGCGCTCGCCTTGCGAGCACGCGAGCACCTGCAAAGCACGCGAAGGCGCCGAGGGTCCCAAGGACGCGCGGGTCGATGTCGGCCCCCACGCGCTGATGGGGCAACTCGATAGCGCCGCCGGAACCACTGGGCTCCTCGTGCTCGACGAGCCGCCCTCGTTGCTCGACACGCACACGTTCTCGATGGAGGACCTCGACCAGGCCAGCCGACACCTCCACGCGTTCGAGAGCGACTACGTCGACGCGCTGCGCCCCGCCCTCGAGGCGCTTCTCGTGTGGGCGCGCACCGAGTCCGACCTGGAGCCCACGAGCCCGAGGCAGGTCGTGAAGCACTTCGCCCGCACCGTGCCCGAGGAGACCCTCGCCAAGGCACAGCGAGCCGCGCTGCTCCCCGGCAACGCCGACGCCCTGATGTGCGCTCAGCACACGCCCATCTCGCCGAACGGTCCGCCCGTCCCGCCGATCACCCAGCCCAACCTTGCTCGCGTTCGCAAGGAGCCGAGGTGGGCAGCGCAGGTCGGTGGCGCTTCGCGCGTGCTCCACACCCTGCGGCATGTGCTCGACGAGACGGTCCGCAGCGCGGCACGCATCGAGGAGCGCGGCGGAAGGCGCGTGGTCCACATCACCCACGCGAACGAGTCGTTCCACACCGCACTCCAGCGAGAGGGCTCGATTGTGGTGCTCGATGCGAACGCCGACATCCACGCCCCGGTGTTCGAGACGATCGCGGGCCACCAGGTCCCACTGCTGCGCTTCGAGGCGCCCGACGGCGCGGAGATCGAGCGCTCCCTCTGCATCCTGCCACACGCCACCCGCACGGCGTGGCTGTCGCAGGGCAAGCTCAAAGTCACGGAGACCCTGGTCCGCGCTGTGCGCACTGCGATCGCGTGGGCGAACGAGACGCCGGGCAACGGGGTGCTCGCGATCATCGCCATCCGCGTGATCGAGCTCGCCCTGCGCGCGTCATGGGCTCCCGACGACGCCGAAGCACACAAGGCCTGGGCCGAGGCCGGCCAGGACGAAGCCACGCTCGCTCTCGTCCGGGCGAAGCTCGGCCCCGTGCTCGCGACCTGGAAGGGCACCATCCTCTTCGGCCACTACGGCGCGCTCCGCGGACTCGACATGATGGCCGAGGCCGACAACCTCGTGACCATCGGCGACCCCTGGAACAACATTGACCAGGCGCGCCACGAGACCGCCTTCCTGGGGCTGCCCGACTGGAACAAGCGCCTGGACGCCCTCTGCCAGGCCGAGCTGGAGCAGGCTCACGGGCGGCTTCGCACGATCCACCGCACGCGGAAGGGCCGAGCGCTGCACATCGGGAAGATGCGCCCAGGCGGCAGCCTCTGGAGCGGTGCCATCAAGGTGGCCGCACCCGAGCGACCGGCTCTCGACTCTGGCGAGCTACTGCCTCTGCTCAAGCGGCTCGGCTCGATCCAGGCCGTCGCCGAGCACCTGGGCGTCGGACGCGGCGTCGTGGCGCGGGCACTGGAGAAGCCGCCAGGTGCTTGGGAGCGTTTCAGGAGGTAGTCTGGCCTGCGTGGTCAAGAAGACAGCGACGCGACAGTTCTTGGAGCGCAGACTTCCGTCTCCGGAGCGTGTTGCTCTGCGCGTCCGCCCTGCGCGTGACCTGTTTCAGCCGGCGGTGTTCTGGGCACAGCCCTTCACGTACTTGCCGATGGAATTTGGGGACCCGCACGAGATTCCCAAACGCATTTCACAGTGTGTTCATCCCTATGCTGTTCTCGTCGACAGCAGCTTGGTAAACGACAGCAGAGTCGACTTGCTGCGGCATCTTCTCGTTGAGCACCAGCTCTTCGCGACGCCGGAGGTCATTCAGGAGCTGGCTTCGCTTCGCAAACAGGTCAATAGCAGTGTTGCGGCGAAGGTCGTTTGGAGGGACGGGAAACTTCATCCGCGCATCCGCCCGATGGCACACAGCTTGCTCGCCGATCGCGGGCTTCTGTACCCGTTGAACCACTACTCAGGCCTTCTCGGTTTGCGCAAGCAGATGCATCGCGCCAGTCATGTGAAGATCATGTCATCGGACGAGAGGCACCGGTATTTGCGACAACAGCAGCATCGTGGTCTGAGTCCGAGGACACTCAAGATCTCAGGCAAGGAATACCGGTCGGGCCACGACCGGATCAACACCAACGACGAGATCTTGACGACCTCCGCGATGCTCGCGGCGCTAGCGCTTGACAAGGACATCTACCTGCTCACAGCGGACAACGATGTCTGCGACCAGGTGCTGCAGCTCGCTTCTGTTCTTCACAGCGACTACGGAGGCTACATCGTTGGGCGGTGGTACAGCCAGGACCCCAGCGCTGCGGAACGTCTGCCAGCGATCGACCATCCCCTCTTCGACCCGGCGCGTCTGGCCGACGGATTCCGCGTCGCACGTCCAAGTGACATGATGGCACTTGTCCGCGATAACTCAACTCGGGCAATAACGGTCATTGATGTGGGTCGTCTATGGGGCTTCACATGGATCATGCTTAGGGACATGCTCGGCTTCCTGAGAGCTAAAGCGAGCACGAATGGGCTGAACTACCCGGGTTTCGATGGGCGAAATGTTCTGGTTGGCGTTCCGCCAGCAGACGGACAGCCGGCGTCGGACGTGCGACCGTTCGCCCACTTCGTCTACGACAAGATGCTGAGCCTCACTGGCAGTGGGAACGCTCGGCTGACGGCGTTTGACCTCGAGCGGGCTGCGACAGATCCACCCATGCGCGGCATGGTCTGGGAGTCAGACCACAAGGGCTAGGCGCTGCGACCGTCGCGAACGACAATCGGTTGGCATAGGCGAGGTGGTCCTTTGGGGGGATTTCGCCACATCCACTCCACGCACATGAACTCGTCGCTGCGCGCGCACCCGCCGTTGGTGAGGTACCAGAGGCAGCGACGCTCCCCCGGAAGCGGGTCGTACTTGGGGCAGGTGATGTCGCTCACGGTGACACCGCCCTCGCGCACTGTGCCAGCGCCTGGGCGACTTCAGGCGCTGCCCGCCCAGTGGTGAACATGCGTGCGACCACCCCGCGGCCGACACCGAGGGACGCCGCAAGCCGGCGCACTGAGCCATGGCGGTCGAGGACGTCGGCCAGGTCCGTGGGGCTCACGGCGACCGTGCTCGATGGTCGGCCTGCCCTACGAGGCGGTCGGTCAGCCAGCTCGAGGAGCTCGGCTCGATGGCGAGCGGTCGGCCGCGTCGTGCCATCCACCCAGGCGCGCACGCTGCGACGGCTGACACCGAGTCGGCGGGCAACTTCGCCTGCACCTCCAGCGCGCTGCACGAGGGCGACGAGCTCGCTGTCTTGTTCAGGGGCGATCAGCTGGCCCTCGAGCACGTCGTGGATGCGCTGCAGCTCGTCGGCGCCTGGGGTGGACCGACCCGACAGGTACCGCTGCACCGTCGATCGGCTCCGACCAAGCACCCGTGCGAGCTGGGCTACACCTCCAAGCCGACGAGTCGCGTCGCGCACCTCGTTCGGCTTGATCATGGGCACACGAGGATGCGGGCCGGGCAAGCGCACCGTCGCCTCCGCAGCGTTCGAAACCGCGATGCCCAGGTCGTCGTCGCGAATGCCCTCGGCAAGCCAAGCGAGCACCGTGGCCATGCTGACCTTCAGGGCGCGCGCGAGCCGAACCACACCACCCGCACGGTTCACGTACCACTCCACCCTGCTCGCAGGGATCCAGTCGTTCGCCATGCCGGGGCAGAGCAGGCAGGGCTCGACGAAGGGACCGGTTCGCGCCGATGGCGCATGCGTCGGGTGGCACGCTAATCAGGGGCCTCGCAACTTCACGGATCCCTACGTTAAGGATCTCTGAGAACAGGTCGACCCGTGCAATCGCGACTTCCCCTATTCGTATGCCACCTGCGTCGAGGCCTGCCCCGACGAGCGCCTTGAGCTCGCGCCCGTTGGGCGCCTTGGGAGGCGCGTAGGCGTGGGCTCGGACTCGACCCGCTCGGTGATGCCCATCGCGCCGTCGGCGCGTCTGGCGGGCTCGTAGGGCAGGCGCAGGCCACCCTCGAACAGGACCTCCCACGAGGCCGCCGAGCATGACGCTCCTCCAGCACGAGCAGGGCACCGTCGAGCACGGCCTCCTCACGCCGTCCTCGAACGTGGCCCCCTCGAGCATCGCGCCTGGGGCAGCGCCCGGTGGGCGCACCTGGGAGGCGCGGACGCGATCGTGTGGCCCGGCTGTCCCCTCCACGCTCCCCCGTCTGTTCTCCCTCCTCGATGGCGCGTTCTGTCAGTCGCCAGGCTCATGGGTCCAGTGGCGGGCGTTTTCGCCAGCCTCATGG
>CAZUZY010000355.1:0-8995 GCA_964624885.1 uncultured Polyangiales bacterium | reverse complement strand
GACGCGGGCACGTTCAACCTGCCGGCGGGTGCCACCACGGTGGGCCGTGACCTCGGGGGTGTGTTCGGCGGCGACAGCTATCTCTCGCCCAAGCACGCCACGTTCAAGGTCGGCAACGGCAAGATCACCGTGCGCGACGAGAGCTCGCTCAACGGCGTCTACCTGAAGATCGCCCGCGACACGCCCACCGAGCTCAAGTCGACCGACATCTTCCGCATCGGCCAGGAGCTCATCCGCTTCGAGCGGCTGCAGGCGCCGGCGCCCAGCGCCGACGGCGTCGAGCGGCTCGGCAGCCCGGCCGACGGCATCGTCGGTCGCCTGCTCCTCGTCACCGGTCGCGACACGACCGGCAACGCCTTCACCATCCCCGCGCACGGCATCCACATGGGTCGCGAGCGTGGCGACGTGATCTTCCCCGAGGACGGCTACGTCTCCGGGCTGCACTGCCGGGTCGCCCCGGAGGCCGGTCGCATGTTCCTGACCGACCTCGGTTCGTCGAACGGCACCTACGTCCGGCTCAACGAGGAGCGCGAGGTCCACTCGGGAGACGTGATCCTGATGGGCCAGCAGCTCTTCCGCGTCGGCGTCTGATGCCAGCCGACCGGAGCGGAGACGGCTCGGGAGCGACGCGGTGACCTCGACGAGCACCAAGGCCGCGAAGAAGGTCATTCGCGTCGTCGCCGCGGTCGTCCAGCGGAACGAGCGCTACCTCATCACGCAGCGCCGCAAGACCGCGGTGTTGCCACTGCTCTGGGAGTTCCCCGGTGGCAAGGTGGAGGAGGGCGAGAGCGACGAGGGCGCGCTCGCCCGGGAGATGACCGAGCGCCTCGGCGTCGACGTCGAGGTGGGGCAGCTCATCTCGTTCGTCAGCCACCCCTACGAGAACTACTCGGTCGATCTGCACCTCTACGAGTGCAAGCTCCGCTCGGAGACCCTCGAGGCCCGTGCCGTCGCGGACTTCCGCTGGGTCACTTCGGGCGAGTTCGATCAGTACCCCTTCACCCCCGCCGACGAGGCCTCGATGGCCAAGCTGCTGGGGGTCGCGGAGTGAGCGATGCTTCGGTGGTCGGCTGTCGTGTGCGTCGCCGCCCTCGGTTGTAGGACCGAGCCCATCCACGAGGGCCCTGCACCCGTGGCAACGACGGCGGGGGCGTCGTCGGCGGCAGTCGGAGCCGTTTCCGCGGCCCCGGTGAGCCCGGCGGCAGGCACCGCGTACGGCAAGCCGATCGACCCTTCGACCCCCTACATCCCCCTCGCCGAGCTGCTCGCCAAGCCCAACGACTGGAACGGCAAGCGCGTCCGCACCCGCGGTGAGGTCGTCGCCGTCTGCCAGAACGCGGGCTGCTGGGCCGACCTGCGGCCCGAGGGCACCGACCCGAAGTCGCCGAAGCCGCCGACCCACGTCACCATGCACGACCACGCGTTCTTCTTGCCCAAGGACGCCAAGACCAAGGTCGCCGAGATCGACGGCCAGGTCACGGTCCGGGCCCTGACCCAGGCCGAGTGCGACCATTTCAACGGCGAAGGCGCGAACCTCGTCGCCGGCACGCCGATGGTCATCGTCGACGCGATCGGCGTCGTCCTGCGTTGAGCCGCGTGTCCGACACCGACGCTCGCTTCTCGGCCGGGGCCGCCACCATCGTCCGCGCCACCGGTCTCGTGCACCTCGGGTTGATGGCCAGCCTGCTGCTCGCGCCGCGATGGACCCTGGCCGCCCTGGCGCTGCCCTGGACCGAGCCCGCCACGTTCCTCCACTTCTTCGCGGTCGCGTACGGCACGCTCGGGCTCGGCCTGCTGCGGGCGGCTGGGCTGCCCCGGAGCCAGGGACTACTCTTGGTCGAGACGACCGCCCTCGTGAAGCTCGGCTTCGTCGCCGTCGTGACGGCGGACATCGTGGCCCGCAAGTTGCCAAGTGGATCGGCGGTGGCGCTGGCGCTCGACGTGATTTTCGGCGCCGCCCTCTACCGAACCGCCCGTCGCAACCGCGAAAGCCCCTGAGGAGCCCAGAAATCCGATGCCGACCCAGTGGAAACGAGCGTTCACGGTGGCCCTCGCCCTGGTGGGCGGCGTGGTCACGGTCCGCGCCGTGCCGAGGGCGAGGGCCGCCGAGGTCGACCCCGAGACGAAGAAGCACTTCGACCTCGCCAACAAGCTCTATCAGGAGCAGCGCTACGACGACGCCCTGGTCGAGTACGACACCGCGTACGAGCTCTCCAAGAACTGGAAGATCCTCTACAACCGCGCGCAGTGCCTGGTCCTGCTGAAGCGGGAGCCCGAGGCCATCAACTCCTTCGAGCGCTACCTGGCCGAGGGCGGCAACGAGATCCCGAGCGCACGGCGCGAGTCCGTGAAGGCGGACATCGCCGATCTCAAGAACCGGCTCGGTCGGGTGGCCGTGGAGAACGCTCCCCCCGGCGCCAAGATCCGGCTGGACAAGGTCTTCATCGGCACGACCCCGCTCGCGCCGTTCGAGGCCGGGTCGGGTACTCACGATCTCGAGGTGACTCCAGCCGCTGGAGGCACACCCTTCAAGTCCAACATCAAGGTCACGGCGGGCAACACGACCGCCATTCGCGTCGATTTCGGGGCCCCGCCGGTCGCCGATCCACCGGTCTTCCCGCCGCCGCCGACCGGTGGAGGCACGGGCCCCGATCTGCCCCCGCCCCCTGCGATGCCGGTGCTGCCCTCGCTGCCGCCGGGGGGGCTGGTCGCGCCTGCGTTCCAGGTGTCGCTGGCCGCGAGCGGCGTGTTCGGCAGCGATCACCCTTACATCGTCCAGAAGCCGATGGCCGGCGCGGAGTTCTCGATCGCCTACCGCACCAGCCCGTTCTGGGAGTTCGGCCTGTTCTTCGTGGGCACCACGGGTTCGGTCACGGTGGACCCGACGGTGGCGAAGGCGAGCCCGAACCCGACCGACGTCGCGAACCTCGGGGCGGCCGACATCGGGACCTCCGCGACCCAGCGCCACCTGTTCGGCGGGGTGCGCGCGCGCATGCACCTCGTCCGCACCAAGCACTTCGACGGCTGGCTCGGCGCGGATTTCGGTGGCTGGAGCGAGGCCTGGCAGTTCACCGGGAACGAGGCCTTCACCTACCGCTCCTCCTCGGCGGCGTTCGGCCTCGGGGTGGGGGTCGACATCCCGCTCAACCCCCAGTGGGCGCTCGGGCTCGGTGCCCGCTGGTTCGGCGCCTCGGCCTCCAACGGCCGGCGCCAGGAGTGCAGCGGGACCTGCAACACGACCCTGGCGCTGCCCGGCGAGACCGCCCGCTCCAACTCGAGCCGGAGCTTCGCCGAGGTGGGCATCCGGCTCGTCTTCTCGATTCCCACGGGCGGGACCACCCCTCCCGCCAAGCCCGACCCGGGTGCGCCCACCGCGGCGGCGATCTCCCCCTCCGCCGGTCCCTGAACGCCGTACGTTGCTTGCGCACCCGTTCATCTGGTAGGACTGTCGACCGAGTCCTCGGAGGGTTCATGCGTTCGATCGGAAAACTCGTCGCTGTGGTCGCTGTGGCTTCTCTGTGCACCACCGCGGCCGCCACCGCCACCACCGAGGCCAAGGCCGACACCGAGGTCAAGGCGACGGGCAAGGGCATCGCGGGCGGCGCGCTCCTCGGCGGCGAGCTCGGCTTCCTGACGCTGTCCGCCTTCGGCGCGCGCAGCTCCTGGATGTACTACACGATCCCCACCGCCCTCGCGATCGGCGGCGGCGTCGGCGGCTACTTCATCGAGAAGGGCGGCACCCCCAACGCCCCGATGTACATGCTGGCGGGCGGCATGGCGCTGCTCATCCCGACCATCGTCGTGACCCTGAGCGCCAACTCCTACTCGGCGCAGTCCGAAGACTCCACCCCGAGCGATGCCACGCCCAGCCCGACCGTGAAGGCGGGGGCCGGCGGTGGCGCGGGTGGCAAGACCGAGCCCGCCGGTGGCCCGGCCAAGCACAAGATCGAGGGGCGCAAGGCGCTGCCGGTCGCCCTCCTCAACCTGGACAGCAACAGCGTCGGTCTCGGCGTGCCGCTCGTCCACCTGCGCCCCACGTTCACGAGCGAAGAGGTCGCGACCTACGGGCTCAAGCAGCGCTACGAGGTCCACGCCCCCGTCGTCGCACTGACGTTCTGAGCTTCCGCGCGCTGTTCTGAGCTTCCGCGCGCGGCGTCGCGTCCGCCTAGCAGTGCGGATCGACGTGCTGCACCGTGACCGTGCGCCGCGCGTAGAGCGCCTCCATCAAGACCACCAGGAGCGCGGTGGCCACGAGCGCGCAGGTCGCGGGCCCCACGAGGGCGCGGACGCGCTCGCCGGTCACCAGCGTGGACCAACCGACCGTGGTCGCGGCTCCGACGACCGCGAGGCCGAGCGGCGCCCCGAGCCCGCGACGCCCGTCGAAGGTGCGCACCAGGGTCACGAGGCCGACCAGCGCGAACGCTTTGAGCGCGAGCACGACGAAGGTCGACAGCACGACCGCGAGGGGACGGGGATCGTCGCTCGCGAGCGCACCGCCGAGGAAGAGGATCGAGCCGAGGACGGCGAAGCTCGCGAGGTGGATGGCCCGCGCCACCGGTCCCCCCTCGTCGGCCCGCCGCGCGACCGCGAGCGCCCACGCCCCGAGGAGGAGCGCGGTCGGGGGAACCCGCGAGAGCGTCCACTCCCAGGGCCGCGCGCCCTGCAGCGCCGCCAGATCCGAGAGACGGAGAGATCCAGTGGTCGCGACCACCGCGGTGATGGCGAGCGCCCCCGGTAGCTGGCTGGTCGCTGCCGACAGCGCCGAGCCACGGCGGGCGAAGAAGCTCGCGGCGAGGGCCACGAAGGTCGCCGTGAGGAACGCCGCCGCCACGTCGGCCTCACCCGGCGCGAGGCGGAGCCCGATCGCCGTCGTGGCCACGGCGAGCAGCACGAGGCCGGTCTCGAGGGTCGAGAAGCGTGCGCGGCGGAGCCCACGGTCTCGCGTGAGGGCCGAGAGGAGCCGGGGCGCTCGCGCGAACGGCAGCAGGAGGACCAGCGCGAAGAAGCCGCAGGCGATGGCCGAGAGCAGGAGATCGCGCGGGACCCGCTCGGCGAGCCCCGGAGGACGCAAGGTGACCAGCTGGGGCGCCCCTGCGGCGCCGCCCTTGCGGACCCCGAGCGTCACGAGATCGCGCGCAGGCGCGAGGTCGCTCACCGCGAACACCTGCAACCCGTCGAGCTCGGCGAGGACGTCGCCCGCCGCGAGGCCGGCGGCGTCGGCGGGGCTCCCGAGCGTGACCTTCGTCGCGAGGAGCCCTCCCGAGGCGGGGGCTTGCGGCGACACCGTGACACCCATCCAGTCCAGCAGTCGCGCGCCCTCGGTCGTCAGGCGCGCTTCGCTCCGCGCGAGGCGGCCAGGCCGGACGTCGAGGACGACCGCCGGCAGGCTCCCGACCAGCTTGGCCGTGCCTCCTTCCAGCGGATCGAAGGTGACCCTCAGCTCTCCGCGGAACGTGGCGTGCGCGGCGCGATCCCCACGGCCGGTGAAGCGGGCCACCAGCGTCTCGTCGAGCGGCAGGGTGAGGCGCCCCTCCGAGCGGGCCTCGACGTCGACCTCGAAGTCCGCGTTCTCGGCCGGCGCGCCGGGGTGGAGGAGGCGCCCCACGAAGCGCAGGTGGGCGACCCTCCGGAGCGGGAAGCCCGCGCCGTCGACCTCGAGGCGGTCGCCGAGATCCACCTCGCGGGGCGAGACGCCGTCGATCTTGAGCGTGCTCGGCGGCGCCTCGAGGGCGCAGCCCGAGAGCGAGACGAACACGAGGGTGGCGAGGAGCCCACGACGCATCACCCCCCGCCATGCCGTGCCTCGACGCGCCGGGCCAACTTCCGGGAGTTGCGCGGCGGGGCGGTCGCGCGTACACGCCCGATCCCGCGGCATGTCCTTCCAGAGCCTCACCGGTGATGTCGCGCTCGTCTCGCCGAGCGGCGTGCTGCGGCTCGCCGTCCTGGCCCCGCTGGCCTCCGCCCTGGCCGCCGCCTCGTTCCGACCGCGGCTGCAGCAGTCGGCCCGGGAGGCGCGGGCGGTCGCCGTCTCCGGGGCCCTCTTCGCCGGTGCCGTGATCGTGATGCACGCGAGCTCGCTCGCCGGTCGTCAGTTCGTGGATGGTCCCCTGCGGCTCGGTCGGGTGGGCTCGTTCGAGCTCTCCCTGTCGCTGCTGCTCGACGGTCGGGCCGCGCTGCTCTCGCTGGGCGCCTGCGCGCTCGCGCTGGCCGAGCTCGTGCGCACGACCCGCCTCGAGGCGCTCCTCGATCGCACCCCCCGGGTCGGGGTGGCCTTGACCGGAGCCCTGCTCGCCGTCCTCGGCGACGGTCCGCTCCCCTTCGCGGTCGGCGCCACGGTTGCCACGCTCGCAGCCTCCTCGCTCGGCGCTTCGACGCGGCCCCTCGGCGCCTCGCTGGCGCACGCGAGCAGCGTGCTCGCGGTGGCCGGGGGCTTCGTCCTCGCGTGGGGGCTCGGTGGCAGCTTCGGGATCCGGGTCGGCCACGAACCCGACTACACCCGCCGCAACCCCGTGCCGGCGGAGATCTACACTGCTTCGGAGCTCGGCTACGACGCCGAGGCGAGCGCGGTCGGTCCGGAGCTGTGGCCGGTGCTCGTCGGCCTCCCAGCCAAGTCGCCGGGCGCCACACCAGGACCGAAGGCGCTGGCCAGCGGGGGTCTACCGACCCTGGCTGCGCCGGGTTGGGTGTCGTTCGTCTCGGCGCCAGGGTCGCGCCTGTTCCTCCGGGGCACCGAGGTGGCGGGCACCTCACCGCTGGTCCGGCGCGAGGTCCCTTCCGGGTTCGTCGACATGGAGATCGAGCCGCGCGGCGGCGGTCGGCGGGTACGCTTCCGCGCGGTGCCGGTGCCGGAGGGGCGCGAGATCGCCATCGTCGCCATCGGGCCCACGCTCTCGTTCCGCGAGCTGTCGGCGCAGCTCGCGCTCGACGACGGCACCGGCCGGTTCGTCCGGCGCACGCTCGATCCCGAAGCGGCCGAGCACCGCCGCGCGCTCGGGGTGCCCGTCGTCGAGCTCGGCGTGGCAGCCTTCGCGCTCGCGGCGCTGTGCATCGCCCTCGCGGGCAGCGGCACCCTCGGCGTGGGCCTCCACGCGATCGTCGGGATCGCCCTCCTCGCACGCATCGGCGGTCTGGGACTGCCGACGCGCCTCGCCCCTGCGGTCGCTCTGGTGTTCGTCCTCGTCGGGCTCGCGCTCCTCGTCCGGGTGTTCGTCGCCGTCCGGCGACGCGACAGGGCTGGGCTCGGGGAACGCGGCGTGGTCGAGCTCTCGCGGGCCCTCGCCGCCTTTGCGGGCGCAGGCGCCCTTTCGGTCCCCAACGCGGCTTCTCTGCTGCTCGTGGCGGGGCTGCTCGTGCTGGCCGGGCTCGAGGGCCTCGAGGACGGCGCCGGGCACGCCCTCGAGGCGAAGGTCCTGCCCGTCGTCGCCGGCGTCCTCGCCGTGGTCGCGCTGGTCCTCGGTCGTCCGCTCGTCGGCACGGTGGGGCGGCTCGCCGGGCTCGGCCTCGTCGTCGGCCTCTCGGCGCTGGTCCTCCTCGCGCGCGCCACGCCGCTGACGAAGCGCAAGAAGAAGGCGAGCCCCTTCGGCGCCCGCACGGCGGCGACCCTCGCCGGGGTCTCGGCGCTGACCGTCGTCCTCGTCGGCGATCCGGTGCGCATCGCGCCCGCCGAGGTGATGTCCCGTACGTTCCAGGGCGCAGGCACCGATCTCGCGGTGACCGGCCTCCTCGCCCTCGTCCTCGTCGTTGCGTGGGTGGTGGGGCCGCGCCTCGCCGAGCCCGCCGAGGAGCCCCGGACATGAACCGCCTCGTCGTCCTCTGCACGCTGCTCCTCGCGATGTTGCTGCCCACCAGGGCCTCGGCGGCGGTGTTCGTCGTGGGGCCTCGCATCGTGAGCCTGGACGCGACGGGCAAGGGCACGTTCGTGCTCCGCAGCGACGCGCTGGCACCCGTGCGGATCGACGTCGCGCGGATCGAAGGCGTCGCCGGCGCCCCTCTCCAGGGCACGCTGACGGTCACGCCGCGCGAGCTCACCCTCTCGCCACGCGGTTCGCAGACGATCACCGTCAAGTGGGAGGCCCCCCGCGACAGCCAGCTGTTCGCGCACGTGGTCTTCCGCTCCGAGGGCAGGGAGATCGTGGTCCCCGTGCAGTCCGGGACCGAGCGCGGCGAGCCCCTGCGCCTGCTCGTGCTCGCGCCGATCGTCCTCGCGCTGGTCGCCGCCTGGCTCGCGCGTCGGCCCGCCCTCGCGAAGCTCGCCGGCTTCGTCGGTGTCCTCGGACACGGTGCGCTCCTCGCGTGGGCGCTGGCTCGCTTCTCGCCGTCGTTCGACGCCGAGCGGGGCAACGACGGGTTGCAGCTCGTGTCGCGCACCGCGGCCCCTTGGGGGACCTGGCTGTGCGGGCTCGACGGCCCGGGGATGCTCGGCCTGCTCGCGGTCCTCGCCGTCGCCGCCGCCGCCATCTCGGGGGGTGTCGCGGTGCACGGGGTGCTGGTCCTCCTCGCCGGCGCGAGCCTCGTGCTCACGGCCTGGGACACCACCTCGATCGTGCTCGGGCTCTCGCTGGTGGTCGGCGGCGTCGCGCTGTCCATCGGCCCGAAGGCGGTCGGCCGGACGCTCCTGCCTTCGGCCCTCGGGGTCGTGCTCGTCGGCACTGGGCTCCGCGCGCTCGTGGCTGCAGCGCCGCTGCACGTGCGATCGTTGCCCGAGCTCGCGCGGGTCGACTGGGTGTCGCTGCCGGCGGCGCAGTCCAGCACGGTCCTCGGTATGCCCCTGGTCCAGGGGACGTTCGTCGCCGTGTTGCTCGGCCTCTGTCTGATGGCCGCGGCGCCCCTCGCCACGGGGGCCGGCGTGGTCGCGGTCAGCGTCGCCCGGCTCGTGACCGGCCTCCTGCTCGTCCGCATCCTGCCGTACGTGCTCGGCGCCTCCACGCAGTGGGCGGCGCCGTCGCTCGCGTGGGTCGGCGCGGTGCTGCTCGTCCTCGCGGCGCTCGGCACGTTC
>CAZUZY010000354.1:0-9004 GCA_964624885.1 uncultured Polyangiales bacterium | reverse complement strand
CGGTCGCCCGGCCGAGGCCGCGCTCGTGCTGCAGTCGGCGCTCGACAAGGCCACGGCGGCGCGTGAGCCCGAGCTCTCGTGCGATCTGTACCTCGATCTCTCCGCTGCGCTCGAGGACCAGAACGAGACGCAGAAGGCGCTGCAGGCCGCGCTCACCGGCCTCGAGATGGCGTCGGCGCTCGCCGAGAAGGGGCTCGGCGACGAGCTCACGCTGCGCACGCGGCTGGCCGCGTTCCTCAACGCCGTCGGTCGCCTCTACCTGCGTCGCGACGACGCGGTGCGCGCGGCGGACTACTTCCGCGGCTCGCTGGCCCAGGCGGAGAAGGCCAACGACAACGCCGCGTCGGCGCGCGCGCTCGCGAACCTCGGCCACATCGCGGCGCGCCGTGACGACTTCCGCGCCGCGGCCGCCGAGACCATGCGCGCGCTGCGCCTCTCGCAGGAGAGCGGCGACCGCATGTCCCAGGCACGCATCCACGTGAACCTCGGCCACTACCTGGTGAAGCTCGGTCGTCGTGATCAGGCCGAGGAGAGCTACCGCGCCGCGCAGGCACTCTCCGAGGCGATCGGCTGGTCGGAAGGCGTCGCCGTCGCCCACCAGGCCCTCGAGGCCCTCGCGCGCGCGGGCTAGTGGGGCGCTCTGTGGCTGGTGGGGGGGCCTTCGCCCCCCCACGGATCGCCATGCCGCGGCGCGGGTTGCGCCGTCCTTCGCTTCGCTACGGACCGCTCCACCCGCGTCGCTGACATGGCGAACCCCCCCGCTCGCTTCGCTCGCAGAGAGGGTGGGTGCGGTGTCGGTGGCGGCCGGGATCGGTCGGTTGTTTCGGTGCGGCGTCGGGCGTCGTTGCGGGAGAGGAAGAAGCCCTCGCGTGCGTCGAGCACGTGGGTTGGGGCTGCGCGGCCGCCGACGTAGGGGTGGGCGTGTCCCGCCGCGGAGCGGCGCGCGGGGGTGGGAGGCCGGTCTGCGGTGCGACGAGCCCCGCAGGGGCGAAGTCGGCGCCGCGGCCGCCGACCCCGAGGGGGGCGCGAGCCCCCCTCCAGAAAAAGAGAGCGCCGCAGCGGGCAGATGGGGGGGATTGTCGGCCCGCCGCGGCGTTGTCGTCCATGGAGCAAGGTCGGGGCCAGGGCCTCCGGACCTCGTTTCGCGGGTTTGGCGAAGCGTCGGCCCCTTGTGGTTCCAGAGCTGCAAGGTCTGGGCTGCAACGTTGCGGGACCTCAGAAACGAATCGGCCACCCCGAGAGGTGGCCGATCGGTGCAGGCGTTCGACGCCGTCAGGCCGACGAGGCTTCCTTCGCGTAGACGATGAGCGGCTGCTCCTGGCGCGTGATCACGTCCTCGTTGATCACGACCTCCTTGATGCCACTGCGCGAGGGCACGTCGTACATGATGTCGAGCATCGAGGCCTCGAGGATGGCCCGCAGACCGCGCGCACCGCTCTGGCGCTTGAGCGCCTCCTTGGCCACGGCCTGCAGCGCACCCTTGGTGAACTTGAGCTTCACGCCGTCCATCTCGAACAGCTTCTGGTACTGGCGAACCAGGCTGTTCTTGGGCTTGGTGAGGATGTCGATGAGGGCTTCCTCGTCGAGCTCGTGCAGGGTGGCGATGACCGGGAGGCGGCCGATGAACTCGGGGATGAGGCCGAACTTGAGGAGGTCCTCGGGCTGGATCTGGGCGAACAGCTCGCCGAGCTTGAACTCGCTCTTGCTGCGCACTTCGGCGCCGAAGCCGAGCGACTGCTGGCCGATGCGGCGCTGGATGATCTGATCGAGGCCGACGAAGGCGCCGCCGCAGATGAAGAGGATGTTGGTCGTGTCGACCTGCAGGAACTCTTGCTGCGGGTGCTTGCGGCCGCCCTTGGGCGGCACGTTGGCGACCGTGCCCTCGATGATCTTGAGCAGCGCCTGCTGCACGCCCTCGCCCGACACGTCGCGGGTGATGGAGGGGTTGTCGCTCTTGCGGCTGATCTTGTCGATCTCGTCGATGTAGACGATGCCGCGCTGCGCTCGCTCGACGTCGTGGTCGGCGTTCTGCAGCAGCTGGACGATGATGTTCTCGACGTCCTCGCCGACGTACCCGGCTTCGGTCAACGTGGTGGCGTCGGCGATGGCGAACGGCACGTTGATGATGCGCGCGAGGGTCTGCGCGAGGAGGGTCTTGCCCGAGCCGGTGGGGCCGAGGAGCAGGATGTTGCTCTTCTGCAGCTCGACGTCGTCCTGCGCGACCTTGGACTCGATGCGCTTGTAGTGGTTGTGCACCGCCACCGAGAGCACGCGCTTGGCGCGGTCTTGCCCGATCACGTAGTCGTCGAGGACGGTCTTGATCTCGCTCGGCTTGGGGACCGGCGTGGACGAAGCGAACGGCTCCTCCTTGTCGACCTCCTCGGCGATGATGTCGTTGCAGAGGCCGATGCACTCGTCGCAGATGTAGACCCCGGGGCCTGCGATGAGCTTCTTGACCTCGCGTTGACCCTTGCCACAGAAGCTGCAGCTCAGGTTGCCATTGCCGTGATCGCCGTCGCGCCTGCGCTCCATGGGATTCCGTGGGGAAAGGTAGCCCGCTCGTTCCGGTTCGTCGAGAGTTCGACGAGGCCGCTCTCGGGTGGTGGGCGCCTTGCCCACCCCGACGAACGGCCCATCGCGTCAGATCTTGTCTCGGGGGTGGGCGCCGGCCCACCCACAGCGCGGTCCGCTCACTTCTTTTCGGCCGGCTTCTGGTTCTTCTTGGGCATGAAGACCTCGTCGACCAGGCCGTATTCCTTCGCTTCGGCCGCGCTCAGGAAGAAGTCGCGCTCCATGTCGGTCTTGAGCTTGTCCTTGTTCTGCCCGGTCGCGCCGTGGAGGATGTCGATGAGGACCTGCTTGAAGCGCAGGATCTCGCGGGCCTGGATCTCGATGTCCGTGGCCTGACCGCGCGCGCCGCCGAGCGGCTGGTGGATCATGATCCGCGCGTTCGGGAGGGCGAAGCGCTTGCCCCGGTGGCCCGCCGCGAGCAGCACCGCGCCCATCGACGCCGCCTGCCCGAGGCACGCGGTGGACACGGCGCAACGGACGTATTGCATGGTGTCGTAGATGGCGAGCCCGGCCGTGACCACCCCGCCCGGCGAGTTCACGTAGAGGATGATGTCCTTGTCCGGGTCCTCGCTCTCGAGGAAGAGGAACTGGGCGATGATGATGTTGGCGATGTTGTCGTCGACGTCGGAGCCGAGGAAGACGATGCGGTCCTTGAGCAGGCGCGAGAACACGTCCCAGGTGCGCTCGCCGCGGTGCGTGGTCTCCACGATGTACGGCATGAAGACGTTGCGCGGCTGCAGGTAGTCCTGGGCCTCGCCCGACTCGAGGACTCGCATCGCTTCGTCGCGGCGGGTGATGTAGCGCTTGCTCACGTGGCTCCTCCGAAGGCCGCTTCGCGGCACCAAAAGACGATGCTCCTGTGTACGCCCGGTTTCCAGGAAGACAAGAGAGAACTGCCTATACGAGCAGTGCTCCCAGCCCTTCGGGCAGGCCTGGAGCAGCCCTGGCCACGAACCGCAGACCGTCGAGAGCGCCACCGAAAACGCGCACCAAACGAATTGGCTTTGTCGCTCCCGGACCGTCCCAGTCCGGTCCTCCGCTCCGAAGACGCCCCCCATCCCGCCGCGTAGCGGCGCAGGGGGGCACTCGGCGGGTCTGCGACCCACCGTAGCCGCAGGCGGAGGTGGGCCGCGGCCACCGAGTCCACGGGGGGCGTGAGCCCCCCGCAGCAACACAGCTATTCCGTTTCCTTGACGTTGGCCTTGGCGATGAGGACGTCGAGGACCTTGTCCTCGAGGATCATGCCGATGAGCATCTGGCGCTTCTGCTGATCGCGGTACTCGACGCGGAGGCGGGCGATGTTCTTGCCGGTCTCCTGCGCGAGCTCCTCGAGGCCCTTCTCGAGGTCCTTGTCGTCGACGGTGATGGTGTTGCGCTGGGCGATCTCGGCCATGAGCAGGCCGGCGCGCACCTTCACCTCGCTGTCGACCATCAGCTGCCGCTCGAGCTCCGGGGTCATCTGGAGCTGCTGGCCCTGACGGCGCGCCGTGTTGCGGAGCTCCTGCAGGGTGAGCTGCGCCTGCTGCTGCACGAGGGTGGGGGGCGCCTCGACCGGGTTCGCGTTGCAGAGCGCCGCGACCAGGCTCGTGACGAGCTGCTGCTCGGCGTTGTCGGAGGCCTGCTTCTCGAGCTTCTTGCGGGTGTCCTCCTCGAGGGCCGCGAGGGTCGCGTAGTCGCCGCAGTCCTTGGCGAACTCGTCGTCGAGGTTCGGCAGGCGGCGCTCCTTGATCTCGGTGAGCTCGATGGTGAACGCCGCCTTCTTGCCGCGCAGGGCGGGGTTCGCGTGGTTGTCCGGGAAGGCGACGTCGACGTCCTTCTTGGCACCGGCGCTGACGCCGACGAGCGCGTCCTCGAGCTCCTTGACGAGCTTGCCCTCGCCGAGCTCGGCGGTGACGCCCTTGCCGCTGTCGAGCGCCTTGCCCTCGAGGGTCGCGCTGAAGTCGATGGTGACGAGATCACCCGCCTTGGCGGCGCGCGCCGGCTCGGGGGTGACGAGCGTGGCGTGGGCCTTGCGCAGGTTCTCGATCGCGAGCTTCACGTCGTCGTCGGCGACCTTGACCTTGGGCTTGCTGGCCTCGAGGCCCTCCCACTTGAGCTCCCCGATGACCGGGCGGACCTCGAAGCGCGCCTTGAACTCGAGGGTCGAAGGGGTGGCCTTCTTGACCTCGATCTTGGGCTGCGAGAGCGGGGTGACGTTCTTGTCGGTGAGCGCCTTGTTGAGGGTCTCGTCGACCAGGCGGGTGGCCACGTCGTTGAGGATGGCGCCGCTGTAGAGCTGGGTCAGGACCTCGCGGGGCGCCTTGCCGGGGCGGAAGCCCTTCACGCGGGCGCGCTTGGCCAGATCCACGTACGCCTTGTCGACCTCCTTCTTGACCCGGTCGGGACCGACCGAGATGGAGTACTCGACGAGGACGGGGGTGAGCTGCTCGACCTGGACTTCCATTGTGCGCGTGACCTCGGCGTGGGTGAGAATCGGGGGCGCGCACTCTCGTCGCTCGCCCCGCTGGTGTCAAACGTCCAGGGACTTGCCCGCGGCCCGCTGCAGCTGTACGCATGTTCAGGTGAAGGCGCGGCCGGTCTCCAACCCTCCGAACCCCTGGCGCTCGACGGAAGTCGAGTGGCTCGGAGAGAGGCCGGCCGCGCCGCTCCGGCTGCACGTCGAGCAGGCGCGCTCGATCGTCAGCGAGAACCAGTCGCCCGACATCGGCTTCCGCTTCAGCCTCAACCCCTACCGCGGCTGCGTGCACGCTTGCGCCTACTGCTACGCGCGCCCCTCGCACCAGTACCTGGGCTTCGGCGCCGGCAGCGACTTCGATCGCGAGATCGTGGTCAAGCTCAACGCCGCGTCGCTGCTCGAGCAGGCCTTCCGCAAGCCGAGCTGGGAGGGCGAGCTCCTCGTCTTCTCCGGCAACACCGATTGTTACCAGCCTGTCGAGGCGAGCTACGCCCTCACGCGCGCGTGCCTCGAGGTGTGCGTCGCGTTCCGCCAGCCGGTGCACGTCATCACCAAGTCGGCGCTCGTGCGGCGCGACGTCGACCTGCTCGCCCGGCTCTCGCGGGAGGCGCGCGCCTCGGTGACGATCAGCATCCCGTTCGCCGAGCCCGAGATGGCCCGCGCGATCGAGCCCTACGCGCCCGCCCCCGAGGCGCGCTTCGAGACCGTGCGCCGCCTCGCCGCCGTGGGCGTGCGGGTGTCGGTCAACGTCGCGCCGGTCATCCCGGGCCTCAACGACGCCCAGGTGTCCGAGATCGTCGATCGCGCGGCCGCGGCGGGCGCGAGATCGCTCGCCATGATCCCGCTGCGGCTCCCCGCCGAGGTGTTGCCGGTGTTCTTCGAGCGCCTCGCCGAGGCCTACCCGGGGCGCGTGCACAAGGTCGAGAGCGCGCTCGTGCAGATCCGTCGCGGCCGCCTGAACGATCCCCGCTTCGGCAGCCGCATGGCCGGCGTGGGGCCCCGCTGGGAGGCCATCGCGTCCCTGTTCGCCGCGCAGTGTCGGCGCCTCGGGCTCGACCGCGACGGGATGGACGGTGTGCCCGACGAGGCGCCGCCGCGCACGTTCCGGCGCCCGAGCCGGCAGGGCTCGCTGTTCGACTGAAGCGCGGTCGTCGAGGGGTCCCGCGCTCGGCGGGTCACTTCACGGCGCGCACGCGGTCGAGCTCGGCGAGTCGGCCCTTGTCGTAGACCCACCCTTCGATGGTCTCGGCCTTGATCCCGAGCGCGGGCGTGCTCGCGCTCTTGCGCAGCCAGAACTCCGCGCGGTCCCACACGGTCAGGATCACCTTGCGGGTCCCGGGATCCGCCAGGATCGCCGCGTAGTCCGCGGGGTGGCTCGCGCGCCCGAGCGCGAGGTAGGACTCGAGGTAGTACATCATGGTGAGGATGCCGTCGCGCGCGCTGACGCGGGCGCCGTCCGGGAGCAGGTCGCGCGTGCAGTAGCGCGAGGCCAGCGAGTGCGCGTACGCGTTGTACTCGTCGAGCAGCACGTTGAACCCCTGCGCGCCGCTCGGGCCCTCGAGGTAGATGCGCGCGTAGGTGTCGGCGGCGCGATCGACGTGCGCAGCGAGGAGCTCCTTCCAGTGGAAGTTCTTCTGCAGCTTCGCCTTCACGAGGAGGTCGTCGCGGATCGGGTAGGTCTGCGAGACCCCGTCGAACCGCTTGGCTCCCCACACGTGCGCGCCCTCGTGCACCGCCGCGTCGAAGCGGGAGGCCACGCCGGCGAACGTGTCGGGGGCGTGGAGGAACCACGACGCGAGCATCTTGTCGTCCTGGGCCACGAGGAACGGGAGGCCTGTCGGGTAGCGCAGCCGCGCGAGGCCCTCGGCGGAGGGGCGACGCGTCCCGCTCGGGTGCGACTTCTCGAGCGCCTCGACCGAAGACAGCGCCGTGCAGCCGGGGATCTCCTCGGTGTAGGTCGGGTCGCCGCTCGCGAAGCGCTCCGGGGCTGGTGTCGACGAGGAAGACGGAGCGGGCGGCGAGGGCGCGGCGGGTGCGCTCGTCGTGGTGGTCGTGGTGGTCTTGGTGTGGGTCGTGACCTCGACCTCCACCTCGAAGCCGGACGGCGATCGGGCGGGCGAGGGTGGCGAGAGTGAGCGCCCGACGCGGCGAAGAGGGGCCGGCAGCGTCGTCAGCGCGTCCCCGGTCGGTCCCCGGAGCACGAGCACGAGGAAGGCGACCAGGCCGAGGGACCACAGCGGGGCGAGCCAGACCGCCACCTTCTCGGCGTGGACCTCGCGGCCGCGCTTCTCCGCAACACGCTCGGCGGCGACGCCGAGGGCGATGGGGACCGCGACGAAGGCGAGGAGGGCGATCCAGGCGCCGGTACGACCGAGGGCGTGATCGACGACCAGGAACGCGAGCGACCCTCCGACGGCGACCAGCAAGAGCCAGCCGCCGACGACCGACCAGCGGAGCGCTCGGCGAAGCGCGGGGGACACCCGCCGGAGCCTATCTCGTCCCGAGCTCGACCGTCTCAGACCTGGCGGTGCGGGGAATGCGGCGGTGGCTGCGCTTTGCGCCACCACCCGGGGCGGTGCAGGTGGGCCCGCACGAGCGCGCCGACGGCCGTCACGAGCACCAGCAGGTCGAAGGTGACGCTGATGGTCTTGCGGCTCGGCGCCATGCCGAACACCCACCGCGCCATCCGCACGGTGAACCACTCGGGCTGCGCCGAAGGTCCGCTGCCCTCGGCAAAGCGCGCGAGCGTCGTCAGGAAGCACTCGCCGAGCGCGAGCTGCGAGGCCTGCGACACGACCACGAAGGTGATGGCGTAGATCGCGAAGACCCGCGTCGCCTTGCGCCACCGGCGGGTGAACAAGAGCGGCAGCCCGAGGATCCACGCCGCCATCGCGAGCGCGTGGAACACATCGACGGCGACGCTCCATTTCGTCACGCTGAGGAGTGAGCAAAGCCCGCGCCACTTGCATCGGGGCTCGGCCGCCGTCACGGTGTCCTCGATGCACGCGGCCCGTCGGTGGCTCGTCCGCGCGGCCTTCTCGGGGGCCCTCGCGGCCTGCGCCTTGATCGGGGCGCGGCAGGCCTCGCGACACTTCGTGTTCCGCGGGTGCGGGCGCGCCGCGGTCCCGTCGAGCGGTGCACGCGCGCTCGTCGTCGAGGCCCCTTCCGGCGTGCGGGTGCACGCCCTCGAGCTCCCGAGCGACGGCGTCCCCTGGGTGGTGCACTTCCACGACAACACGCAGACCGCCGAGGAGGCGCTCGGGTTCGGTCGCGCGCTGCACGCCCGCGGGCTCGGCGTGGTCGTGATGGAGTACCGCGGCTACGGCGCCGCGCAGGGCCTCGAGCCGAGCGAACCGGCCCTCGTCGCCGACGCCGAGGTCTTGCTCGCCGCCCTCGCGGCCCGCGGGATCGGCCCCGAGCGAGTGCTGCTGTCGGGGCGATCCCTCGGCACCGGCATCGCCGCCGAGCTCGCGCGGCGCGGTCGGGGCGCGGCGCTCGTGCTCGTGGCGCCGTTCACCTCGATCGTCGATCTGGTGCGCGAGGCAGCGCCCTGGTCGCCGGCCAGCCTGCTCGTGCGCGACCCGTTCGACACCGCGTCGAAGACGGCGCAGATCGCCGTGCCCACGCTGGTGGTCCACGGGGACGCCGACGAGATCGTGCCGTTCCACATGGGCGAGACACTGGCGAGCGCGATCCCCCGCGCGAGGCTGCTCCGCGTCGCGGGCGCGAACCACGCCGACGTGCTCGATCGCGAGGCCCCGCGGGTGCTCGCCTCCATCGCCGCCCTCGCCACCACCAGCTGTCGCTGATGGGCTAAGCTCGGCCGCCATGCCGGGTCGGGGAGCGCGTCGAGCGTCGAGCGCGGGCTCGATCGCCCAGCGCATCCAGGCGGGGAGCCCTCCTTCGGCGGTGCTGCGCGCGGTGCTCGCGCGGGAGGCGCCGCGGCTCGCGGTCGCGCCCGAGGATCCGGGCGTGCGC
>CAZUZY010000353.1:0-9009 GCA_964624885.1 uncultured Polyangiales bacterium | reverse complement strand
GAAACAGGCTGCAGCACCAGTGCAGTGGATCACATCATTAGTCAGGTGCCCAGAAAATCTCAGACCCTCCGTGGAGCCGCCCCCTCGCTCCCCCTCCCCTTCCACCCACCACACCTGTTGAACGAGTTGAGGATGCAGCCGTCGCGGGCGCTCCAGAGGGCGATCTCGCCGTTGTAGCAGGCGGTCATGAAGAGCTCCGGCTCGGTCGGGTGGCACTCGAGCACGTGCGCGTCCTCGGTGACGACGGGCGAGGTGACGACCCGCGCGGCCGCGCCGGCAGGCAGAGGGAGAACCGCGCCCCGCCCTCCGGCGACCGCCCGACCCGCACCCCGCCGCCGTGCGCCGTGGCCGTGGTCTTCACCAGGAAAAGCCCGAGCCCGCTGCCACGCTCGCCCTTGGTGGTGAACCCCGGCTCGAACAGCCGCTCCGCCTGGCTCTCGTCGACCCCCGGGCCGTCGTCGTCGACCACCAGCTCCGCCCACGTGCCGGGGATCATCCACGGTGCCTCGCGGCTCGAGGAGTCGACCGTCTGCGACAGCACGCGCACGGTCACGCGGCCGCCGCGGTCCTTGAGCGCGTCACGCGCGTTGAGCACCAGGTTCAAGAGCGCCTGCTCGATGGCGTGCTCGTCGCCGCGGATCTCGATCGATCGATCGGGGTGCTGCAAGCGCAGATCGATCCACCCCGAGGCCTCGGTGAAGAGGCCACGGGCCATCGCCACCACCTTGGAGGCCACCGCGGTGGGGTCGAGCCCGCGGCGCTGCGCCCCGCGCGGATCGGCGCGGCCCACGTCGCGGAGCCGCGCGATCAGCTCCGCCCCGGCCTCGAGGGAGGCGACGAGCTCGTCGAGGGCCTCGCGCGCCTCGCTCCCGACCGGCCCGAGCAGGCGATGGAGCGAGCGCACGTTGGCGAGCGCGGAGGACACCACGTTGCCGAAGTCGTGCGCCATGCCGCGCGCGAGCAGCCCGGCCAGGCGGGCCCGCTCGAGCTCGGCGGCGCGATCGAAGGTGAAGATCTCCTCGAGATCGGCCGCCGCGGCGCGGGCGAGGCCGGCGCAGAGATCGACGTCCCGAGGATTGTAGGTGCGGGCGTCCCGGTCGAGCGCGACGAGCGCCCCGACGACGGTGCCGCTGCGCAGGACCAGGGGGAAACCGAGCGCAGAGCGCACCCCGAGGCTTCGCTCCAGGCGCGGGAGCACGGCGTCCTGGTCGGTGAAGCTGACCAGCGTGCGCTCGCTGACCACCTCTCCCACCAAGGAATCGGCCAGCGGGAGGGTCTTGCCCGAGAGGAGGCCCGAGGGGGCTCCGACCTCGGCATGGACCACGAACGAGTCACCGGTGACGCGGGTGAGCAGGCAGAACGGGACCTGCAACAGCCGCTGGACCGCGAGCAGGACGGCCGTCGACACGGGGTGGAGATCCTGCGTCATCGCCCTCCTCGTTCTATCATTGCGCCGCGCCCGCTGTCCTCGCATCCTGCAAGGTCGGGGCTGATGCCGGGCGAGCCGCTCTCCAACGACGACGCTGACGGGGTGCGCGCGACCGATCGCGACGCCGCCGACCTTGCTGCGGGTCAACGGAGCTCGAGCGACCCGCCGCGCCCTTCGCAGACCGACACCATCGACGCGCCGCGCGCCATCAGCGGCACGCTGCGCTCCGGCTCCCCCACGACGAGTGCCCCCACGAGCGGGCCCGGCGCGGTCGTCGGCGGCACCCTCGGTCGCTACGAGATCGTGGAGGAGGTCGGCCACGGCGGCATGGCCACCGTGTACCGGGCGCGCGACCCGCGCCTCGAGCGCGACGTGGCGCTCAAGGTCATCCACCGCCACCTGCGCGAGAACCAGGAGATCGCGACCCGCTTCCGCCACGAGGCGCGCGCCGTCGCGAAGCTCAAGCACCCCGCGATCGTCGAGATCTACGACGTCCCCGATCTCGAGGACGGCGAGCGCTATCTCGTCGCCGAGTTCGTCGACGGGCCCTCGCTCCGCAAGTACATGACCCAGCTGCGCGCCGACCTCGGCGGCGAGCACGCCGGGCTGTTCCCGCCCGAGATCGCGGCCGCGCTCGTGCTGCAGATCCTCTCCGCGCTCGCCCGCGCGCACGAGGAGGGCATCATCCACCGCGACGTCAAGCCGGAGAACATCCTGGTCAGCGGCCTGGCCGACGGCCGCGGCAGCGAGCCCGGGCGCACACCGCCGCGCACCAAGCTCACCGACTTCGGCATCGCCAAGATCCTCGACGCGCAGGGGATGACCAGCACCGGGCAGATCCTCGGCTCGCCCGCGCACATGTCGCCCGAGCAGATCGAGGGCGGCGACGTCACCGCCAAGGTCGACGTGTTCGCGGTCGGCGTCCTCTTCTACGAGCTCGTCACCGGGAGCCTCCCGTTCGACGGCAAGAACCCCGCGCAGGTGATCCGCCGCGTGCTCGAGGGCCAGTTCACGCCGGTCGATCGGCTCGTGCCCCAGGTCGGTGGGCGGTGGGCCGAGATCGTCGCCTCGATGCTCGACCACGAAGAGGACCACCGCCCGAGCCTCCCCGAGTGCGAGGAGGCCATCGTCGACGAGCTCGCCGCGATGGGCATCGACGACCCGGAGGCGGAGCTCGAGGCGTTCCTCCACGACCCGGTCGATGTCGCCCGCAACTGGGGGGCGCGCCTCAAGCCGATCCTGCGCGAGCGCGGCCTCGCCGCCCGTGCCGCGGGGGACGTGGTCGGGGGCTCTCACGATCTGAACCGCGCGCTGGCCTACGATCCGAGCGACGTGGCGCTGCTGCGTGCCGCCTCGTCGATCGCTGCCCGCGAGCGCCGGGCGCGGAGTCTGCGCCGGCTCCTGCCGTTCATCGCGGCGGCGACGGTGGTGATGGCGGGCACCTTCGTCGGCGTGCGGTTCGCCCAGAGGGGCCCGACCCCGGTCGTCTCCGCGTCGACGCCGAGCGGGAGCACGCCGCTCGTCCCGGGCGCCGACGACACCGCGCCACTGGTCGCCTCGGGATCGGGCGGTCCCGCCGTCAGCGTGAGCACCGCCCTCCCCAAGCCGAGCGTCGTCGGACCGGTCGGCCCGGTGAGCCCGGGCGGCGACGCCGGCAGCAAGCGCACGGTGCGCATCACCTCGGCCACCTGGGCCAGCTCGATCACCATCGACGGCACCTCGGTCGACCTGATGAACCCCGCCATGGAGCTCGGCTTCGGCAAGCACACGGTCGAGATCATCGGGCGCAACCAGTGCTGCGAGGCCGCCAAGCAGACCTTCGAGCTCGCGGGGGGAGACGGCCCCCTGCTCGTGGAGATGAAGCCCAAGTACCGGCCCGCCACGGTCAACCTGCGGGAACCCCACGACGGTGCCCGGCTCACGGTCAAGGACGCGGCGGGCAAGGTCCTCGCCGAGGGCCTCCCCCCCCTCGTGATCCCCATGACGGAGTCGTCCCGGGCCGCGCTCGTGACAGCCAGCTATTCCCTGGAGAGCCATCCGGTTACGCTGGCCCCGGGCAACATCACGATCCTCGACTTCAAGTGATCGCACCTCATCCACAGCAGGAACGGGCGTGCTCCTCCGTTCGCTGATCTCGACACCGGCACTCTGGCTCGAGCACCTCGTCGGGGGGCGGGCGATGCACGTCTGCCTCGGCCTCGCGGCGGTCGTCGTGGTCGCGGAGGCGCGGGCGGCGACCGAGGAGCAGGTGCTCGACCAGGGCCGCAAGCTCTACGAGAGCGGCAAGTACAAGGAGACGGTGGACTGGTTCGCGCAGGCCATCGACGGCTCGCCGCCCACCCTCAAGGAGCCCGCGCTGGTCGCCAAGGGCCGCATGTACAGCGGCGCTGCGTACATGGCGATCCAGGACTACGGCAAGGCCGACCAGCAGTTCGACCGCCTCCTGCGCGCCGACATGAAGTTCCAGCCGGACGCGCTGGCCTTCCCGCCGGGCGTCATCGACGAGCTCAACCGCGTCCGCAAGAAGATCGAGAAGGAGGAGGCCGACAAGGCCGCCGCCGACGCCAAGAAGAAGGAGATCGACGCCCTCAAGCTCAAGGTCGAGGCGGCGCAGAAGCAGATCACCGACCTCAAGGCCTATGCCTCGACCGAGCGCGTGGTGACCCGCAACTCGCGCGTGCTCGCGTCGCTGCCGTTCGGCGTGGGCCAGTTCCAGAACGGCGATCCGAGCCTCGGCCTCATGTTCGCTGGCGTGGAGGGCGTCGCGCTCATCACCGCGACGGTGTCTTTCTTCTACCACCGCTCCAACCCGAACCCGGGCGAGGAGGTGCGCACCCTGGTCACGAGCGCCCGCATCGTGAACTGGATCAGCGTGGGCACCTTGGCCGCTTTCGCCATCGGCGGCATCGTCCAGGCCAACATCACCTTCGTCCCCGAGCGCTGGGAGACCCGGAAGCGGCCGCTCCCGCCCAGTTTGGCGGTGGTACCAGTGGTCACTCCGACCACAGGCGGGGTCTACCTGGGCGCGCTGGCCACGTTCTAGTAAGCCATCGGATCCGATGTCTCGTGTCCTACCCCCCGGCTGCCTCTCCCCTCGGGGGAGCGGTGCGTGCGCGCTCGCGCTCGCCGTGGTGCTGGCCACGAGCGGCCTGCGCGCCGGGCCGGTCGAGGACAAGGCCACCGCACGCGAGCTCGCGCTCGCCGGGATCGAGGCCGAGAAGGCGGGCGACTGCAAGGGCGCCATCACCAAGCTCGAGAAGGCCGAGGCGCTGTTCCACGCGCCGCCGCACCTGCAGCACCTCGCGCGCTGCTACGAGAAGGTCGGGCGCCTGGTCGATGCAGCCGAGACCTGGCGCAAGCTGTCCGCCGAGGTGGTGCCCGAGGGCGCCCCCGAGCAGTTCAAGGAGGCCGTCACCGAGGCGACCACCGAGCTGCCCAAGGTGGAGGCACGCCTCGGTCGCCTGCAGATCACGGCCAAGCAGAGCTACCCCGAGCTCGTGGTGGAGGTCGACGGCCTCCCCTGGCCGAGCGCCGCGATGGACGTCCCCCGCGTGATCGACCCGGGCACGCACGTGGTCCGCGTCACCGCGAAGGACCACGCCCCTGCGCAGACCCCGGTGACCGTCCCCGAGGGCGGCACCGTGAAGTTCGACGTGCAGCTCGAGAAGGCCAAGAAAGACCTGCCGATCAAGCCGCCGCCCCCGGTGCCGCCGCCGGTCGCCTCTCCGTTGCACACCGTCGGCTGGGTCGGTGTCGTCGCGGGTGGCACCCTCCTCGTGGGTGGGGTCGTCACCGGCTTGATGGCCAAGAGCAAGTACGACGGGCTCAAGAGCGACTGCCCGAACGACCGCTGCCCGTTCGGCACGAGCACCCTCGACGACCGCAAGAGCTCCATCCGCACGCTGTCGATGACGACCACGATCCTGCTGGTCGCCGGGCCCACCCTGGCCGTCGGCGGGCTCACCCTCGTCCTGCTGTCTCCAGCAAAATCAAGCACTTCCGCGTCCGTCCAGGCCAACCCGACCGGCTTCCATGTCAGTTTGACCGGCACGTTCTAGACTAGGTCGGACATGGCGGATCCCGTCATCGAGGAGCTCTCGCACAAGCGGCTGGGGCGGACGGTGAAGGGCAAGTGGCGCCTCGACCGTCTGATCGGCGTGGGCGGCATGGCGGCCGTCTACGCGGCGACCCACCGCAATGGCGCGCGCGTCGCGCTCAAGATGCTCCACGCGACCATCAGCGCCTCCTCCACGGTGCGCGCGCGGTTCGTCCGCGAGGGCTACCTCGCCAACAAGGTCGACCACCCCGGTGTGGTGCGGGTGCTCGACGACGACGTCGACGACTCCGACGGCGCGGCGTTCCTCGTGATGGACCTCATCGAGGGCGTCACCCTCGCGGACCGCGCGATGGAGCGCCTGCTCGACGACGGCGAGGTGCTCGACGTCGCGGCCCAGGTGCTGTCGGTGCTCGCCTCGGCGCACGACAAGGGGATCGTCCACCGCGACCTCAAACCGGACAACCTGCTGGTCGACCGCGACGGCAAGGTCCACGTCCTCGACTTCGGCATCGCCCGCATGCTCGACGATGCGGGCTGGTCGAGCGCGACCAAGACCGGCACGGCGTTCGGCACGCCGGGCTTCATGGCCCCCGAGCAGGCCATGGGCAAGACCCAGCTGGTCAGCGCCCAGACCGACCTCTACGCCCTCGGGGCCACGCTGTTCGCGCTGGTCTGTGGCGACTTCGTGCACGCCGCCGAGAACCCGCAGGAGCTCATGGTGCTCGTGGCGACCCAGGAGCCCCGCTCGCTCGGGGAGCTCGCGCCCCACATGCACCCCGAGGTCATCGCGATCATCGACCGCGCCACCCGCACCCGGCAGGAGGACCGCTGGGGTTCGGCGCGGGAGATGCTGGCCGCGGTCGAGCGCACCCGCGCCGCGCTCGGCGTCGCCAGCGTGCGCGTGTTGCCGCTCGACGTGGCCGCTCCGCCCGCCAAACCCATGCCCCGGCCGGTGTCGCTGATCGCGATCGAGCGCCCGAAGCTCGTGCCGGCCACCCAGCACCCCGACGCTCACAGCGTCCCGGGCGGCTTCTTGGGCGGCCTCGCGGGCAGCATCACGGGCGGCGGCGAGACCCCGCGGCCCACGCCCACGGTGGACGCGGGGCCGATGACCATGTCGCCGACGACCAACGTCGAGGACGATCTCGAGCCCCCCCGCAAGCCGCGCCGTGCGCCGTTGTTCCTCGCGCTCGGGCTCGCGCTGCTGGTCGGGCTGGTGGCGGTCGTCGTGCGGGTCACCTCGAGCGAGGGCAAGGCCGAGGTGAAGGCCTCCGCCAAGAAGGACCCGACCGAGGAGCCCGAGAAACCCGCACCCGACAAGACCACCGTGGCGGTGTCGGTCGCCCCGTCGCAGAGCGCAGCCCCGCCGGCGACCACCTCCGCCGAGCCGAGCACGACCAAGTCCGTCGCCCCCGTCGCGCCGGTCTACAGCGGCCCCAAGAAGCCTTGGCCCCCCGCGTCCGCCACCACCGCCAAGCCGCCGGTCAAGCCGTCGACCAGCAACCCGCTCGGCTACTAGCTCCCGGCAGCACGCTTCACTGCAGCACCCTTCACTGCAGGACCTCGCGGTCCTTGCCCGCGCCCACCGCGGGGCCCACCACGCCGGTGCGCTCCATGCGATCGACGAAGCGCGCCGCCTTGTTGTAGCCGAGCCCCATCTTGCGCTGCAGCCACGAGGTGGAGCACTTGCGCGCCTCCACCACGAGCTCGACGGCGCGGTCGAACAGCTCCTGGTCCTTGGGGGAGAGGGCCTCCTCCTCGCCGTCGTCGTCACCGTCCTCGTCGCGGTTCTGCAGGATCGACTCGTCGAACACCGGCTCGCCCTGCGCGCGGAGGAAGTCGCAGATCTTCTGGATCTCCTCCTCGCTCACGAACGGGCACTGGATGCGCTTGAGCCCTTGCTTGCCGTTGACGCTGGCGAGCATGTCGCCCTTGCCGAGCAGGTACTCCGCGCCCTGGGCGTCGAGGATGGTGCGCGAGTCGACCCGCTGCGCGACGCGGAACGCGATGCGCGTGGGGAAGTTCGCCTTGATCATGCCGGTGATCACGTCGACGCTCGGCCGCTGCGTTGCGAGGATCACGTGGATGCCGGCGGCGCGGGCCTTCTGCGCGAGGCGCGCGATGGGGGGCTCCACCTCGCCCTTGCCGACCGCCATCATCAGGTCGGCGAACTCGTCGACGATGACCACGAGGTAGGGGAGCTTCTCGGGCAGCTGCTGCTCGCCGACGTTCGGGTCCTTGCTGACGATCTCCTCGGGCAGGCCGTTGTGATCGGTCGCGACGACCGTGCGGGGCATGGGGTTCTTGATCGTCCCGGCGACGATCTTCTCGCGCCAGGCGTTGTAGGTCGTGATGTTCTTGACGCCGGCCTTGGCGAGCAGCTGGTAGCGACGCTCCATCTCGTCGACGCACCACTTGAGCGCGTTGAGGGCCTGCTTCATGTCGGTCACGACCGGCAGGAGCATGTGCGGGATGCGGTCGAACGGCGCGAGCTCGACCACCTTGGGGTCGACCATGATGAGCCGCAGATCCTCGGGCGTGCGCCGGTGCAGCAGCGAGGCGACGATGACGTTGAGCCCGACGCTCTTGCCCGCGCCGGTCGCGCCGGCGACGAGCAGGTGGGGCATCGCGGCGAGGTCCTCGTAGACCGGCGCGCCGACGATGTCGCGGCCGAGGATGACCGGGAGCGCGCCCTTGGCCTCGGCGAAGCGCTTGTCCTCCACGAGCTCGCGGAAGTTCACCGGGATGCGCTGGGCGTTGGGCAGCTCGAAGCCGATGCGGTTCTTGCCGGGGATCGGCGCCACGATGCGCACGCTCTCCTTGGCGAGCGAAAGGCGCAGGTCGTTGGCGAGGCCCTCGACCTCGCGCACCTTGGTGCCCACGCGCGGCTCGAGCTCGTAGGTGGTGACCACCGGGCCGGGGTGGATCTCGCGCACCTCGCCCACCACCTTGTAGGTCTGCAGGGTCTGCACGAGGGCGCGCGCGTCGGCGAGGAGCAGCTCGCGGTCGATCTGCGGCTGGTCCTCGGGCGGCGGGTCGAGCAGGGTGGGCGAAGGGAGCTCGAAGCCGCGCTTCCAGGGGATGATCTGCTTGCGGCGCTTGGGCGCCTCGGCGGGGGTCTCCTCGGCCTCGTCGGCGTCGGCGTCGGTGTCGGACTCGAGCTCGGCCGCGTCCTCGATCTCCTCGATCGGCTCGACCGGCGTCGGCGTCTCGGCGACGAGCGCCTCGGCCGGCACCTCCTCCTCGCGCTGGACGGCGGCCTCGGGCGAGGGCGGCGCGATGGTCGGGGCCTCGGCCGCCTTCTTCTTGCGACGCGGCTTCTCCTCGGCGACCGGCGGCAGCAGCGCCTCGAGCGCGTCGTCGGGGGGCGGGGGCGGGATCGGCGGGCCGGCGAGCACGGCGACCGTGCCTCCGTGCCCGTAAGGGCTGGCGCCGCCGACGCCCCGCAGCGCGGGGGTCTGGAAGCGGCCGAGCATGGTGGTCGACGGCTCGGGCAGCGGAGGGCGCGCGAGCGGCGCGTCGC
>CAZUZY010000352.1:0-9080 GCA_964624885.1 uncultured Polyangiales bacterium | reverse complement strand
CGCGGGTCCGCCCGCCGCGTGCGCCGGGGAGGCGTACGCCCCGCGCAGGAAGCCCTCGGTCGTCGAGGAGAACGCCGGGTCGTAGTAGTCGCGGCAGAAGCCGGGCGCCTTGCCCGCCGCGTCGAGCTTGCAGCGCGGATCGAGGGTCGGCATCGCACCCTCGGGCAGCCAGCGCCAGTCGGTCTCGACGACGCGCGAGAAATACGCGGCGAGCGGCTCGAGGGTGGCGTGGCACGTGGCGCAGCCGGGCCGCTTCATGAGGTTCGGTTCGGTGGAGGGCATCAACATCACGTCGCCGGCGACGAAGCTCTTGCAGAGGAAGCTCGCGTAGAGCGCGGCGCCGCGCGCGCGACGCGACGCGTACTTGGTGAGGAACGCCGGCATGGTGAGGATGCCGGCGGCGTGGGGCCCGCGGTCGGCCACGCTCTCCCAGGTGCCCACGTCGTGCGGCAGCAGCCCCACCGGCACCGCGCCCGGATCGAACAGCGGCTCGCCGTCGTCCACCAGCCCGAACGCCCGGGTCTTGCCGGAGTTGGCCGCGGCGTTGGAGCGGTAGAACTGCGCGAGCGGGCCGTTGACCGTGCTCCAGCGCCCCGTGAGCACCTCGCGGAAGTCGCGGTTCTCGCGGAACACCTTGCCGAGGAACCGCACCGCCTCCTGGGTCCACCACAGCTTCATCCAGTCCGACGGCGACTGTTCGGACTGGTCGAACGGCAGATCGACGCCGAGCGGGGTCTTGCTCGGCATGACGAACGCCTTCCCGTCGCGCTTGAAGCCCTCGCCGGGGTAGCAGCGCTCGAGCCCCACGCCGCAGCCGCAGTCGACCGACAACGACACGGCAGCGCCCGCGCGGCAGGCGATCGGCTTTCCCGCGTTGGCTTTCGCGTAAGCGTCGTCGAGGGGCAGGGGGCGCAGGCGATCGAAAGGCGGCGGGCCCTTCTGGGGCTTGCGGCCGGTCGCGTAGACCGTGCCGCTGTCCGCGCCCTGCGCTTCCTCCTTGCACACCCGCACGGAGACGGTCGGCGTGTGCTCGTCGGCCTCGAGCAGGAGCTCGGCGATCGGTTGGTAGCCGACGTCCGGTGTCTTCCATGCATCGCCGTAGCGGAGGACGGGCGCGGCGCTGCGGTAGTCGCGGTAGAGCCACCACGGCTTGACGAGCACGGTGGCCGCATCGAGGGCCTCCTGCTTGACCGCGACGGCCGTCCCCACGTTGGGCTTGTTGGGCGGGAAGCTCAGGCCCGTCTCGGCCTTGGTGAGGCAGAACTCCCCGTCGGTCGCCTCGCGCACGCGACGCTGGTTGGGGCGGTAGTACACGTAGAGCGACTTGCCGTCGGGCCCGAGGATCGTGACCCGGCGCAGCGACGTCGAAGGCGGCCGGAACTGCAGCGCGGGCCCCACCTCGAGGCGCAGCACGTCCATCCACACGCGGGTGAGCCGGTCGACGTAGGCCGGGCGCTCGAGCTGCTGATCGATCCAGGCGTCGAGGTCGAACGACGCCCCCTCGAACGCGGCGATCTCGTCGCGCGTCGGCATGCGCCCGAGCAAGTCGAGGGTGATGGCGCGGAAGTGTCGGTAGTCCTCGAGGGTCTTGTCGCCGGCGTGGGCCACGCCGGGGGCGAAAGCGGCCAGGGCCGCGAGCGCGATCGAAACAGGGAGTCGCATGCAGTGGTGTGGCGAGGGACGAGCGAGCCCTCGATCTCATTCTCTCGTTCGGCCGTCCTCGTTCACGGCGGCGCGGTCCTTCGCCGCCGCGCCCAGTCGGAGAGGACGATGCCGGCCGCGACGGCGACCGGGAACGAGTGGTTGACGCCGTACATGGGGATGCCGACCACGACTTCGCTCGCCGCGAGGATCTCCGCCGGCAACCCGAACCGCTCGCTCCCGAGCACCAGCACGACGTCGTCGGGGAAGCGTTCGACGTCGTAGAGCCCGAGGGTCGCGTGGTCCTTCTCGATGGACCAGATCGGGCGGCCGGCCACGTGCGCGAAGAACGCGGGCAGGTCTGGCAGGCGCACGATGTGCTCGTACTTCTCCATCCCCATCGACGCCTTCTCGTAGTAGGGCGCGTCGCCGACGATCACGATCTCGCGGGGCAGGAAGCTGTGCGCGACGCGGACGATGGCACCGACCGCGAACGGGTTCTGGCAGTTCCAGATCGCAACGCTCATGCGGCTGCGCAGCGGGGCGAGCAGCGCCTTGACCTCGGCCGGCTCGAACCCGAGCGGGGGCACGAGCGCCACGTCAGACCCACCCCTCGGGGAACGCGAGCACGTCGCCGAGCTCCTGGGCTCCGACCACCATCATCACCAGGCGATCGAGCCCGAGCGCGTTCCCCGTGCACGGCGGGAGGCCTTCCTCGAGCGCCGAGAGGAATCGCTCGTCGAGCGGATACACCGGTAGTCCACGCGCGCGGCGGACCTCCTGGTCCTTGACGAAGCGTGCGCGCTGCACCCGCGGATCGGTGAGCTCGCCGAAGCCGTTGCACAGCTCGACCCCTCCTGCGTAGAGCTCGAACCGCTCGGCCACGCGCGGGTCGTCGGGGCGCGGGCGCGCGAGGGACGCTTGCTCGATGGGGTAGTCGAGGAGCACCACCGGCGGTCCCTCCGCGAGGGCCGGCTCCACCTCGTCGACGAGCAGGCGGTAGAACCGCTCCTCGTCCTCGGCCGCGAGGCGCAGCGCCTCGGCCTCGCTGACCCGCGCGTGGCGCGCGAACGCGGTGGCGACGGGCAGACGCTCGAACGGCGGCCGCAGCGCCACGTGCGCGCCGTCGGCGGTGACGAGCTCGGCGCGGCCCCGCAGCGAGATCGCCACGTGCACCACGAGGGCCTCGGTCTCCTCGATCATCGAGTCGACGCCGGCGAACGTGCGGTACCACTCGAGCATCGTGAACTCGGGGTTGTGGCGGGGGCCGTGCTCGCCGCGGCGGTGGCAGCGCGCGAGCTGGTGGATGCGCGGCATGCCACCGGCCAGGAGCCGCTTCATCTGGTACTCCGGGCTCGTGATCCAGTAGCGCGCGTCGACCGCTGGTGCGTCGAGGTGCACGTCGAGTCCCGGGCAGGGCACGGCGAAGGGGGTCTCGACCTCGACCGATCCGCGCGCGCGGAAGAACCCCCGCACCGCGTCGAGCACCTGCGCGCGCTGGTGCAGGTGGAGACCGCGGTCCCGCGCTCGGAGCCGCTCGGCCTCCCCAGGGCGACGCTCGGCGCGCACGTCGCGCCCGACCGTCTCCACCGCGGCGCCGACGAGGGTGGCTCCCTGACGCGCGACGACGCGGACGACGACCCAGTCCCCCTCTTCGGCATCCACCTCGACGACCCGTCGATGGGCGTAGGCGTCGCCGAGGAACAGCTCGCCGGCCCCGCGCGCGACGACCCGCCCTCCGAGGTCGAAGGGGGGTTCGGGGAGCGGATCGCTGGGCGAACGGACGTCGCCCTCGGTACGGGAGTTTGCCAAGAGTGCCTTTGCGAGCTACCCCGCCAGCATGTCGAAGTCGAGGGCCCTGCTGCTCGCCGTGGTGGTCTGCGTGGGGCCCTTGGGGCTGGAGCTGGCGCACGCGCAGGAGACGAAGCTCTCCACGCTGGAGGCAGAGGCCAAGGCCAAGCCCAAGGATGCCGGCGCGGCGCTGGCCCTCGGTCGTGCCTACCGGCGGGCGGGCAAGTGGGCGGCGGCGAAGACCGAGCTCGCCCGCGGCGCGGCGCTCGCGACGGGCGAGGAGCAGGTCAAGCTGCGCTACGAGCTCGCCCTCACCGAGATCGACCAGGGCATCGTCAACACGTCGCTCCCCAAGCCGCCCGCGCTGCCCGCGTGCGCCAACGTGAAGATCGGCAAGCTCGGGGAGGCGCTCTCGCGGGTCTGCGCGGCCAAGGCCTGGCTCGGTATGGAGCGCATCTCGATCGCCGAGGACGAGCTCACGGCGGCCGAGAAGGCGGACGCCGGCCTCTACGAGGTCAAGCTCGGGCGGCTCGAGGTCACCGTCGCCAAGCAGACCCACGACGCCGCCATCGTCGAGGCCAAGGCGCTCACCACCGCCACCCCGGCCCGCGCCGAGGCGTGGCTGTTCCTCGGCACCGAGCTCCTGGCCGCGGGCAAGCGCACCGACGCGGTCGCGCCGCTCAAGAAGGCGCGGGAGCTCGACGCGGACTGGCCCGAGGCCGCCTTCCACCTCTCTCGCGCGCTGCCCGACGGGGTCGAGGCGCGCGATCTGGCACGGATCGCCGTGGCGATGCGGGGCGCCTGGCCCGCGGCGCAGGTCCGCCTCGGGGAGCTCGAGCTCGGGTTCGGCACGCCGGAGGCTGGCCAGAAGGCCTTCGAGGCGGCGCTCAAGGGCGCCCCCAAGCTGGTGGCCGCGCACGTCGGCCTCGCCTGGTCGCTCGTGAAGCAGAAGAAGTGGGACGACGCCAAGAAGGCCTCGTCCAAGGCCATCGAGCTCGCGGGCAACAACCCCTCCGCCCGCCTCGCGCACGCCGAGGCCCTGGCCGGCGGTGGCGACGTGGAGAACGGCGTCGAGGAGTTCAAGTTCGCCGCGGGCCTCGACAACAAGGACCCGACGGGACTCCTGCGCGCCGCGCAGGTGCTCCTCGGGGCCAAGGAGCCCATGAAGGCGCTCGGGCACGCGGAGGCCGCGGTGAAGGCCTTCCCCGAGGACGGCCGGACCTACGAGGTGCGCGCCGACGCCGAGCTCGCCACCGGCGACAAGAAGGCCGCCAAGGACGACTACAAGAAGGCCCTGACCAAGCCCAACGTCGACAAGGTCGCCGTCCAGAAGAAGCTCGACGCCATCAAGTGACGGGGGCGAAGGCGCTCAACCGGCGGTCTTGCTCGCGAGCCCGGGATCGAGCTTGCCGGGCAGCACCAGGCGGTAGACTCCGTCTTCGTCGGTGTGAGTCTCGCCGACGATGACCGAGGAGATCGGCGTGCGCGTGGCGCGATCCAGCACGGTGGCCCGGGCACGGAGCGCGGTCCGCCCCATGCGCGCGCCCCGAGGGTCGACGATGGTCCCGGTCATCACGACGGGCGCCGACATCGTGAGCACGCCTGCGTCGAGCGCGCCCGCCACCGAGAGCCGCGGGAGGACGAGCCACGGGTAGCCAGACGCCTCGGGCAGGCGCACGAGCAGGTCGTACAGCCCGGTGTCGAGATCGGCGTCGACGTTCCAGACGTCGCCCGTGGTGCGGTCGGTGGTGAGCCCGAGCGTGCCGAGCTGGCTGCGGGACAACGAGCCACTGTTGCCGACCGCGGCTGCCTCCCAGGTGCCGAGCGGGAACAGCGCGTTGTCGAACCCCACGACCCGCACGCGGAGCTTGTTCCGGCGGTTCAGCTCGAACACGAGGTTCGTGCCTGCATCTATCGAGAACTCCGTGACTTTATCCCCGGGCTTGGAGGCGGGATCCTGCGACGGCACCGCGCAGCTCACGCAGCTCGAGAACGCCCGCGCCGGCTGGTTGAACAGCGGCGAGGGGACCACGTCGGCGGTGTACTGACCCGGCAGGAGGGCCAGGGTCAGGCGCCCGGCATCGGTGTCGGCGCGCGCGATGTACGACGGCTGTCCGGCGCGCACCCCGTCGGGCACGACCAGCGACTTGCTGCGGAAGATCACCCGCGACGCGAGGGTCTGGCTCGGCGCCCCGACCGCGTGGACGTCGGCGGTCGCCACGACGGGCTTGAGGGTGGGCAGGGTGAGCTCCGCCTTGCCACGTCCCTCGACGTCGAGCGCGGCGAGGTCGTACTCGAAGGTGGGCAGGGCGCTCCCGGTCGCCGCCGTGCACGCGACCCGCGCCGGCTCGAGCCGCAGCACCCGCCGTTCGCCCTCGAGGTCCGGCGCGAGGGCCAGGGTGACCTTGGACGCGAGCGGTGCGCCCGCGGTGGTGCAGGTCGGCACCCGCGTGGAGACGAGGCGCCCGCTGTTCGCGTCCACGACGCTCAGATCGTAGGCCATGGTGGGCGACACGACCGGGGCGCCCTTCTCGTCGACCAGCGTCACCTCGAACGTGCGGAACGTGCTGGCGTACGAAACGACCAGGAGCTGCGGGCCCGCGGTGAAGGTCAGGGAGAGGGGAACCTTCTTGGCGTCGTCCCGCAGGACCACCGGGGGCCACTTGGCGAGATCGGCGGCGTTCTCCGGCTCCAGGCGCACCTGGTACTCGCCTGGGGGCACGACCAGGTTGCGGCTCTGGTCGGCGCCCGCGCTCCGTGCCGTGTACGACGACACCACGCCCGGCTGTCCGGTGGTGCGGACCAGCGTGAGGAGCACGGGGATCGCCGCGCTGGCGGAGACGCGCGCGCTGACCCGCACCACGTCGGGCAGCTGCAGGGGCCGCTCGCCACCCTTGCGGTCGTCCGCCGGGATCGCGAACGTGAGGCCCGGCCCGTGGGTCGCCGTCAGGGGCGGTGTGGCCTCGAGCACGAGCTCGTAGTCGGTCGCCGCCGCCGCGCAGGCGCTGTCGACGCAGGTGGCGTCGGTCGGACAGCCGTTGTCGCACTTGTTGCGTGGACCGGCGTACGACGGTCCGTCGCTGGTCGGCAAGCGGCACGCCGCGAGCAGCGTGAGGGCGAACAGTGCCTGCCGACGCACCGTCACAGCCCCTTGTCGCAGTCCGCGATGGTGGGCAGTGGCTTGGTGGCGTCTTCCTGCACACCGAACCACCACACGCCGGAGCCGACGTCTCCCGCCTTCGCCGGTTGACGCTGATCGCTCGAGAATCGGCCGCTCACCAGCACCTCGAGGACGTGACATCCCTGGCGCACGCTGTCGAGCGCGACGAAGACGGTGAGATCGCGACCGCTGGTGCCGTTGGGCGGTAGCTCGGCCGACCGCAGCAAGCTGCCGTCGAGGAACACGCGGGCCTCGAGCGCGCGGGTCAGGGCACAGCTGCGCACCGGCACCGTGGCGCGGAACTCGAACGCCTTCGGGGGTGCCGCGGCGATGATCGGGAAGCTGAGGTAGCCCGGGCTCGCCTCGGTCATCTCGAGCGTGGGCGGGCACTCGTCCTCGGTCTTGAACTCCGGATCCGAGAGCACGACGCAGCCCGGGAGGCTGAGCGCAGCCAGCACGAGGCCGAGACCCACGGTCGACGTCACGGGAGGGAGCATAGCCGGCTCTGTGCTCGAGACGAGAGGCGCCTCTAGACGCGGCGCTGTCCACCCGAGGGTGTGCGGCGGGGGCCGCCCGCGGGCATGCGCCACCTCGCCTCGGCCAGCTCGGGGCTGGTGGCGAGGCGCACGAGGTCGGCGATCGCCGGGTGCTCGCGACACGCTTCGGCGAGGCCACTCGGCGTGTCGAGGACCATCGGATCCTGGGTCTCGGCGAGGGTCTTGCGGAGGGTCGCGCCGAGATCGCCCGAGAGGTAGAGGCCGCCGCGGCGTGCGACCTGCCGGGCACCGTCGATGACCGCCTCGAACGTGGGCGGGTTGGTGCCGAGCAGCTCTCCGAGCCGGCGCTGGGCCGCGCGCGGCACCGACTGCCAGAGGGCGGCGGCGAGCCGCCCGACCTCGGCCGAGATGTTCCGGCCATGCTCGGGCGGTCCGAACGCCGAGAGGAGGGCCTGGTAGGTCGCCCGCGCCTGTGGCTCGGGCTGAGCGAGCAGCAAGGCGTGGGAGGGGAGGGCCGCCATCAGGCCCGCGCCGAGGACGTATCGGACTTCGGGCGTGTCTTCGCGCGCGTCGCCGCCCAGCACCACGTAGGGCGGAGGGACGAGCACGACCTCGACGTCGAGCCCGGCGCGCTGACGCAGGAACACCGCCGTGCGAAGGCCGAGGAGCCGGCTCGCCGCGGCGACGACCTTGCCGATGGGGAGGGTCCCCGTGACGCGATCCATGCCGCGCGCGAACGAGAGGCCCGGGTCCCGCTTGAGGGCGGTGCCGCCTTGCTCCCAGGCGATGCGCAGCGCCTCGGCCGCAGCGGGCACCGCCCGGCGCTCGAGGAGCGGCAGCAGCAGCTCGGGACGATCCAGCTGCAGATCGAGCGGGGGCGGAGGCACCGGACCGGCGGCGGGGTCGAAGGCCCGGCGCACGTGATCGATGGCGCGGGCGAGCACGTGATCGCGCACGCCGAGGGCCGCCGCGTGCAGGCCGTCCAGGTGCTTGCGCACCCCTGGCTCGAGGAAGGCCTGCCGGCGCCGTACGAGGAGGACGTCGCCGGCGCGGTCCGGGAGGGCGCTCAGCAGATCGGCCGCGCGATCGCCGGCGTCGACGTCGCCGAGCTCGAGGGCCGACAGGTGATCGCGGACGGCCTGCTCGAAATCGCCCCCGGCCTGCGCGACCCCCGCGAGGATGCCGAAGGCGCGGATGCGGTCGTCGACCTTCGCGTTGGGATCGAGGGCCACCTTGCCCGCGGCCTCCCGATCGATCGGCGTGGCGGCGGACACCACCGGCAGCGCTGGCATCGACCGCGGGCGATGCGGCGCACCGGGCGGTGGCGCCGCTTCGCCGACGGGGCGGACGTCCCCGACACCGGGCTGGGTCGGGGAGTCCTGGGCGGGGGGCACCGGAGGCAGGGGTCCCCCCTCGCCACGGGCGTCGACCGGCTCGGCCACGACGCCGGCGTGGACGGGCGGAGGCGCAGACTCACTGTGCGGCGCGAGGAAGCGGGCGGAGGAGCGGGGCGCTGCGGGCTCTCGGCCTTGGTCGGCCGGGACCGCCGACTCGGGCGCCACCGCCGCCGGAGGCGGTGGGATCGGGTCCGAGGTCGCGCCCGCGAGCGCCGCCTCGAGGGGGAGGGAGGAGCGCACCCCGCTGTCGCGCAGCGAAGGAGGGGGCGCCGGCGGGAGCGAGCGCGTCTCCCGCGGGGACTCGAGGCCACGCAGATCGGAGGCGAGCTTCTCGCGCAGGGGGCCGTCCGCGGCTTGCACCGCGAGCCGCATGATCTCGAGCGCACCCTCGGGGTCGGCCTCGCCGACCACGTTGGCCTGCTCCGCGAGGGCCGTCGCCCGGATGTTGCCGGAGGCCTCGGCGGCCAGCCGCTCGAGCGCACGCAGGGCACCCTCCCGGTCGTTGGCGGCGCGCGCGAGGTCGACCGCGCGCTTGCGCGCGTCGATGCGGCACTCGGGGTCACGGGCGGCGAGATCGAGGAACGCCCGCGCCCG
>CAZUZY010000351.1:0-9087 GCA_964624885.1 uncultured Polyangiales bacterium | reverse complement strand
CGGCACGTTCGCGAGTCGCGGCGACGGCGCCCGGCTCGCGGCGTCGCTCGGCGTCGGTCAGCTGGGCGCGATGCTGCTCGGGCTCTCCGCGTGCACCGCGCAGGGGCTCGCGGGGGCGATGATCGTGGCGGTCGGCGGGTCGCTCGGGACCGCGGGCCTCGGGCTGTCGGTCGAGGCGATCGAGCGGCGGCTCGGCCCCACCGATCTCCGCGCGCTGACGGGTCTCGTCAAGGACGCTCCGGCGCTCGCCTTCGGGGCCGTGATCGCGCTCTGCGCCGCGTGCCTCGCACCAGGGACGGTCGGCTTCCATGGCGGGGCGCTGTCGCTCGGGGGCGCGTTCCCGCTGCACCGTGGCGCGCTCGTCCTCGCCGTGGTCGGGTACGCCGCCCTCGGCCTCGTCGCCCTCCGGCTCGCGGCCACGGTGCTCGGTGGCGAGGTCGAGCGCAAGCTCGTCGAGAGTCCTCGGCTCGAGCCGTTCGGGGGCCACATCCCCGAGCTCCGGCGCGACGAGGCGCTCGCGCTGTTCTTCGCCCTCGCGCCGGTGGTGGCGCTCGCCTTCGGAGAGCTCGCGGTGGGCTTCGTCGAGGTGGCCGCGCGCCAGCTGCTCGGGGACGCGACCCGGCTCGGCATCGGGTAGGCCTCGGGTCGTCGGCCTCCGGGGTGGGGCGGGCGAAGTCGCGAGAACGTCGCCGCGTGGCGACGGGCCCGACCCAGCGGAGGCGCAGAGTGCGAGCCGGTCGTCTGCCGGGAGCGCATCATGCACCACGTCGCCCACGTCTGCCCTCGCTGTGAAGTGATCACCCTCTTCGATCCCGAGGCCACCCACCCCCGACGGTGCGCGCGCTGCCACGCGCTGCTCCGGTTGCCCGCGGCCCGGGCCGCTTTACGCCCCGCCACAGACCCCACAACGTCCCGGGCATGGACCGCCTAGAACCGTCCTCGACCCTCCTCCTCGTCATCGACCTGCAGGAGCGGCTCGTGCCCGCGATCGAGCCCCAGGCCAGCGAGCGCGCGCTCAAGGCGACCGACCTGCTGCTCACAGCGGCCGAGCTGCTCGGCGTGCGGGTCGTCGCGACCGAGCAGTATCCGAAGGGGCTCGGGCCCACCGTGCCGGCGCTCCTCGGACCGCTCGAGAAGGCCCGCGCCGAGCGGGTCGAGAAGACCGCGTTCTCGGCGCTCGACGCCCCCCGCGTGGCCGCCGTCCTCGGCGAGGTCGCCCCGCGCGCCGTCGTCGTCGTCGGCTTCGAGGCACACGTCTGCGTCTACCAGACCGTCCGCGATCTGCGCGCGCGCGGCCTGCAGGTGCACGTGCCCCACGACGGTGTCGGCTCGCGCCGCGAGGCGGATCGCGCCGCGGCGCTCGGGCTCTACGAGCGGCTCGGCGCCTTCGTGACCACCAGCGAGTCCGTGGTGTTCGACTGGCTCCGCAAGGCCGAGGGAGAGGCCTTCAAGGCGCTCAGCAAGAAGATGCGCTAGCCGCGTCGCACGCAGATCGTGAGCCCGCGGGGAGGCTCTGCTACAGCACCCGGACCATGTCCGAGGACGCGTCCGCAACCGAGCTCGAGAAGGCCTACGATCCCCGCACCGTCGAGTCGCGCTGGTACCCGCGCTGGCTCGAGATGGGCGTGTTCCACGCAGCGGACACGAGCGACAAGCCGGCGTTCTGCATCTCGATCCCGCCGCCCAACGTGACCGGGTCCCTGCACTGCGGGCACGCGCTCTACACCATCCAGGACATCTACACGCGACAGGCCCGCATGGCCGGGTGCAACGCCCTCTGGCTGCCCGGCACCGACCACGCGGGCATCGCCACCCAGGTGGTCGTCGAGCGTCTGCTCAAGCGCGAGGGCACCGACCGCCACGCCCTCGGCCGCGCCAAGTTCCTCGAGCGCGTCTGGCAGTGGAAGGCCGAGAGCGGCGGACGCATCGACAACCAGTTCAAGGTGCTCGGCTTCTCGCTCGACTGGGAGCGCTACCGCTTCACCATGGACCCGCAGATGTCCCGCGCGGTGCGCGAGGCGTTCGTGCGGCTCTACGAGGAGGGCCTGATCTACCGCGCCGAGCGCCTGATCAACTGGTCGGTCGGCAGCCAGACCGTCCTCTCCGACCTCGAGGTCGAGAGCGAGGAGGAGGACGGCGAGATCTTCGAGTTCGCCTACAAGATCGCCGGCACCGAGGAGGAGATCGTCGTCGCCACCACCCGCCCGGAGACGATGCTCGGCGACACCGCGGTGGCCGTGCACCCCGACGACGAGCGCTACCAGCACCTCCTCGGCAAGGAGCTCGTGCACCCGTTCGTCGATCGCCGGTTCCCCGTGATCGCCGACGCCATCCTCGTCGACCCCAAGTTCGGGACCGGTGCGGTCAAGGTCACGCCGGCGCACGACTTCAACGACTTCGCGACCGGCAAGCGGCACGACCTGCCCATGGTCTCGATCATGAACAAGGACGGCACGCTCAACGCGAACGCCGGCGAGTTCGTGGGCATGGAGCGCTTCGCCGCGCGCAAGGCGGTCAAGAAGCGCCTCGACGAGCTCGGGCTGGCCCGCGGGGTCAAGCGCCACCGGCTCGCCGTGCCGCGCTGTCAGCGCACCCACACGGTGGTCGAGCCGATGCTGTCCGAGCAGTGGTACGTCAAGACCGAGCCGCTCGCCAAGCCGGCCATCGAGGCCGTGCAGACGGGCAAGACCGTCATCGTCCCCGAGGAGTGGACCAAGACGTACATGCACTGGATGACCAACATCCAGGACTGGTGCATCTCGCGGCAGCTCTGGTGGGGTCACCAGATCCCGGCCTGGTACTGCCAGGCCTGCAGCAAGACCACCGTGTCGCGCGACGACGTGTCCGCCTGCGCGCACTGCGGCAGCCCGCAGGTCGAGCAGGACCAGGATGTCCTCGACACCTGGTTCTCGTCGGGCCTCTGGCCGTTCGCCACGCTCGGCTGGCCCGAGAAGACCGAGGCGCTCGCCACGTTCTACCCGACCACCATCATGGAGACGGGGTTCGACATCCTGTTCTTCTGGGTCGCCCGCATGATGATGATGGGCATCCACTTCGTGGGCGACGTGCCCTTCAAGAAGGTCCTGCTGCACGGCATGGTGACCGACGAGAAGGGCGACAAGATGTCGAAGGTGAAGGGGAACGTCATCGATCCCCTGGACGTCGTGTACGGCATCGAGCTCGAGAAGCTGATCGAGAAGAACCGCGACGGCGGCGCCACCGAGGCCGCGCTCAAGAACGTGCGCAACACGTTCCCTCAGGGCATCCCGGCCTACGGCGCCGACGCGCTCCGCTGGACGCTCGCGACTTACCCGCCGCAGCAGCGCAAGATCCCCCTCTCGATCAAGCGCGTGGAGGGCGGTCGGTTCCTCTGCAACAAGCTGTGGAACGCGGTGCGCTTCGCGCTGCCCTCGATCACCGGCGCCGCGCTCGACGTGGCGCCGGCCTCGCTCGCGGACCGGTGGATCCTCTCCCGGCTCTCGGCCACAGCCGCCGCGGTGTGGAAGGCGCTCGACGAGTTCCGTCTCGACGAGGCGACCACCGCCCTCTACCGGTTCTTCTGGAACGAGCTCTGCGACTGGTACCTCGAGCTCGTCAAGCCGGTGCTCGCCGGGCCCGACGGCCCCGCCAAGGCGGCGGCCAAGGCCACCCTCGCGCGGGCCATCGAGGGCACGCTGCGGCTGATGCACCCCATCATCCCGTTCGTGACCGAGGAGCTCTGGCAGAAGGTGCCCCGCGCCGCCGGCGCGCCGGCTTCGGTGAGCCTCGCCGCGTTCCCGAAGGCCGAGGACTACCCCGCCGACCCGGCGGCCGAGCGCGAGATGGCCGCCCTCCAGGGGGCGATCTCCGCGGTGCGGTCGATCCGCAGCGAGCACGAGGTCCACCCGGGCGCGAGCGTCCACGTGCGGCTCGTCGCGACCGACGCGGTCCGCGCGCTGCTCGAGGGGCAGGCCGAGGCCGTCCGCACGCTCGCCAAGGTCGAACCCCTCGAGATCCTCGCGAGCGGCGCCGCGCGACCGAGCGGCTTCGCCACCTCCTCGGCCGGCGAGGTCGAGGTGCAGGTCCTCCTCAAGGGGCTCGTCGACGCCGCGCACGAGGCCGCCCGCATCGAGCGCGAGCTCAAGCGCCTCGACAAGGATCTCACCGGCATGCGCAAGCAGCTCTCCCAGCCGAACTTCACCGACAAGGCGCCGCCCGAGGTGGTCGCCGAGGCGCGTGCACGCCTGGTGGAGCTCGAGACCGCGCGGGGTCGACTCGAGGCCGGCCGAGGCCTCGTCGCCGAGCTCGGCGGCGCCTAGCCCACGTACTTGCGGGCGAGCTCGGCGTGCGGATCGGCGGGGAACTCGTCGATCAGGCGGCGCAGGGTCTTGTCCGCGAGCTCCGGGTGCCCGGCGGTCGACTGGGCGCGCGCCACGTCCCAGAGGGCCTGGGGGAGCGAGGGGCTGCCGGGCCACTCGTCCTGCAGTCGCGTGACCGCTCGCACGACCAGCCGCACGTCGCCCGCCTCGGCCGCCGCGCGCGCGCCGAGCGCCAGGGTGCGGTCGCTCATCGGCACCTCGAGCCCGACCAGCGCGCGGAAGGCGAGGGCGGCGTCCACCCAGCGGCCCCCCTCGGCGAAGCGCCGGAGGGCCGTGGGCGCGAGGCGTTCCATCGTCGCGACGTCGGCGTGCGCCAGCGCCTGCTCGAACGCGGCGAGCGCGTCGAGCTCGAACGACGACCGCACCGGTGGCGGAATGGAGGAAGGCATCCGTGGCGGCGTGGCCTCGAGGCGCGGCGCCGGCGTGATTCGGAACCTCGCGGCGCGGTGGGACGGAGCGGCCGAGGCCACGGACGGGGCGTGGTCGTAGAGGCGCTCGACGACCGACACGTGCGTGGGAGGCGAGGGGTGCAGACCCTCGTTCGGCGAGACGTCGATCGGAGCGATCGGGGCCGGGCCGCGGCGAGGGAGCGCGCTGCGTCGACGCTCGTCGAGGGCCGGCGCCGCGTAGGTCACGCTGCCGCCCGCCGCGAGCACCTCCTCCTCGATGCGGGTGAACTCGTCGACCCACCGCTTCTCGAGCCCGGTGCCGCGGACCACCGCGGCGATCACCGCCCCGACCACGAACCCACCCACGTGGGCCGAGTAGGCGACCGGGCTGCCGTGCTGGGCCTCGAGGAAGGTCTGCACGACCTGGCTCCCGAACCACACGGGGAACACCACCAGGGCGGGCAGCGCGAAGGTGCCGGCCCGCACGAACACGAAGAGCCACACGAAGTACCAGAACCGCACGCGGGCCCGCACGAACGAGATGAAGAACGCGGCCATCGCGCCCGCGATGGCCCCCGAGGCGCCGATCAGGATCACCTCCGAGCCCGGGTGGACGAGGCGATACGCGAGCGCCGAGGCGAGCAGCGAGGCGAGGTAGGTGCCGAGGTAGGGCAGCGACCCCCAGCGGGCCTCGACCGTGCAGCCCGCGAGCCAGAGGAACAGCATGTTGCCGACCAGGTGCAGCACGCCTCCGTGCAGGAACCCGTGGGTGAGGACCCCGATCGAGAGGCCATCCTTCGGCCGGTAGCCGAAGCGGCGCACCGGGTCCTGGGCCACGAGGCGGTCGAGGGCCGCGTCGATCTCGAGCAGCCTCTCGACGTACGGGTCGCCGGCCCCGATCTGGTGCGCGCGGACCTCACCGAGGAACTGGGTGACCTCTGCTTCGGTGAGGGGCGTCGTGCGCGGGGGCGCGGGCGGCGGGGGCGCGAGGTAGCGCTTGACCAGGAACACCTCGTACTTGTGTTGCAGCTCGAGGCTGTTCTTCACCGTCTGCGGCTGGACCGCGAACGTGAGCTGCAGCCCGTAGGCGACGATGCAGCACAGCAGCAGCGCCGCCGTCACCCACGGCATGCGACGCACGCTCTGGTCGTGGCCGATGGGCAAGAAGAAGAACACCCTGCTCTTCTAGCGCGGCGGCACCGACCCCCGGAAGCCCGCCGGGTGTGCCTGCCCGGTTCGGGTCGCGTGCCCGCCGCCGCTCAGGCACAATGCCGCCTCACGGAGGGGCCATGTCGAAGGAACAGGAAGAGCTCGTCACCAAGATGAAGGCGCTGCTCGTGCGTCGCTACGGCGACACGTCGGTCGAGAGCATGCGCAAGCTGTTCGATGCCTACGACACCAACAAGGACCAGAAGATCAGCGCCGGAGAGCTCGAGGGGCTCCTCGAGGACGCGGGGATCGGCAACGCCTTCACCCGCGGGGCGTGGATCAAGGGGATCATCCAGAAGCTCGACCAGAACGGCGACAAGCTCATCGACTGGGACGAGTTCTCCCGGGCGATCGCCTGAGCTCGGGTCAGGGCGAAGGGTCGCCCGCGCGCGGCCCGAGCCCGAGGGAGTGGTAGGTGAAGCCGAGGGCCGAGACCCCGGCGGCGCCCCACACGTTGCGCGCGTCGACGATGGTGCGGGTGCGCATGCGCGCGCCGATGGCGGGGAAATCGGGCGCGCGGTAGCTGCGCCACTCGGTGAGCAGCAGGAGCGCGTCGGCTTCGTCCACGGCGTCGAGGGCGCGCTCGGCGCGCACGAGCGCGTCGGCCGCAGCGCCCACACTGGCCCGCAGGGCGCGGACGAAGTTGTCGGTGGCCTCGGGGTCGTGGACCCGCACCTCGACGCCGGCCGCGAGCAGGCGGGTCACGACGGCGAGCGCCGGGCTCTCGCGCACGTCGTCGGTCTCCGGCTTGAAGGCGAGGCCCCAGACGGCGACGCGCTTGCCCTCGGGCTTCGGGCCGAGCGCACGCAGGACCTTGTCGACCACCCACGCGCGCTGACGCTCGTTCGTCTCGTGGGTGGCCTCGACGGTGAGCAGGGTGACGCCCGCGTCGCGGCCGAAGTGGGCGAGGGCCTGCACGTCCTTGGGGAAGCACGAGCCGCCGTAGCCGGGCCCTGGGTAGAGGTAACGCGGGCCGATGCGGCTGTCGGAACCTAGCGCACGGCGGACGTCGCGCACGTCGGCGCCGAGGGCGTCGCAGAGCCGCGCCATCTCGTTCATGAAGGAGATGCGCAGCGCGAGGAGCGCGTTGGCGGCGTACTTGCACAGCTCGGCGGAGCGCACGCTCGTGATCTGCACCTGGCTCGCCTCGAGCTGCAGCGGCGTGTAGAGCGCGCGCATGCGCTCCTCTGCCCACGGGGTGCGGACGCCGCACACGATGCGCTCGGGCTGGAAGAAGTCCTCGAGGGCAGTGCCCTCGCGCAGGAACTCGGGGTTCGAGACGTGCTCGAGGCCGAGGCGCGACCCGCCGTCGAGGAGCGCCTGCACGCGGTCGCCGGTGCCGACGGGCACGGTGCTCTTGACGACGACGAGGGCCCGACGCTCGGCGAGGGAGGCGATCGTCTCGGCGACCGAGAGGACCGCGCTGATGTCGGCCGAGCCGTCCTTGGAGGGGGGCGTGCCGACCGCGATGAACCAGGCATCGGCGCCCCGCGCGTCGGCGGGGACCACGGTCACGAAGCCGATGCGGCCCTCGCGCACGTTGCGGGTCACGAGCTCGGCGAGGCCCGGCTCGAAGATGGGGATCTCACCGGCGCGCAGCGCGTCGACGCGGGCCGGGTCGGTGTCGACGCAGACCACGAGGTGGCCGAGCTCGGCGAGCCCGGTGGCGGTGACGAGGCCGACGTAGCCGGCGCCGAAGACGACGAGGTTCACGGGAGGCTCCCGGGGTTCGAGGTCACCCTGCCGCGGAAGTCGGCGAGGGTCTTCTGCATGCCCTCGGCGACCAGCACCGTGGGCGAGAATCCGAGGCGCGCGCGGGCGCGCGAGATGTCCGGACGGCGCTGGCGCGGGTCGTCGACGGGCAGGGGGCGGTGTTCCACGCGGAGGGGCTCGCCGAGCGCGCCGGCGACCACCTCGACCAGCTCCCGGACGGTGAGCTCCTCGGGGTTCCCGACGTTGATCGGGCCGTCGAAGTCGTCGAGGCCGAGCGCGGCGACGAACGCCGACACGGTGTCGTCGACGTAGGTGAACGAGCGGGTCTGCGTGCCCGCGCCGAACACGGTCAGCGGCTCGCCGCGCAGGGCCGACACGAGGTAGCTGCTGACCACCCGGCCGTCGTCGAGGGCCATGCGCGGACCGTAGGTGTTGAACAGCCGCAGGATCTGGAGCGGGAACGGGCGCCGGCGGTGGGCGTCGACGAGGAAGGTCTCGGCGACGCGCTTGCCTTCGTCGTAGCAGGCGCGCGGGCCGATCGGGTTGACCTTGCCCCAGTACGACTCCGGCTGCGGGTGGACGTCGGGGTCGCCGTACACCTCGGACGTGGAGGCCTGGACGATGCGCAGGCCGGGGCGCTTCTCGAGCAGCTCGACGAGGCGGAGGGCCCCGAGGACGCTGGTCGTCAGGGTGAGGTGCGGGTCGCGCTGGTAGTGGACGGGGGACGCGGGGCACGCGAGGTTGAGGACGCCGTCGAGGGGCGCGCCCTCGACGTGCTCGGGGAGCGGGTCGCGGACGTCGGCCACCCGGAACGAGAACCGCGGGCTCTGCTTCGCCGCGCGCAGGTTGTCCTCGGAGCCGGTGTAGAGGTTGTCGATGGCGAGCACGTGGTCGCCGCGCGCGAGGAGGCGGTCGACGAGGTGGGAGCCGAGGAAACCGGCGCCGCCGGTCACGAGCCATCGAGCCATGGCCGCCTCATACCCCCGATGCCGCGCGCGTGGGAGTCGCGACGTGCAGCAGCCCGCCGATCAGCGCCACGGTGAGCTGGAGGGCCAGCATGGAGAGCGAGGCCACCGTGGCGTCGGCCCGCGGGACGCCGGCGTGCGACAGGAGCACCACGAACGCTGCCTCACGGACGCCGAGGCCCGCGATGGTCGCCGGGAAGTAGGTGGCGACCTGCGCGACCGGGACCAGCGCGAGCACCCCGGCGGCCGCGACGGCGGGGGCCACCGCGCGCACGAGCAGGAGCCCGGTGCCGGCGACCAGGGCCTGCGTGGCGATCGAGAGCGCGAAGGCGAGCACGAGGAAGGCGGGGCGCCCGGCCTCGGGGAGGCGCAGGAGCAGGGCGCCGAGCCGGCCTGGCACGTGACGACCGAGCCGCCTCGCGACCAGCGGCGCGGCGGCCGCGAGCAGCGCGG
>CAZUZY010000350.1:0-9100 GCA_964624885.1 uncultured Polyangiales bacterium | reverse complement strand
GCCCATCGAGCGCCACCTGTTCCACGACGCGGGCGCCGCGGCGGCGTTCCTCGCGAGCACGCTGCGCGACCTCGCCTCCCGCGAGCCGCTCGCGTCGGTGGCGCTCATCGCGCGCCACCCGTGGCAGGCCGACGTCTACTGGGAGGTGCTCTCGCAGGCCGAGATCCCCAACCTGCGCCGCGTGCGGGTGATGGACTTCCCGTTCAAGGCGGGCGTCGACGTGACCGACGTGCGGCAGGTGAAGGGCCTCGAGTGGGACTACGTGGTGCTGCTCGACGTGAACGCCAACACCTACCCGGCCGAGGACGAGGCGCGGCACCTGCTGCACATCGCGGCCACCCGCGCCGCGCACCAGCTGTGGCTGATCACGACGGGCGCGCCGAGCCCGCTCGTCTCGGGCTGGGACGACTGACCTGCAAGGGGGGGAGATCGATGGATCCGCAACCGAAGAGCAACAAGGGCAAGGTCGTCGGGGCCGTGCTCGTCCTCGGCGCGGTGGGTGTGGGCGGGGCGGTGTTCCTCGCCCGGCAGGACGCGAAGCAGAAACGCGCGGCGATCGACGCCACGTGGGGCAAGGCGACCCGCTGCCTCCTCGGCGCCGCGCCGACCAGCGCCGCCGACGCCACCGCTCGGGCTCGCGCGCTGCAGCTCGCTGTCATCGGCAAGCCGCAGACCGACGCGGCGGGCGCCTGGCCCGCACGCTGCGAGGAGCCGGCCCGCGCGCTACAGAAGGCGCTGCTCGACGGTGCGTCGGTGCTCCCCAAGACCGACAACCTCCGCACCGCCATCGAGGCCATGCTCAAGGAGCTGCACGGGAGCGCGGGCGCCGAGGCCGTCGCGGGGCCGATCGGCAAGGTGTTCGGCGAGGGTCTCGCGCTCGGCCTCTCGGGCGTCGCGAGCGACGGGCCGGCGCCACCCAAGGCCGCCACCGTGTTCGCCGCGCACGAGCTCCCCAAGGAGACCCGCATCAGCGGCACGGCCGCGCGGCTCGCCAACGTGCAGGTCGCGCCGATGCGCGGCGACACGCTCGTGTTCACCGTCGAGGGCGAGGGCAGCGCCGCGCCGATCGTGTGCGCATCGACGGCGCAGAAGCTCGTGTGCAAGCCCTCGAACGCCAAGGTGCCGACCGGCGCCCACCCCTTCGGGAGCGCGGACGAGGGCGCCCCGCCGGTGCTGTTCGCCGGCGGCTTCCACGGCGACCGCGGCATCTTCCGCGCCGACACGGGCGACACGCTCGGCACCTTCTCGCTGGTGGGCGCGCACGTCGCGACCGACGGCGCCCTCTCGTACGTGACGTGGGACGAGAAGGGCGAGGCGGTGCACCTCGTCCAGAAGGGCAAGGACGAGGTCGTCGCGACGCGCAAGGAAGACCGCGTGCACCGCATGGGGGTCACCTACGCGTGGGGCGACCTGTTCATCGAGCGCTTCGACCCCGAGCTCGGGCACGCGCTGTTCACCCGCAAGCTGGTCGACGGCAAGCCAGAGGACACCGAGGTGGGGCGCGTGGTGCCGTTCAGCGGCCTCCACGAGACCACGCCGCGCCACTCCGGGTGCCGGTCCGGGAGCGCCACCGTGATGCGGGTCGTCGGCAGCGGGAGCGAGTCGATCGCCTTCCACCTCGACGGCCGCTGGTTCCCGCCCCGCACGGTCGCCGGCGCGGGCGGCACGCTCTCCTGCACCGCGTCCGACGCCTACGTCACCCGGGTGGTCGACTTCGACGGCCCCACCGTCACCGCGTGGCACTGCACGGTGACCAAGTGCGAGCCCTGGCGCATCGATCTGCGCGAGGCGATGAAGAACGAGCTCCCCATCGCGCCGTCCAACGTCAAGCACGTGCAGGCGCTCGAGATGGGGGGCAAGCTCGGGGTCGTCTACCGCGCGGGCGACCAGGGTGGCCTGCGCTTGCGCATCGCGCGCGCCGAGGAGTTCGCGGGCGGCAGCGACACCGTGTTGTTCGACGACCTCCGCGACGAGAACGGCGCTTCCCCGTCCACGCTCAAGGATTTCCGCCTCTTGCCCGGCAAGGGCCACGCGATCCTCTTGCTCGCCACCACCGCCGGCGTGCACGCGTTCCGGCTCCTCCCGAGCGGCGCCGCGGCCCCCGCGGTGGTGGAGCGCTAGGCCGCGACCCACGCCTCCGAGCGCCGCCAGAGCTCCTTGGCGAGCGCTTCGTCGTCGGCGGCGCGGCTCGGGCGACGCTCCTTGCAGTCGTCGTAGTAGGCGCCGTCCTTCACGTCGTCACTGGTCGCACAGTGGAGGGTGGTCTCGGCGCCCTGCTCCTCGGTCTTCATGAACAGCTTGATCGCGTGGCGGATGCCCCACGGCACGGCGCCGCTCCAGATGTTGGTCGCCACGACGCCAGGGTGGAGAGAGAACGCCCGCACCTTGCCGCCGAGCCGGCGCGAGAGCTCCTTGGTGAAGAGGACGTTGGCGAGCTTGCTCGCCTCGTACTCCGGGAGCGCGGTGAGGTTCTCGGTAGGCCGGCGCACGGCGTCCCAGTCGAGGGTCTTGGCGCGGTAGTGGGACTTGCTCGCCACGTTGACGATGCGCGCGTCCTCCTGGCCCTCGAGCCGCGGCAAGAGGAGCTGCGTGAGCAAGAACGGGCCCAGATGGTTGACCCCGAAGGCGAGCTCGAAGCCGTCCTTGGTGAGGCCTCGCTGACCCGCGAGGCCGGCGTTGTTGATCAGCACGTGCAGCGGCTCGTCCCGCTCGAGGAACCGCTTCGCGCACGCGCGCACCGAGGCGAGGTCGTCGAGCGAGAGCGGGAGGAACTCCGCAGCGCCCCCCCGGGCCCGGATCCCCTCGATCACCGGCCGCGCCTTGTCCTCGGAGCGACAGGCGAGGAACACGCGCCCTCCTCGCGCCGCCAGCTTCTCCGCCGTGACGCGGCCGATGCCGATGTTCGCGCCGGTGACGAGATACGTGCGCCCCTTGGGATCCATCGCGCGAAGCTAGCCGGACCGCCGACGTCGGCCTAGATCCACCGTCATGGCCGAGGTCACGTCCTACTGGCTCGGACGGGTGCGCTACGCGGAGGCTCACGCCCTCCAGGAGGAGCTGCTCCAGGCGCGGATCGAGGGACACGTCGGCGACACCCTGCTGCTCCTCGAGCACGCGCCGGTGGTCACGCTGGGTCGCGGCGCCAAGCGCGAGCACGTGCTCGTGGACGAGCAGCGGCGCGCCGAGATCGGGCTCGATCTGCACGAGACCGGCCGCGGCGGCGACGTCACCTACCACGGGCCGGGACAGCTCGTGGCCTATCCGATCTTCCAGCTCGAGCCGGGTCGCCAAGACGTGCGTCGCTACGTGCGCGACCTCGCCGAGGTGATGATCCGGCTGGTCCGCGCCCACGGCTTCGACGCGGGGGCCGGCGCTCCGCCCGACCACATCGGCGTGTGGGTCGATCTCGCCGACCCGAGGCGCTGGCCGGGCGAGGAGCAGGCGTTGCGCCCCGCCAAGGTGGGCGCGATCGGCGTGCGACTCTCCCGGTGGGTCACGATGCACGGCTTCGCGCTCAACGTGACCACCGAGCTCGGGGCCTTCGACGCCATCGTCCCGTGCGGCATCCGCGACCGCGGTGTCACCTCGCTCGCCGCCCTCGGCGCGAAACCTGCGCCTCTCGCCGCGCTGGCCACCGCCGCGGAGGAGCATTTTGCCGCGGTGTTCGACAAGCGCGTCTCGAGAGCGCCGATCCCCGACGGCTGGCCGCGCGGCGAGCCCGATCCCTGATATCCTCGTCGCGTGCAGCGCGTCCCGGTCCTCGGTGAGCCCCACGTCCTCTCCATGATCCTCGCTGGCGGTGAGGGGAAGCGGTTGTTCCCGCTCACCGCCGAGCGGGCCAAGCCGGCGGTGCCCTTCGGCGGCCGCTACCGCATCATCGACATCGTCCTCTCGAACTTCGTCAACAGCGGCCTCACCCGCATCAAGGTGCTGACGCAGTACAAGTCCGCGTCGCTCGAGGAGCACATCGCGCGGGCCTGGCGCCTCGCCGCCATGACCGACGACTACATCGAGCCGATGCCCGCGCAGCAGCGCACGGGCGGCAGCTGGTACAAGGGCTCGGCCGACGCCGTGTTCCAGTGCAAGCACGTCATCGACGACGACAACCCGGACATCGTCGCGATCTTCGGCGGCGACCACGTCTACAAGATGGACGTGCGGCAGATGATCGACACCCACGTAGCGCTCGACGCCGACGTGACCATCGCCGCGATCCCCGTGCCGAAGGCCGAGGCCTTCGACTTCGGCGTGCTCGAGGTCGACGCCGAGGGCCGCGTGGTCGCCTTCCACGAGAAGGTGAAGGATCCGCCGGAGATGCCGGGCAAGCCGGGGTTCTGCCTCGCCTCGATGGGCAACTACATCTTCAACCGCCAGGCGCTCGTCGACGAGATCGCGCGCGACGCCAAGATCCCCGACGACCAGACCAAGCACGACTTCGGGCGCGACGTGCTGCCGTACATGGTGGCAAGCGGCCGCGGCGTGTTCTGCTACGATTTCGCCGAGAACCGCGTGCCCGGTGAAGGCGAGCGCGAGCGTGGCTACTGGCGCGACGTCGGGACCGTCGAGGCGTACTGGGAGGCCCAGATGGACCTCGTCGCCGTGCAGCCGCAGTTCAACTTCTACAACAACCGCTGGCCGATCCGCACCGGCATCTCCCACGATCCGCCGGCCAAGTTCGTCCACCGCGAAGAGGCGGGCCGTACCGGCGTCGCGACCGACTCCCTGGTCAGCAACGGCTGCATCATCTCCGGCGGTCGCATCCACCGCTCGGTGCTGAGCCCGCGCGTCCGCGTGAACTCGTACTCCGAGATCGAGGAGTGCGTGGTGTTCGAGGGGGTCAACGTCGGCCGCCACGTGAAGCTCAAGAAGTGCGTGGTGGACAAGGACGTCACCCTGCCGGCCAACCTCAAGGTCGGCTTCGACCGCGCGGCCGACCTCGCTCGCGGCTTCGTGGTCACAGAGGGCGGCATCACGGTCGTGCCGAAGGGCGCGCGGATCACCGTCTAGTTCGCACGCCCCGGCCGTGGTAAGGCCCCGCCCATGCGTCGGGTCCTCTCCGCTCTGTCGTTCGTCGCCCTCCTCGGCTGCTCGGTGATCGGGTGCGGCAAGCAAGGCGTCGGCGAGCGCTGCGACCTCAAGAACACGCCTCCCGGCAGCGGCCTGGGGGGCGACTGCGAGGACAACCTCAAGTGCAGCGGCACGGTCTGCTGCGAGCCGACCGACCTCGCGTGCCTCAGCTCGGCCAGCGACGCCGGCACCAGCGACGGGGCCACGGACACGGGCACGACGGACACGGGTGCGACCGAGACGGGCGGCGACACGGGTGCCAGCGACACGGGTGCCAGCGACACGGGTGCCGCGAGCGACGCGACGGACGCGGGCGAGACGGCAACCGACGCTGGCACCGACGCGGCCGACGCGGCCGACGGCGGTTGAGATGGACGCAGCCTTCTCGCTCGCTCGAGAAGCGTTGCTCCTGGCCACGGCTCTGAGCCTGCCCGTCGTCGCAGCTGTGGCGTTGGTCGGGCTCCTGACGTCGGCCTTCCAATCCGCGACCAGCTTGCAGGACGCCGCCATCGGTCACCTGCCGAAGATGATCGCGGTCGTCGTGGCCACGGCGGTCGCAGCGCCCTGGATGGCGCGGCACCTCGTGGCCTTCGCCACGCGCGCGTTCGGCGTGACGGGCTGAACAAGAATCTCGACCGGAGCCAGGGCCCTGCGACGACGCAGAGCCTTGGCCCGAGGAGCTCACTCCTCGTCGTCGTCTTCGCCGCCCGCGACCTCGTTCACGCTCGGCAGCTTGCGGATCTCCAGCCGTGCGATCTTCCACGCGCGCTGGACGACCCAGGAGAGAGAGCGGTCCAAGCGCGCCGCCTCGTCCTTGATTTCTTGCAGCATCTCCTCTGGGAAGTAGAGGCTCTGCTTCCGCTTGTCCGATCGTGCATCCGTCAAGCTGATCCGGCCCTTCGACTCGTTGTCCGCCACGGTCCCTCCTCGTGTCAGGCAGTGGGGTGCGCAAGGATGATGTTGCACGAAAGCACCCGCTCTTGGGAAGCACATCCTGCCACCCCGCCGCGAAGACCCCTCTTTCAGCGTACTCGGACCCACGTGGCGGGCTCCGCCGGGGTCGGAAAAGCCGCGTCCCAGCCCCGCGGGAGCCGCGGGAGGGTCCAGTCGAAGAGCCGCATGGCGTCGAGCGGGGCCAGGTTCACGCACCCGTGGCTGTGGGGGTAGCCGAACTTCCGGTGCCAGAAGGCCCCGTGCAGGGCGATGCCCTTCGAGAAGTACTGCACCCAGGGGACCTCCTCGATGGAGTAGGGGGTGCCGTCCTCGGTGGTCGTCTGCGGATCGTCGGCGTTCGACATGGTGGACGAGCGCAGCTTGACCCAGATGGGGAACACCCCCTTCGGCGTGGGCGTGCCGACCTTGCCGGTGGACACCACGGTGGCGAACCACGGCCGCTCGCCGTCGTAGGCGACGAGGGTCTGTTGCTGGAGCTCGATGTCGATCCAGCGCGCGCCCTTCGGCACCTCGCTCGGTGGCGGGGAGGCCGTCGGTACGCGCACGTCGATCGCGCGCATCCACTGGCCCTCACCGATGCGGTGCCAGGTCTCCTTGCCGCTCGTCTTGCTCTCCAGCACGTCGACCCGCTGCAAGCGCGTACGCGCCCCGACGACCTTGGCGCCGCCCTTGGCGTCCGCGATCACGTTGGCCTTGTCCGGCAGGACCCAGCCCACGCCGAGCTTGCCGTCGAGGGGCTCGCCGTGGAACGCATACGCCGCCACCGCGCCCACCTGCGCGCGGGGCACGTAGCGACCCTTGCGGGTGAGCACGAACGTCTTGCCGCCGTGCGAGACCTCTTTGACCCCCGCGATGCCCCAGCCCTTCTCGAGCTGCTCGGCCACGGTCTCGTCGTCGGCGTCGGAGAGCTTGGCGTAGGCCTCGCCGCCGTTGGCGCCCACGAAGTAGTAGCGGAACGGCAGGCCGTCGGCCGGCTGGGGGTGGATGGTCTCGGAGACCCCCGGCGGGTCGACCGAGAGCTTCACCTTGTCCGAGCAGATGTACGCGAGCGGCCCGACCAGGAGCCAGCGCGAGAGGCACCCCGCGCCGCGCACCGCGCCGAGGATGGGCAGGCGAACCCCCGCCGCGATCAGCGCGCGACGCGTGCCTCCGGGCGAAGCGACCAGGGCCTCGTCTTCGCGCAGGATCTCCGCGCTCTGCACGCCGTCGGGGAACGGCACCTCGCCCGGGTCCACCCACATCGGCTTGCTCGCGGCGTCACGGGCCAGCGGCGCGGCGAGGAGCCCGAGGAGCCAGAGACGCTTGCGCATCCGGGCCATGGTAGCGCTCTCCCTCGATCGGGTCAGGTCCGCAGCCACCGCACGGGCAGATCACGCAGCCGCGCGCGCATGGTGTCGAGCGCAGCGGGGCTCTGATCGACGAGCGTGAACGGGCGGCCGAGGCTCGCGGCCACGACGCCGGTCGTCCCCGAGCCCGCATAGGGATCGAGCACGGGGTCGCCAGGATCGCTCGTGGACTCCACGATGCGCGCGAGCAGCGGCTCGGGCTTCTGGGTCGGGTATCCCGTGCGCTCCTTCGGCGACGCGTGGCGGAGCGGCGCCACGTCGTCCCACACCGCGTCGACCGCCTTGGGTTTGTAGAGCTGCCCGTCGTCGCCTTGCTCGAGCCAGTACTTGACGTAGACCTTGCCGCTGTCCGTCCGGTGGATGCGTCCCTCCGCCTCGAGGCGCGCCACGCTCTCGTCGGTGTAGTCCCCGCGCGGCGCGGTGGTGAAGTAGCGACCGCTGCTGGGATCGAGGCGCGCCTTCTTCTTGTCGAACGGCGAGAGGCCCCACACCGGGTGCCAGCGCGGTTTGTCACCCTTGGCATAGGCGAACAGCAGGTCGAGGTTGCGGGGGAACTGCCCGCTCTGCACCTGCCGGCCGAGCGGCGGGGCCCGCCGCCACGCGATCACGTTGCGCAGGCGCTGGGCGCCGAACAGCTCGTCGAGCAGTGGCTGCACGAGCCCACTGGCGCGGTGGTCCACCTGCACCCAGATCGTCCCGTGCGGCGCGAGCAGGGCGTGGACGAGCCGCAGGCAGGGGAACAGCGCGGTGAGGTAGGCGTCGCGATCGCTCCACTTGTCGCTGTAAGCCGCGCGGCCGTCGGTGTGCGCGTAGTCGGCCGCGCTCGAGTACGGCGGATCGAGGTAGGCGAGGCCGTAGCTGCGACCCGCCGCGAGCAGCGCGCGCAGCGCGGTCAGGTTCGGTCCCGCGACGACCTCGTGGGGTCCCTCGCCCGACACCGGGACGAGCGCGCCTTCGCCGGCGAGCGGCGCGTCGTCGCGCCCCTCGAAGACCAGGCGCACGCTCATCCGCGGTCAGTTCCAGCGGGCGCGCACGACGACGAACTTGTTGGTCTGCTCGTCGGTGGTGATGCGCTCGGTCCACGACTTGCCGTTGGGGGGCGGCCCGAGGGCGCCCCGCAGCATGTCGTCGATCTTGCCGACGCGCCCTGCCTCGGTGACGAAGTAGATGGCCTTCGTCTTGGTCTTCATGTCGTTGAGCCACGTGCGCATGCGGTCGCTCGCGCGCTCGCCCGCGGTGGCCCCCTGCCCCATGCCGTTGCCGAACTCGATGAGCCGACCGCCGGAGTAGAAGTTCTCGCCCTTCCAGTTCATCTCGAACGCGACCAGCGGCTCCTTCTCGGACTTGCGGTCGCGGTAGTAGGCCTCGAACAGCGGGCGCTGCCCCCAGTGCGGGGCCACCTTCATCATGTAGACGTCGAGGGTCCACGCCGAGAACAGCGTGGCCGCGCCGACGAGCGCGAACGTGGCCTGACGCCGCAGGCTCTTGCTCACGAGGAGCACCACCAGCAGCGTGGCGACGAGGCCGAACCCGACGAGCGCCGGGGTGAACGACACCTCGCGCGGCCAGAGCCGGTCGTAGCGGTAGGTGTAGAGGTGGATGAGACGCTCCTGCCCCTTGATGTCGGACTCGGGGCGCGAGCCGAGGTCGCGGGTGACGAGCGCGGTGACGAACGCAGCGCCGACCGCCGCCGCGCCGAGCATGGTGGCCCGGCTCGCGCGCTCCGCCGCGTC
>CAZUZY010000349.1:0-9155 GCA_964624885.1 uncultured Polyangiales bacterium | reverse complement strand
GCGATCGGCGACAAGGTCTACGTCACGTACGCGAAGCAGGACGCCATGAAGCACGACGACGTCGCGGGCCCGGGCCTCGGCGCGATCAGCGTGTTCGACACGCACGGCAACTTCCTTTCGCGGGTCGCCACCGGCGGCACCTCGGGCGCGAGCGGGCCGAGCACCTCGCGGGCGAGCGCGAGCACCTGACGCGTGGAGCGGTACCCGATCTGCAGCGGCTCCACCTCGACGTGGGGCAGCCCGAGCCCGCGCAGCGCCGGGGCGAACTCGCCGAGGCCCACGTCGAGGGTGAGCCGCTGGGCGACGTCGCCGGAGAGGGTCATCGAGCGCTCGCCGTCGACGAGCGTGGTGCAGTCCACGAGCACGCCGAGGTCGATCTGCGCGCAGTCCTGCACCTCGTCGACGAACACGTGCTCGTACTGGAGGTTCGACTTGCCCTTGCCCCGCAGGGGGCCGCGGAGCTTCTGGTAGAGGCGGAGCAGGAGCGCGTCGTCCTCGGGATCGAGCGCGGCGCCGAGGCCCTCCTCCTCGTCGACCGCGAGCCCGTCCACGCCCTCGCGGGGCGCGAAGTCGTGGCGGTCGTCGTCGTCGTCGTCGTGGCGGTGGGAGGGCCGCTCGTCGTCGTCGCCGCGGCGCGGCTTCGAGGGCACGAACTCCTCGGCGTCGAGCGACTCGGCCTGGTGAGCCTCGAAATCCAGGGCCAGCTGGCCCTGCTTGCGCTCCTCGTCGTCCTTGGGGACGTGGTCCCGCGCGTCCTCGCCCGTGTACTCGGTGTGGGTGGGCTGGCGCGAGAGCACGACCTCGCAGCGCTTGGTGCACCAGCGCATGGCCTCCTCGACCTCGGCCTTGGTGAACGGCGCGAGCCCGTTCGGGGTGGGGGCCTTGGCGATCTGCTCGACGACGTGGCGGTCGGTGAGCAGATCGGCCCACACCGAGACGACGTCCTTGGCGCGGCGCGAGAGGCGAGTGAGCGTGTGCTCGACGAGCACGCGGGCGCCGCTCGCCGGCGGAGGACGACCGAGCTCCGGGAGCACGAGCGTGCCCTGCAACCACTTGCGCAGCCCCTGGATCCGCGCGTGCAGCGCGTTTCCTGCCAGCTGCTGCCAGGCGCGCAGGATCGGGTCGGCGAGGTCCTTCGGGACCTGCTCGCAGACCCGGCGCAGCTGGGCTTCGAGCTGCTCGGCCACGTGGGCCACCTTGGCGTCGAGCGCGGTGAGCAGACCGGGGTGCTTCTTGAGCTTGGTGACGGCGAGGGGCGCCTCGTCGGTCACCCGCGAGGGCAGCGACGGCAGGGCGCGCAGGCGAGCCTCGCGCTGCCAGTCGGCGAGGGTGGTGACGATGACGTTCGGCACGTCGAGCGCCGGCAGCACGCGGGAGGTGTACGAGGCGAGCGCCTTGCTCGGCACGATGACGATCACCTTGTCGGGCGTGAACCGCTTGGGCGCCTGGAACGCGAGGTAGGCGATGCGGTGCAGGCCGACGGTGGTCTTGCCGCTGCCGGCGCCGCCCTGGACGACGAAGATGCCGGCCGAGGGCCGCGCGATGGCCTCGAACTGCTTGGGATCGAGGAGGGCGGCGATGTCGGGCAGGAACTTGTCGCGCCGACCGACGCCGTCTTCGCCCTCGCCGGAGCCGAGCTGCCCCGTCTTCTGGCCGCCGCGCGCGTCGCCCGGGAGCACCGCGGTGCCCTGGCCACCGGACAGACGGATCGAGCGCGAGGCGAGCGTCCGCCAGCCAGCCTTGCCCTTGACGTAGGTGGCCTCGGAGGCGCCGACGCGCACGAGCTTGCCCTCGAGGATCGTGACGTCCCTTCGGGCCACCACCTCGCCCTCCACGTCCTTGTCGCCGAACGACTCCTCGTACGGGTCGCCCTCGGCGTAGCGGTAGTAGATGCGGGACACCGGCGCGTTGCGCCAGTCGACGACGCGGACGCCGTACTCGGGGTCGAGATAGGTGCCGCGGCCGATGCACACGTCGCGCAGGCGCCCGTTCTCGAGCAGCCGCATGTGCGCGAAGTACGGCGAGCGCGCGTCGAGGCTCATGGTGGGCACCTCGCTGCGGCGCGCGGCCACGGCCTGCAGGCGCTCCATCTGGGCGATGAGGGCGGGGGCGTCCTCGAGGCGAACCTCGGACAGCTCGTCGCGCAGGGCGAGGAGCTCGGCGTCGTAGTCCTTCTTCACCTGTCCGGCGCTCGCCAGGCGCTCGATGCGCGCCTTGAGCGAGCCGAGCACGCGGGCGAGGACCTTCTCCTCGTCCGAGATCACGGCCGGCACGGCCTCGCTGCCCGCGTTCTCGGGGGTTTCGGGGTGTTCGATGGGCATCTTCGGCTCGACTCTCGGGCGTTCTCGCCCCGCGAGGGCGCTCGCGGGGGGTCGTGGGGAGTAGCCAAACGGGTGGGGCTCGTCGAGGGCGCCGGTTTTCGCCTACGATCCGGCCGATGCGCCTGTACCTCCTGCTCCAGACCCTCCTCGTCCTCTGCTGCGCACTGGGCTGCGGGGGCGGCCTCAAGCTGAAGCTCGTGAACCAGTCGGCCAAGAAGCCCAGCAACGTGGCCGTGTACTTCAGCGTGCAGACCTCGGACGGAGAGCCGGTGGGCGGCCTGACCGCCGACAAGTTCGTGATCTACGAGGACGGGGGCAAGGTCTCCGACTTCGAGAGCAAGCAGACCATCCTCAACCCGACCATCGCCGCGGCCCACTACACGCTGCTGCTGCTCGACATGAGCGGCAGCATCGTCGAGTCGAAGAAGGTCGGCGACGTGGTGAACGCCGCGAGCAAGTTCACCGAGAAGGTCGGCAAGTACCACAAGGTGGCCGTCGCCACCTTCGACGGCTCCACCGACATCAACGGCGTCGTGCCGTTCACCGAGGACCAGAAGCAGGCGCAGGCCGGGCTCGACAAGCTCCTCACCTACAAGCCCAAGGATCCCAGCACCAACCTCAACGGCGCGGTGATCGAGGGCCTCAAGGTGCTCCGCAAGGCGCTCGACGCCGAGAGCAAGCCGCTCAAGTTCGGCACGCTGGTCGTGTTCACCGACGGCACCGACCGCGCTGCCCGCGTCAAGAAGGAGGACGTGGACAAGGCCCTCAAGGACGACCAGTACAAGGACTTCGAGGTCTACGCGATCGGCGTGGGCGCCGAGATGAAGGACAGCCGCCTCGAGGACATCGGCAAGAGCGGCACCATCAAGGAGGGCGACCCGAACAAGGTCGGCGAGGCGTTCGACAAGGTGGCCTCGCGCATCTCGGCGGCCATGCAGAAGTACTACCTGTTCTCCTACTGCACCCCCTCGCGCGCCGGCGAGCACGAGGTGAAGATCGAGGTCTCGAACGGCAAGCAGTCCGGCTCGCTCACGTACAAGTTCAAGGCCGACGGCTTCGGACCCAACTGCGACCCCAACACCGCGCCCGACTTCGACCTCCAGCACCCGGTGGAGAAGGACTCGCCCGGCGGTGGCAAGGCCGGCGGCAAGGTGGAGGTGAAGGGCGAGGTCAAGGGCGAGGTCAAGGCCAAGTGACCCAAGCTTCTCGGCGCTGAAGCGTCTCTGCCTCCGACGGGGCTCGCGTGCCCCCCGGAGGTCTCATGCGCAAGCTCGTAGCCGTAGCCCTGGTCGTCGTGTGCCTGCCCGCCGTCGCCTCGGCCGGCGAGAAGAAGAAGGAAGACGTCGAGCACATCGAGTTCAAGGACGCCGACACGCTGGTGAGCAACCACGGCCTCTCGGAGGACATGCGCGTCGGCGCCCGCAAGATGGGGGTGCGCACGCTGCTCGTCCGCCCGCGCCTGCAGTTCGTGGTCGAGATGCTCAAGACGATCGAGAACCTGTAGCGCGGGGCTATGCTGCGGCCCCGATGGCCGAGATCGTCCCCTGCACGGAGCTGCACCCGATCCCCGACGGTGAGGTGCGCCTGCTCGGCGCGGTGCGCACCGTCACCGGGGCGATGACCCGGGTCGACGTGCCTGGCGCCCGTGTCCTCGTCGACTGCGGCATCCCGCAGGGGGCCGAGGCGCGGGGCTTCCGCCTGCCGGACGCGGCCTCCGAGGCCGATGCGCTCGTGCTCACCCACGGCCACCTCGATCACATCGGCAGCATCCCCACCCTGCTCGAACGAGGCTTCGACGGGCCCATCTACGCGACCGCCCCCACCCTCGAGATCACGGCGCTGTCGCTCGAGGACGGCCTCGGCTTGCAAGGGGCGCCCCCGCGCGAGGTCGAGCGCGTGCTCGGGCGCTTCCGCGCGCTCGCGAGGGCGGTGCCCTACGACCGCGACTTCGACGTGCGCGGCACCACCGTCGCCTTCCGCGAGGCCGGCCACCTGCTCGGCTCGGCCAGCGTCGAGCTGCGCCGCGGCCGGGCCCGCGTCGTCCTGAGCGGCGACCTCGGCCGCCCCGACAGCCCGATCCTGCGGGACCCGTACACCGCGTGGGCGCGCGACGTGGGCCCGGTGGATCTGCTGGTCATGGAGTCCACCTACGGCTCGCGGGAGCACGCCCACGATCACGCGCGGATCTCCCGCGATCTCGAGGCGATCCTGCGCTCCGCGGTGCAGCGCGGCGGGCACGTCCTGGTCCCCGCGTTCGCGGTGGGCCGCACCCAGGTGCTCCTGTGGTTCATCGACGACCTCGTCGAGAGCGGGCGGGTGCCGCGGATCCCCGTGGCCATCGACACCCCCATGGGCCTCGCGGTGACCGACACCTACCAGCGCTTCCGCAAGCTGTACGACAAGGAGTCGCTCGCCAAGCTCGCGCGCGGCGACGACCCCCTCGACTTCACCGAGCTGTTCGCGGTGCATCGTGGCAAGGACTCGCGACGCCTCCTAGAGCACGACGGCGCGCTGGTGGTGATCGCGGGCTCGGGCATGTGCACCGGCGGTCGCATCGTGAGCCACCTGATCGAGGGTCTGCCCGATCCTCGCACCACGGTGCTGTTCGTCGGTCACCAGGCCGAGGGCACCCCGGGTGCGCGCATCCTCGCCGCCAAGGGGCGCGGTGGTCGGGTGCAGGTGGGCGACCGCGAGGTCGAGGTGCGCGCCGAGATCGCGGTGCTCAAGGGGCTCTCGGCCCACGCCGATCGCAAGGAGCTCACGGCGTGGATGCACAACCTCCCCGGCCTCGCGCGGGTCGCGCTGCACCACGGTGACGAGGAGGCCCAGCGCTCGTTCGCCGCCTACGCGGGGTGAGCCTCACTCCCCGAGGTGCATGCGCCGCTGGGCGTCGTCGAAGCCCTTCTCGGCGCCCGGCTCGGGCCACAACCACGAGACCACGAGCCCCGCGAGGAACGAGGCGGGCATGGTGACGATCGCGGGGTTCTTGAGCGGGAACAGCGCCTTGGCCTTGTGCAGCAGGTCCACCTGCACCGTGGGCGAGAGGAAGATCAACACGATGGCCGAGACCGTCCCGACGACGATGGCGGCGACCGCGCCGCGGGTGGTGCAACGCCGGTAGAACATCGAGAGCAACAGGGCCGGCAGGTTCGCGCTGGCGGCCACCGCGAACGCGAGGCCCACCATGAACGCCACGTTCTGCCCCTTGAACGCGATGCCGAGCGCGATGGCCACGAGCCCGAGCGCCACGGTCGCGATCTTGGCGACCCGCATCTGCTCGTGCTCGTTGGCCTTGCCGTCCTTGATCACGCTGACCCACAGGTCGTGGGACAGCGCGGCCGCCCCGGAGAGCGTGAGGCCGGCGACCACCGCGAGGATGGTGGCGAACGCGACCGCGCAGATGAAGCCGTAGAACGCGCTGCCGCCGACCGCCTGCGCGAGGAGCGGCGCCGCCATGTTCCCGCCCTTGTCGACGGCGGTGATGCCCGCCCGCCCGACGATGACCGAGGCGCCGAACCCGAGCACGAAGGTGATGAGGTAGAACGTGGCGATGATCCCGGTGCCGATGAGCACCGAGCGGCGAGCGGTCCGCGCGTCCGGCACGGTGTAGAACCGCATCAGGATGTGCGGGAGGCCGCTGGTCCCGAACATCAGCGCGAGCCCGAGCGACACCGCCTCCACGGGGTTCGACACGAGCTTGCCGGGCGCGAGCACCTCGACGCCGTAGCGGTCCGCGGCGGCGGCGAAGAGGCGCGCCGGGTTCATGGAGAACCGTGCGAGCACGAGCAGCGCGAGCAGCATCGCGCCTCCGAGCAGCAGCACGGCCTTCACGATCTGCACCCAGGTGGTCGCGATCATCCCACCGAAGAGGACGTAGGCGAGCATGACCAGCCCGACGACCACGACGGCGGTCTCGTAGGAGAGGCCGAACATGAGCTTCACGAGGTTGCCCGCGCCGACCATCTGCGCGATCAGGTAGAAGGCGACCACCGACAGCCCACCCAGCGCCGCGGCCACCCGCACGGGCTTCTGGCGCAGGCGGTAGGCCACGACGTCGGCGAACGTGTACCGACCGAGGTTGCGCAGCGGCTCGGCGACCAGGAACGTCACGACCGGCCAGCCCACCAGCCACCCGACCGAGTAGATGAGGCCGTCGAAGCCGGACTGGGCGACGAGCCCGGCGATCCCGAGGAAGCTGGCCGCGCTCATGAAGTCGCCAGCGAGGGCGAAGCCGTTCTGGGTCGCGGTGACGCTCCCGCCGGCGGCGAAGAACTCGGCGGTCGTCTTGGTGCGCCGCGCGGCCCAGCCGGTGATGCCGAGCGTGACCGCCACGAACAGGAAGAAGAAGGCGACGGCCGGCTTGTTCACGGCTGACCCCGGTCGGCCGCGTGGGCATCGTCGGCGCGCACGGCGGCGAGCTCGGTGTCGTACACGCCGTTGGCCCAGCGGACGTAGACGAACGTCAGCAGCCACGAGGCGAGGATGACCAGCGCCCCGAGCACGATCCCCACGCTGAGCCCAGGGGACACGAGTCGCCCGAGGAGCGGCTTGTCGAACGCCACGAGCAGGATGAAGCCGAAGTAGACCGTCATGGTCACCGCGGTCAGGGACAGGGCGTACCGGAGGCGGCGGGCCGCGATGCGGGCGAGGCGCGGACTTTCTTGCACGGCGCGAAGGTACCCCAAACCCTTGCTCTTCCACCCTGTGGATAACTTGTTGGACAACCCAGGGGGCAAGGCGCGCCCGGCGCCCGAGTTTCGCTGTAAGGCCCTGGAATAGAAGGAGAAATCCGAATTGGTTACGGCCAGGTGTCTTTGTCGCTTGACCTGTGGACGACCCTCTGGATCGCTCGCTCGCGCTCCGCCGCGCCTACATCGTCTCCTCGGGCCACTACGCAAAACCTGCTGCCACCACTGTCATCGCATAGAGACGCTATGTCGCCGGGTCACGAGCCCAGCTCGACCGCGATGGCGATCTTCGCGTCGCCGCGCTGCAGCACGAACACGACCTTGGTCTCGTGTTGCAGGGCGCCGAGGGCGGCGAGCGCTTCGTCGGGGGTGCGGAGCGGCAGACCATTGGCCGACACGAGGCGATCGCCGTCCTGCACGCCGAACTTGCCGAGCGTGCCCACGCCATGGAGCGCGAGTCCCACGACCTTGCCCTGCGCATCGCGCACCGGCCGGGTGCTGGCGCCGCCGCACCGGCTCGCGAGCGCCTCGTCGAGCTCGGCCTGCGTGACGCGGAGGGGAGCTTTCGCGGTCTTGTGCGGGTGGGACGCGGGCAGCGAGAGCGTCGCCTTGCGGGGGAGTGGCGGGGGCGGTGCGATGCTGACCGATGCTGTCACGCTCGGCGTGGCGCTCGGCGGGGGCAGGGTGAGCGCCGAGGGCGTGACCGAGGGCCCGCTCGCCGCCGCGTGGGCCGCGACCTCGACGAGCGGGCGGGTCCACGAAGGGACGAGCGCGAGCGCCACGTGGCGCACGCCGAGCGCGAGGGCCGCCGCGATCACCGTCAGGCCGAGGAGGCGTGCGGCGACCGAGCGGTTCACGGCGGGAGGTCTCCCCGCACGCGGCGATCGATGAACTGCCAGACCTCGGCGCGCCCGAAGTCCTCGACCGCGGAGTACCCGACGACGCGCCGACCGGCCGCGGCGGCCACCGCAGCCAGCGCCGGCTTGCGCTTGGACTTGGGCAGCAGATCGACCTTGGTGGCCACGACGAGCGTCTCGAGCCGAGCCTGCCCGGGGCGCTCGGCGCTCGCGAACTCGAGGAGCTGCAGATCGTCGTCCTCGAGGCCGCGGCGGATGTCGCACAGCACCACGACGGCGCGCAGGGTGGCGCGGGTCAGGATGTAGCCCTCGAGCAACGGGCCCCAGCGGAGCTTCTCGGCCTTGCTGCGCTTGGCGAAGCCGTAGCCTGGCAGGTCGACGAGGTGCACGGCGAGGCCCCCCCGCGTCTCGGCGAGGAACACGTTGACCCCGCGGGTGCAGCCCGGGGTCGACGAGGTGCGCACGAGCCCTCGGCGCTGCAAGAGCGAGTTCATCATGCTCGACTTGCCGACGTTGGAGCGTCCGCCGAAGGCAATCTCGCTGAGCGCGGGGGCCGGGAGCGCCTCGGCCTTCTCGGTGGTCGCTGCCACGAACTCCGCGCGCAGCACGTCGAACGCGTCGCCGTTCATAGTCCGCCGATCTTGGGCTTCTTCTTGGGGGGCACGGGGCCGGTCGGTGGGGTCGTCGGGCCGGTCGCCGGCGTGATGGTGGTCGGTGTGGTCGTGGTCGGCGGGGTCGTCGTGGTCGGCGGCGCCGTGGTGGTCGGCGGCGCGGTCGTCGAGCCGGGGAGGGTGGTCGGCCAGCCGGGGGGGAACAGGATGCTCGGGAGACCCGACGGCTTCGGCGAGGCGCTCGTGGAGGGGAAGCCGCTCGGCAGCGTGGTCGTCGAGGTCGACGGCTTCGGCTTCACGGCGGTGCCACCGGTGGTCGGGGGGGCCGGCGTGGGCGGCGGGGTCGTGGTGGACTCGGTGGGCTCCACCTTCGGATCGTTCGGCTCGTCGGCGCCGCCGCCGCTCTTCTTGTGCTTCTTCTTGCCGCCGCTGCCGTTGTCGTCGTTGCTGCTCGGCTGCGCGGTGCTCGGGCTGCTGCCACCACTGCCACGGGTGGCGAGGTAGATGCCTCCCCCCACGAGGCCGACCGCGGCGAGACCGAGGACGACGAACAGCGCCGTGCGACCACCCCCGCCACCGCCGTCGTCGTCGTACTCCGGGGCCGCGGCCGGGATCACGGGCGCAGGCGTGGCCGCGGGCGCGAAGGGCATGGCGTTGGGCAAGGGGGCGGCCGCGGCG
>CAZUZY010000348.1:0-9173 GCA_964624885.1 uncultured Polyangiales bacterium | reverse complement strand
AGCCCGGCGATCACCGTGGCCCCGCGCGCGCACGCGCCCGACGAGGCGATGCCGATGGCGCCCGCCCCCTCGGCCTCGCAGAAGTGACCGGAGCGAGCCGAAGGCGAGCGAAGGGAACGGCGGCCGCCTCCACGGGCGGTCGCAACAGCCAACAAGTGAGCCGTCACTCGATCGCGTAGCGATGGATGCGGCCGCCCTTGGTCCCGACCAGGGCGACCGTCGCGCCGACGAACGCGACCGACGACGGCTCGTCCTCCAGCGTCTCCTCGCCCACCCGCTCGAGCCCGCTCCCGGCGAGCGACCACAGCTGCACCGTGCGGTCGAACGGCCCGAGGACGAGCAGCAGCGCGCCGTCTTCTGAAGCTGCGAGACGCGAGATCTCGGCCCGCTTCCCGGTGGCGAGCCGCTTGCCCGTCGCGAGGTCCCAGCGAACGAGCTCCGTGCTGCCCGAGACGCACGTGCCATCCGGCAGGCAGACGAGCGCATGGACGAAGCTGCCGTGCCCCGCGAGCGCGTGCACCTCCTTGCCGTCCTCGACCCGCCACACCTTGACCAGGTGGTCCGCCGCGCCGGTCACCACGAAGCGCCCGTCGGCCGAGAACGCGATCGCATCGACCTGCGCCTTGTGCTTCTCGAGCACCCCGCGGCGCTGGCCGGTCGCGAGGTCGAACAGGGCCGCGCGCCGCACGAAGCTCGCCGCCGCGGTGCGCCCGTCGGGGGCGATGGCGAGGGCCCGCGCGCTGCCGAGGTCGCCGCAGTCGAGCGTGCCCGCCACCCGGAGCCCCGCGAGGTCCCACCGCTGCACCACGCTGTCGCGCCCGTAGCCACGCGTGGTCAGCGCCGTGCGCCCGTCGGGCGAGAGCGCCATCGCGCCGATGTCCTCGGTGCCGCCGGCGACGGTCTCGATCTCCTGGCCGGCGTCGACGTCCCACAGCTTGAGCGTCCGGTCGGTCGACGCGCTCACGACGACGCGACCATGGCTCCCGAGCCCGGTGACCCCACCCCCGTGGCCCTCTCCGTTCGGCAGGAGGCGCTCGCCCGTGACGAGTGACCACACCTCGAGCGAGGTCCCCTGGGCCAGGGCCGCCGCGCGCGCGAACGCGAGCCGCTCGCCGCGGTGATCGAGCGCGAGGAGCCGGAGTGGCTCGAAGGTGCGCTCGAAGACCGTGGCGCCGGTGGCGAGATCCAGCACCCGCACGAGCGCGTCTTCCCGCCCCGACTTCACCGCGAGCCGCCGGCCGTCGCCCGACACCGCCGCCGTGTCGAGGAACCCGAGGTCGAGCGCTCGCAGCTCCTTGCCGCTCGGCACCTCCACGATCGCGCCGCAGTCGAAGCCTGCGTAGAGCAAGCGGTCGTCCGCGAGGAACGCGACCACGGACGCGTACCCCTGCAGCGTGGCGAGGACCTTGGCCTTGGCCACGTCGTGGAGCTTGATCTTGCGGTCGCCGCCCGCGGTCGCCGCGTGACGCCCGTCCGGCGAGAACGCGACGGCCTTCATCGCGCTCGAGTGCCCCTTGAGCGCGCGATCCGCGGCCGACCCCAGCGAGAACAGCCGCGGGATCCGGTCGTCGCCGGCGAGGAGCCACGCGCCGTCGGGCGAGAACGCGAGGGCGTGCGCGGCCGCCCGGGTCTCGAACGCGTGGCGGCGCTGGCCGGTGACGCCGTCGAACACGAGCGCGCGGTCGTCGTAGCCGGAGGCCGCGAAGCGGGCACCCTCCGCGGTGATGGCCGCCGACGTGAGCCCGTACGTCTTGGCCTTGCCAGTCGTGCGCGCGCGCCCGGTCGCCAGATCCCAGACGACGACCCGGCCGGGCTGCCCGCCATCGGCCGAGACGAGCAGGTCGGCGTCGCGCGCGAACGCGAGGCCGTTGACCTCGGCGCCGTGACGCATCGACTCCCCACCCCAGGTGCCCACTCTTCGCAGCTGCATGCGACCTCTCACGCGTGCAGGACGAGGACGGTAGGAAAATGACGTTGCAGGCGCGTCATGTCCTCGATGTCCGTGGTGTAGAGAACACCTCCGCCTCGGAGCGCCGCCGAGGCCATGACGACCGCGTCCACAAGCGTGGAGCCCCGCACGGCGGCCAGCGCTTCACCGGCAGCACGGCACAGCGCGGGGGGCATGTCCTCGACGACGACGGCGGCGAGAATATCCTCCCGGACATCCGTCTTGCCCCGCCACCACTCCGCGTAGACCACGGCCGGAACGAACGGCAAGAGGCCCCGTCGGACGATGGCGCGAAACGCCTCAGTGGCGCGCTGCTGCCGTCGTTCGAGAGCGATGAGCATTCCCGTGTCGAACGTGAAGTTCATGCCGCCGGCCTGCGCTTCTTGCGCACGCGATTCGTGGAGGCGACCGGCGTCGGCGGCTTGCGCGCTGGCTCCGCGCTGGCGACCGAGGCCCCTTGCCACTCGCGCTCGATGCGGGCGATCGCCTCGTCGGTGAGTGGCGGCACCCCATACTTCTCGAAGTACGCCTCGGCAGCGGCAAACTTGGCTTCTCGCGAGGCCACCTCGGCCAGCAGCGCAGAGACGTTGCCGTGGTGACGCCGCGCAGCCAGGGCCTTGAGGTTGATCAGGGTCTCGGCGTCGAGTGAGAAGCTGGTCGTCTTGGTGCGGCCGGGACGCATACTGGCACTGTAGCACACCGGCTTCAGCGTTCGAAGCCGGCGCGCTGGCAGCTCACCTCCACGCGGTAGCCGTCGGGGGCGGTGAAATAGGTCAGCGTGCCGCGCGCGTTCACGATCACGTCGCTCACCTCGGCGCCCTCGGCGCGCGCGCGGGCCTGGAGCGCGCGCACCTCCGCCTCGTCCGGCACGAGGAAGCCGAGGTGGAAGCCCTCGGGGTAGCGCTCACCCTCGGCGGCGCGCTGCACCACGAGCACGAAGCCGTGGCCGTCGGTGAGGATGCCGAAGGCGGGCGCGTCGGGCTTGGTCTGCAGGGTGAGGCCGAAGTAGCGCTGGAAATAGGCGAGGGTCGCGGGGACGTCGCGGACGAGGAGGTCGAGGTGGTTCAGCTTCATGGGCGGAGTCTGCCGGCTCGCCCAGCCTCGCAGTAGTGATGATTCCTGTTACCATCCATCACGGTGGTGAATCTATCCTCGATCGATCTCAACCTGCTGGTCGTGCTCCACCACGTGCTCGCCGAGCGCTCGGCCACCCGCGCCGCGCGCCGGCTCGGGGTGACCCAGTCCGCCGTGTCCAACGCGCTCGCGCGCCTGCGCGACCTGTTCGACGATCCGCTCGTCGTGCGGCACGCGCGCGGCCTCGCGCCCACGCCCCGCGCCGAGAGCCTGGCCCCACGCCTCGCCCGGCTGCTCGCCGAGGTGGGCGGGCTGCTCGACGAGCAGGCGTTCGACCCCACCACCACGACCCGCGAGCTCACCCTGGCCTGCGCCGACTACTACGGCATGGTGGTGGTGCCGCCCCTGGCTGCGGCGCTCCGCGAGAGGGCGCCGCGCGCCAGCCTCCGCGTCGTCACGCTCGAGCAGCTCGTGTCGGGTGGCGGTCTCGCGCAGGAGGTCGACGTGCACGTCGGGCGCCCCCCGACCCTGCCGGCGGGGTGTCGCACACAGCCGCTGTTCGAGGAGCGCTTCGTCTGCGTCACGCGCAAGCAGCGCGGCGTCGAAGGGCGGCGCATGGGGCTCCGCGAGTACGCCGCGGCCGAGCACGTGCGCGTGCGGGTGCTCGACGCGGCCCGCGACCCGATCGACGCGGCGCTGCAGACGCGGGGGGTCGTGCGCAACGTCGCCCTGACCGTGCCCCACTTCTCGCTGGCGCCGCTCGTGGTGCTGCGCACCGGCTGGGTCGCGACGATGTCCGAGCGGCTCGCGCGCCTCTACGCGGGGTTCCTCCCCCTCACCCTGCGGGCGCCGCCGTTCGCGCTCGCGGCGCGCCCCGTCCAGATGCTCTGGCACGAGCGCACCCACGAGGATCCGGCGGCGCGGTTCTTCCGCGCGCTCGTCGCCGAGGTGTCGCGCTAGAGGAGGTCCGACAGGCGCTTGGCGAGCGAGCCGCCGCCGAACAGCGCGCGGACCGCCTTCTGGAAGCCGCCGTAGGCGCCCTTGGTGAACGGGTACCAGGTGGGCTCGCGGTCCATCGTGCCGAAGCGATCGACGTTCACGTGCTTGACGTGGCAGAACGAGCGCAGGCCCTCGGGCCCGTGCACGCGACCGATGCCCGACTGCTTGACCCCGCCGAACGGCGCCTCGGCCATCGCGTAGTTCACGAACACGTCGTTGACCACCACGCTGCCGGCGAGCACGCGCTCGGCGATGCGGCGGCCCTTCTCGCGGTCGGCGGTGAACACATACGCGTTGAGGCCGAGGTGGGAGTCGTTGGCGTGGGCGATGGCCTCGTCCTCGCTCGCGACCTTCATGAACGGCACGATGGGCCCGAAGATCTCCTCGGTCATCACGGTCATGTCGTGGTTGCAGCCGGCGAGGACGGTGGGCGCGAAGAACATGCCCTGGCGTGTGCCGCCGGTGCGCACGACGGCGCCCTTGGCCTTGGCGTCGGCGATGTGCTTCTCGACGACCTCGACCTGCTTGTCGAAGGTCATCGCCCCGACGTCGACCTCGAGGCTGGTCATCGGGTCGCCCTGGCGCAGCTCGCTCACGAGGCCGACCACCCGCTCGAGCAGGCGGTCGTGCACCTGCGCGTGGGCGTACACGCGCTCGACCGAGATGCAGATCTGGCCGCTGTTGGCGAACCCGCCGAACACGATGCCGCGCGCGGTGCGCTCGATGTCGGCGTCCTCGCAGGCGATCAGCGGGGCCTTGCCCCCGAGCTCGAGGGTGCAGGGGATGAGGCGCTCGCCGCACATCGCCGCCACGCGCTTGCCGGTGGCGACGCCGCCGGTGAACACCACCATGTCGGGCTGGGCGTCGATGAGATCGGCTCCTGTCTTGCCGTAGCCCTGCACCACCTGGAACAGGTCGCGCGGCAGGCCCGCGGTGGCGTCCCAGATCTCCTTCGCCTTCTCGAGGACCAGCGGGGTGACCTCGCTCGGCTTGAGCACCACCGCGTTGCCCGCCGCGAGGGCGAACAGGGTGTCGCCGAGGCTCAGGACGAACGGGAAGTTCCAGGGGCTGATGATGGCGACGACGCCGCGCGGGACGTACTGCAGGTAGGCGGTGCGGTACTTGGCGAGCCCGAGGGCGACCCGCTGCGGCGCGAGGTGCTCCGCGGCGTGCTTGCTCAGGTAGGTGGCGACCTCGGCCACCGGGAACACCTCGAACAGCAGCGACTCGTGGCGGGTCTTGCCGTTCTCCTGGGAGAGCAGCTCGACGATCTCCTCGCCGCGGTCGACGATCGCGTTCCGGAAGCGGAGCAGGCGGGCCGAGCGCTCCTCGACCGGGAGCAGCGCCCAGGCCTCCTGGGCCCGTCGGGCGGAGGCCACGGCGGCGCGGACCTCTTCGGTGGACGAGACCGCCACCCGTCCGATCACCGCGCCGGTGGCCGGGTTCCGGCTCTCGATCTGCGGAGAAACGCTGGAAACCGTGGCGTCGGACCGGGTGACCTGGCTGGTGCTCGGCATGGGGCAGACATGGTAGCGCCCTTCGTCCGACTCCGGGGGCGCCGAAAGACGGGAATCCCTCCGCTCGCGTCGTGCTTGACGTGGGCCCTCAGGTTCGTGATCTTGGGGTGCCCCTGGATGACCGCGTCCTCCCAGCCTCCGTCGATTCAAGAGCTCAAGCGGGCACTCGTCCAGGCGGGCCTCGAAGTCTATCGCACGCGTCCCGACGCGGTGCACCTCGCGGAGCGCCCGCGGGACAACCAGATCCTCGACGCGGGCATCAGCGTCCGCCCGGCGGCCAACGACGGCACACTCGAGGTGCGGGTGGTCCTGCGCGCGCAGCGCAGTGACTTCCCCAACGACTCCAAGGAGAAGGCCTGGGATCGGGTGCGCGCCACCGCCCGCACCGAGCTGTTCGCCACCGGCCTCGCCTACGGCGAGCACGAGGCGCGGGAGCTCCCCATGCTCGATCCGGGCGACAAGACCAAGACGCTCGACGTCTGGTACGAGATCGTCTTCACGATCGTGGTGCCCGATCTCGACACGGCGATCGCCGAGGTCAAGCGGGTCCTCGTGATCGACAAGTACGTGAAGGCCTGACGCAGGGGCCTGGGGGCCTGACGGAGGGGCCTGACGTCGGGTCTGGTCCGCGCAGGGAGGCGGCGCGCAAGAGGTTTGCGTCGCTGCCGGCGCCGCGCATGATCTCCCCGCGCCCTGCGCAGGAGCCCCCATGTCGCTGCCGAACCGCCACAACCCCTACCGCTTCGACCCCTACCTCGAGCGTCGCGCGAAGATCGACTACTACGCCGACGACCCGTTCCTGCAGCAGGTGGTGCGGCACTTCGCGGGCAGCGACTTCGCGCGGATCGACGCCGCCGCGCGCGCCGTCTCGCAGAAGGCCTCCTACCGCTGGCGCGACCTCGCCGACTCCATCGCCCGCCTCGAGCAGCGGCCCGCCCTGCAGACCTGGGACGCCCACCACCGCCGCGTCGACCGCGTGGTGCGGCCGGCCGAGGCGCTGACCCTCGAGAGCGAGGTGTTCTCGGAGGGCCTGTTCTCGAAGCGCACCGACCTGCTCACGCGCCTCGTGAAGATGTTCCTGATCTACCAGAACGGCGAGGCCTGCACCGCGTGTCCGCTGGTGTGCACCGAGGGCATGGTGGCGGTGCTCGACGCCCACGCTCGAGCCCCCGAGGTGGAGGCGATCCTGGAGCACGTCAAGGAGGGGCGCGACGGCCGCTTCGGCATCGGCGCGCAGTTCCTCTCGGAGATCCAGGGCGGCTCCGACGTGCCCGCCAACGTGTGCGAGGCGGTGCTCGAGGACGGCGCGTGGCGCCTGTTCGGCACCAAGTTCTTCTGCTCGGTGGCGCACGCCGACTACGCCGTCGTCACCGCCAAGCCGCGCGGCAGCGAGGTGGTGGGGCTGTTCGTCGCGCCGCTCTGGCAGCCCGGGCACGAGAACCAGCGCCGCAACGGCCTCACCGTCGACCGGCTCAAGTGGAAGATGGGCACCTGCGAGCTCCCGACCGCCGAGATGACCTTCGACGGCGCCGTCGCCCATCCGGTCGGACCCCTCGACCGCGGCCTCGCCAACGTCGTCGGCGTCGTGCTCACCCTCTCGCGCCTCACCGTGGGCGTCGCCTCGGCGGCGAGCATGCGCCGCGCGGCGCGCGAAGCGGCGGTGTACGCCGAGTTCCGCGAAGCGTTCGGCCAGCGGCTCACCGGGTTCCCGATGGTGCAGGCGCAGCTCGCCGACCTGGACCGCGCGTCGCGCTGCACCACCGCGGGCGCGTTCAAGGTCCACCACGCGTTCCACGCTCCGGACAAGGACGAGCGGCGCACCCTCGAGGCGCGCGAGCTCGTGATGCTGCAGAAGCTCGTCGCGTCCGAGGACTCGACCGAGACCATCCGCGAGGCCATGGCGATCTTCGGCGGTCACGGGGTGATGGAGGACTTCTCCTGCCTGCCGCGCCTGTTCCGCGACTCGGCCGTCAACGAGCTCTGGGAGGGACCGCGCAACGTGCTGCTCGCCCAGGTCCACCGCGACCTGCACCGGGCGTCGGGCAAGCTGTCGCCGCGCGAGTTCGTGACCGGCGTCCTCCGCGGCGCCGACGCCACCGTGATCGCACCGATCGCCGCGGCCTTCGAGGAGCTGGTCCCGCACACGGCGCTCCCCCTCGAGGCGTGTCGGCGCTGGGACCAGGCGTGCCGCGCGCTCGTGCACGCCTACCAGGAAGTCGCCCTCGCCGAGGTGGAGGCCTCCTAGCTCACGGCAAGAGCGTGAACGCGGTCGCCGAAGGGTCGACCGTGCCCTCCGCGCTCGGATCGATCGTCGTCTCGGCGAGCACGTTCGTGCCGTGCGTCGCGTCCCAGGTGCCGGTGCTGGCGAGGCGCACCGCGTACTCCGGGCGCGCCTCGAGCGAGGGCGCGGCGTCGGGCAACCAGAGCTCGATCCGGGCCTTGCCGGCCTTCGCCGTCGCCGGCACCCGCAGGCGCGCGACGACGATGGCGGCGCTGCCGGCGGCGAGCCGGTGGAAGACGTCGTAGCCGGTGAGTGGCGCGACCCAGCGCCGGGCTCCGTCGTCGAGGACGATGCGCGCCGGTCGCGCGTGGAACATCGTGCCGAAGCCGACGTTGCGGTAGTCGATCTGGAGGGGGATGACGCCACCCGGCCGCACCGAGGGCGGGTAGACCACGCGGTCGACCACGAAGCGGTAGCCGAGGCGGCGGGTGATCTCGTCGCGGCAGCCCCCCTTGCCCCACTCGCTCCACACGTCGGGGTGGTAGAGCGGGTTGTAGAACCCGAAGTGGTAGCGCCCGAGCTCGGCGATCGCGTTCGAGCACGATGTCCGCGGCGGGTTCGGCTCGCACGACTCGCCGCCGTTCGGCAGGAACTTGCTGTCCGCGTCGAGGTAGGTGCGATCGGCGTCGGAGAGGTAGGTGCCCTGGTCGTCGAGGGTGGCGAGGAAGCAGTCGTTGTGGTGCCCGACGCGCGCGGCCGGCGTGGTCCCGAACACCTCGGCGCCGACCGGCGTCGGGAAGCGCTCGCTCTTGTAGCGGGGCGCCCGCACGAGCACGCGCCGGCTCTCGGGCAGCGCGGCGAGGATCGCGTCGAGGATCGCCGTGCGCGCCGCCTTGGTCTCGAGGCCGTTCGACGAGCCGTGCCACTCCCCCCACAGGCCGATGAAGCCCGCCTCCATCACCGCGATGACGTCGACGTGCTTCGCGAGCACCGGCGCGAGCTGGGCCAGGTGCGCGAGGATCTGGGCCTGCGAGGCGTCGGGGTCGGTGGACGGATAGCTGGCCGGATCGTTGTAGACGAACCGCAGCACCACCTTGAGGCCCGCGGCGCGCACGCGGTCGAACCCCGCGTCGAGCGCGGTGAGGAAGGCGGGGTCGAGCTTCTTGGTGCGGTACGCGTCGAGGCGGACCTTGGCGTAGGCCAGCGAGTACCCCTGCCCGCGCAGCGCGGCGTAGCTCGCGCCGTCGGTCAGCGCGAGGCCCGCGCCCTCCATCAGGCCCCGCTCGGGGTTCAGGAACGCGGTCGTGTCCTCGGTGAAGAGCTTGCTCACGACCGGCGGGTCGACCGGCGCCGGGTCGGTGTCGGCGTCGGTGGCCGCGTCGGTCTCGACCTCGGCGGCGACCTCGGGCGCGGC
>CAZUZY010000347.1:0-9221 GCA_964624885.1 uncultured Polyangiales bacterium | reverse complement strand
CCCGACGCCGGGCCCGACGATCTGGTGCGCCCGGGCCATGTCTTCCCGCTGCGTGCCGACCCGGGCGGCGTGCTCGCTCGTCGCGGCCACACCGAGGGCGCGCTCGAGCTGTGCGCGCTCGCCGGCCTTGCGCCGGCGGCCGTACTGTGCGAGCTGATGAACCCCGACGGCACGATGGCGCGCGGCCCCGAGGTCACCGCGTTCGCCGCGCGGCACGCGCTGCCGGTGCTCTCGATCGGGGATCTGGTCGCCTGGAGATGTGCCGAGCCGCGAAGCAGCGGCGCGTGCGGGCAGGGCGGCGAGACGTCGGACCTCATGCCGCGAGGACGGTCGGAATGATTCGGGGCCGTGCTATCCTGTATAAGGATGTATAGGCAAGTACGGAGCGCCTTCGGGCATCGGTCTGCGCCTTGCTGCGCGCCGGCCGAGGCGGGCCGAGCGCAACGCGGGCGGTCGCGTGCGTCGGCAGGGTCGTGTTCGGGGCGGGGCCGGCGGGCTTGCCGGTCGGCCGTGCACAGGCGCGGCGGCATGGGCGCTGCATGGCGGAGCTCCAACGCCGTGCGCGCCTCGGCGCGGTCCGGCGCCATTCGAGTGAAAGGCGGAACCCAGGCATGAAGATCCGCGAAGTCCTCGCGAGCACCGGTCTTTCGGGCTACTTCAACAAGGACCTGCTGGCCGTCAAGGCGGGCGCGCGCGCCAACGGCAGCTTCTACGATGGACCGCCGGTGACTGCGGGTTACACCCACATCGTTCAGGCCGGCGCCGTCCTGTCGGTCATGCTGCTGCTGGACGACGGCAGCGTGGCTACGGGCGAATGCGCCGACGTCATCTTCTCGGGCCTGGCGGGCCGCGATCCCTTGTTCGTTCCGACCCGGCATCTGCCGTTGTTCGAGACCGTCCTGCGGGACTGGCTCGTGGGGCGCGATGTGAGCGCCTTCCGTGTGCATGCCGAGGAAGCCGATCGCATGAGCGTCGGCGGCCGGCGCCTGCATACCGCCGTGCGCTACGGCCTGACGCAGGCACTGCTGGCTGCGACGGCACTGGCGTGCCGGCAGACACCAGCCGAGGTGATCGCGCGCGAGTACGCAGCGCCGATGGCCGCGCAACCGACCGGCATCCTGGCGTCGTGCCATCGCGGTGACTGGCTGCAGTTCGACCGCGTGGTAATGAAGCAGGCGGCGGCACTGCCGCATGCCTCGTTCACGCTGGCGGCCGATCTGGGGCCCGGCGCGAACGTGCTGATGGACTACACGCGGGCGATAGCGCAGCGCATCGGCGAGGTCGGAGCGCCCGGCTACGTGCCGCGCATCCATCTCGATCTCTACGGCACCCTGGGCGACCTGTACGGCCGCGACGTCGACGGATTGGCGGATTTCCTGACCCGACTCGGCGACGCCGCGCAGCCGTTCGATCTGATGATCGAGTCGCCCGTGATCGCGGATTCGCGTGCCGCCCAGATCGACATGCTCGGGCGCCTGAAGGCGGGGTTGCGGGCGCGCGGCTGCAGCGTGCGCCTGATCGCCGACGAATGGTGCAACACGCTGGAAGACACGCGTGCCTTCGCCGAGGCGGGTGCCTGCGACCTCGTGCAGGTCAAGACCCCTGACCTCGGCGGCATCAACAACAGCATCGAGGCCGTTCTGCTGTGCCGATCCAAGGGCATGGGCTGCTGCCTGGGCGGCTCGGCCAACGAGACCGATCTGTCGGCGCGCATGACGGCGCAGATCGCACTCGCTACCGGCCCCGACTATCTGATGTCCAAGCCGGGCATCGGGGCCGACGAGGGAATGATGATCCTGACCAACGAGATGCGGCGCACGCTTGCGCTTATCCGCCACCATGCCGCACGCGCCTGAGCGGGCGGTCCAGACCCACGAGGAAAACCGATGAAGCCGACGAAGATCCTGTCGCTTGGTGCGTGTGCCGTCGTCCTGATCGCCGCTGCCGCGCCCGCGTTGCCTCAGACGCCCAAGCGCGGCGGCACCGCCGTGCTCGTCCTCGGGACCGATCCTCTGAGCCTGAGTCCGGACACGACGAACTCGGTGCCCGATGTCGGAGCCGGGTGTCTGTTCCACGATGCTCTGGTGCGCTTCAAGACCGGTTTCGAAATCGTGCCGAGCCTCGCCAAGTCGTGGGAGATCTCGAAGGACGGCACCGTCTACCGCTTCGATCTGGTCGATGCCAACTGGCACGACGGCAAGCCCGTGACTTCGGAGGACGTGAAGTTCACGCTCGAGGAGATCAGCAGCAAATACGGTCCGCGCTTCAACACCGCAGGCAAGTTCATCGCCAAGATCGACACGCCGACGCCCAAGCACGTGATCATCACGCTTAAGCAGCCGTTCGGGCCGTTCCTGTTCTCGCTGGCTTGCGAACAGAACGCGGCGATCATGCCGGCGCATATCCTGCGCGGTCAGGACATCCTCAAGCATCCGGCCATCCTCACCCAACCCGTGGGGGCCGGGCCCTTCCGCATCAAGGAGTGGGTACGCGGCAGCCATATCGCACTGGAGCGCAACCAGGACTACTGGCGCAAGGACAAGGGCGAGCCCTTTCTCGACCGGGTGATGATCAAGATCATGCCGGATGCATCGGCGCGGATCCTCGCGCTGCGTGCCGGAGAGATCGATTACCTGTGGCCCGACTACTTCCCGCTGTCGGCGGTGGAGCAGTTCCGCAAGGATCCGAAGTTCACGCTGCGCGAGGTGAGCTACCCGGGCAGCGACATCATCATCCTGAACACCAAGAACGAGCAGCTGTCCAAGGCCCAGGTGCGGCAGGCGCTGTATATGGCCATCGACAGGCAGTTCATCCACGACAAGGTGTTCAGTGGCCTGGGCGGCATTCCGCGCAGTGCGTTCGACACCCGTCTGTGGGCGTACGACAAGAAGATCGACTACATGAAGATGTATCCGTACGACCCGGAGAAGGCCAGGAAGCTGCTCGACGCAGCCGGCGCCAGGCCGGGGCCGGACGGAACGCGCTTCACGCTGCGGCTGCTGTTCGAGACGGCGCGGCCCGAGTGGATGCCCGCCGCGCAGGCGCTGCAGCGCTTCTGGCAGGCGGTGGGCGTCAAGGTTGTACTGGAGGGCGCCGAGCGCCCGGTGATCCTCAAGCGTGTTTACAGCGACTACGACTTCGAGGCGACGCTGCAGACCTACACCACGCTTGGCGATCCGGCCCTGGGTATTGCGCGCACCTACGTGACCGAGTCGATCAAGAAAGGCACGACCTTCAACAACGCGTCGCAGTACTCGAACCCGGAGATCGACCGGCTGTTCGACCAGGGGCGCGACGCACCGACGACGGCCGAGCGCCAGAAGCCCTACGACCGCATCCAGGAGATCCTGGCGCGCGATCTCCCGGTCCTGAATCTGCACCAGCAGCCGCAGTACGCGGTCGGCAGCACGCGTCTGCAGGGTCTGTGGCAAGCAGCCAACCAGCAGTGGTGGGGCAGCGTGTGGATGAAGTGAGGGCGCCGGCCGCACCCTCGCTGAGCGAACAACTCGCTGCGTTCTGGGCCCGTGCCCGGTACGACGACCTGCCGCCCGACGTCGTCCGTGCCGCCAAGCGTTTCGTGCTCGATACCGTCGCGGCGGGCGTTGCGGGTGCGCGCACCGACGTCGTGCACGCTGTACTGCACGCGGCGCGGGCGGCGAGCGGAGCCGGCGGCGTCATGCTCTGGGGTCGCCGCGAGACGCTCGCACCGGCCGCGGCGGCGATGGTCAACGGCACCGCCGCGCATGCGCTCGAACTCGATGACTTCGGCGGTTGCGGGCACTCCGGTGCAGTGGTGATCCCGGCGGCGGCGGCGCTCGCCACGCGTGCGCGCTGCAGCGGCCGTGACTTCATTCTGGCGGTGGTGGCCGGCTACGACGTGGCCAGTCGGGTCCTCGATGGCAGCGGCGGCTACCGCCCCCACAACGAACGCGGCTGGCATTCGACCGGCACCTGCGGCAGCTTCGGCGCCGCGGCAGCGGCAGCGAAGTTGCTGGGCGCGAGCGAGCGCGCATTCACACACGCCCTGGGTATCGCAGGCACCTTCACCGGAGGCACCTGGGCTTTTCTCGACGACGGTGCCATGGTCAAGCGCTTCCATCCCGGCAAGGCTGCGGAGACGGGCGTCGGCGCAGCGTTGTTGGCCGAGGCCGGGTTGAGCGGGCCGGCGCACATCCTGGATGCACGCTGGGGCGGTTTCTATCCGACGTATGCGCCCGACGTATCGACGCCGCAAGCCGCGGTCTTCGATCTCGGTCGAGCGTTTCACATCCTGCGTTCCGGAATCAAACCCTACGCCTGCTGCCGCACGATTCACTCCTGTCTCGATGCCGTGCTCGAGCTGGTGCCGGCGGGCACCAGCCACGACGTGGCGCGGATGATCGTGCACGGCAATGCGCAGACCCAACTGCAGTTCAGTCGTACCGAAGTGCGCAGCCTGTTGCAGGCTCAGTTCAGCATGCCGTATTGCCTGGCAGTCGCTGCCGAGAGCGGGCGCGCGACACTCGATCAGTTCGAACCGCTGCGTACCGCCGACGCCGAGGTGCAACGCTTGATGGCCGTCACCGAGATCCGGGCCGATCGCGTGCTCGGCGCCAAGGACTACCCGTCGCTCGAAGTGGTGTATCGCGACGGAACGAGGCGCTTGCTGGATGTGCCCCTGGCCAAGGGTGCGCCTGAAGTACCGATCTCAGACGACGAACTCAGGCAAAAGGCGATGGACCTGCTCGGCCCCGTGCTCGGCGCGGAACGTGCGGACGCGCTGGTTGCGGGCATCGCGGCGCTCGAGCGCGGTGCCGATACGGCATCGCTGCTCAGGCTGGCGGTACCGGAGGCATCGGGCTGATGCGCTCGTACGTCCTGTCGAGGCTGATGTCGGGGGTGGTGATCGTTCTCGCGATCCTCGTGCTCAACTTCATCATCGTGCACTTGGTGCCCGGCGATCCGCTGCACGCGATGCTGGGCGACTTCCCCGTGCCTCCGGGCTATGCAGAGAAGGTGCGCGCCGATTTCGGTCTCGATCAGCCGATCGCGGTCCAGCTCGGCCTGTACCTGTGGAACCTCGCGCAAGGCAATCTCGGCTTCTCGTTCGCCAACCGCGCTCCGGTGCTCGAGTTGATCCTGGCACGCCTGGGACCGACGCTCCTGCTGATGGTGCCGGCGCTCACCTTTGCCGCCGCACTCGGCATCGTTCTCGGAGTGACGGCCGCACCACGCGCCGGCAGCATGCAGGACAGCGCGCTGACCGCTCTGTCTTTGTTCGGCTACTCGGTGCCGATCTTCTGGCTCGGTCAGATGATCCTGATCGTCTTCGCCATCCAGCTCGGCTGGCTGCCTGCGCAGGGGATGCGCAACATGCGCGAGGACTATCAGGGTTGGGAAGCGATGCGGGACGTGCTCCAGCATCTCCTGCTGCCTGGTTTCTCTGTGATGATCTTCTACATCGCGGTGGTCGCACGTGTGGCCCGCGCCAGCGTCGGCGAAGCGCTCCATCAGGATTACGTCCTGACGGCACAGGCCAAGGGACTGACGGGGCGCCGCATCCTGTGGCGCCACGTGCTGCCCAACGCGATGATCCCGGTGGTCACGGTGATCGGCTACAACTTCGGCCAGTCGCTCACCGGCGCGATCCTGGTCGAGACGGTGTTCGCTTGGCCGGGCATCGGCAACCTCTTCATCACCTCGATCACCAATCGCGACTATCCGGTCCTGCAGGGCATTTTCCTGCTCACCGGCGTGTCGGTGGTGCTGGTCAACCTCCTGACCGACGTGCTTTACTTCGCCCTCGATCCGCGCGTGCGTGCCAGCGATGAAGACCGCCGCTGAGTTCCTGCGGCGGCTGCGGCGCCATCCCGGCGGGTTGGCGGCAGGGCTGTTCATCGCGCTGCTGGTGCTGCTGGCGCTGGGCGCGGGTCTCGTCCCGGGGTTGGATCCCTACGCGATCAGCGACGAGTCGATGCAACCTCCTTCGCTGCGCTTCGCGCTGGGTACCGACGAACTGGGACGCAGCGTGCTGGCCGGCGTCGTGTTCGGTACGCGTGTCTCGCTCCTGGTGGGATTCTTCGCGGCGTTGTTCGCCACCGTCCTGGGCACCATGCTCGGTGCAGCAGCGGGCTTCTACGGCGGTTGGTTCGACACCGTCGTGATGCGCGTCGCGGAGTTCTTCCAGGTCATCCCCAGCTTCATTCTGGCGGCCGTGATCGTCGCGATGACCGGTACCGGCCTGGGGCAGATCATCGCCGTCGTCAGCCTGCTCGCCTGGCCGCAGGTCGCACGCGTGATGCGCGGCGAAGTCATGCGTGTCAAGCAACTGGAATTCGTCGATGCCGTGCGCTGCCTGGGCTTGCCTGAACGCAGCGTGCTGGTCGGGGAGGTGATCCCCAACGCCGTTGCCCCGGTGCTGGCGGTGGGTACCCTCATCGTCGGCCAGGCGATCCTGCTGGAAGCCGCGCTCAGCTTCCTCGGCCTGTCGAGTGCCGAGCTGGTTAGCTGGGGCCGCATGCTCAACAGTGGACAGCGCTTCCTGTTCAATGCCTGGTGGCTGTCGTTCTTCCCCGGTACGGCGATCTTCGTCACCGTGCTCGCTTTCAACTTGTTCGGCGACGCCGTCGGCGCCGTGCTCGACCCGCGGCGGGCGCGTTGACGATGAGCACAACGGCACCGCTGCTGCAGATCGAGGCGCTGTCGATCGAGTACCAGGGCCAGTCTGGTGTGGTGCGGGCCGTGCACGAGGCCTCGCTCGTCGTGCGCGAAGGCGAGTCCGTCGCCCTGGTTGGCGAGTCCGGTTCCGGCAAGTCGACCGTCGCGCGTGCGGCGCTGGGCCTGTTGCCGCCGCGCACGGCAGGCATCGTCGCCGGTCGTCTGTTGATCGAGGGCCATGACGTCACCCGTTACACCGAGAGGCAGTGGGAGGGGCTGCGCGGCAACCCAGTCGCCATGGTCTTTCAGGATCCACTCAGCTTCCTCAATCCGGTCATGCGCGTGGGCCGCCAGATCGCCGAGAGCGTGCAGCGCCACGACCGCGCAGCGCACGACGTCAAAGCCCGTGTGGCCGAACTGCTCGACCTGGTGCGACTGCCCGCCGGCACGATGCGCTCGTATCCGCACGAGTTGTCGGGAGGCATGCGCCAACGTGCGCTGCTGGCCGTCGCGCTGGGGTGTCGGCCAAAGCTGCTGCTCGCCGACGAACCGACCACCGCGCTCGACGTGACGACCCAGGCCGAAATGCTGGCGCTGCTGCGCGACCTGCGCCAGCGCCTGGGAATGGCGATGCTGCTGATCTCGCACGATCTGGGTGTGGTCTGGGAGGAATGCGAGCGCGTGTACGTGATGTTGCGCAGCCGCATCGTCGAATCGGGTATCACGCGCGAGGTCTTCCGCAGCCCGGCGCATGCCTACACGGCCGGCTTGATCAGGGCAGCACGTGCGGCGCGCGATGCCGATGGTCGTTTCGAGACGATCGAAGGCGACTACGCGACCACCGGAGGCTGACGCGATGGCCGAACGGCTGCTTGTGCTTCAGGGCATCGTGAAGAGCTTCCGCCAGGGGCGGCGTGGCATGCTGCACGCGCTGAAGGACGTCAGCTTGGACGTGCACGCGGGCGAGATCGTCGCGTTGGTGGGCGAGAGCGGCTCGGGCAAGTCGACCCTGGGGCGCGTCGCACTGGGTCTGCTGCGGCCCGACGCGGGCCGCGTGCGCTTCGACGGACACGACTTCGCTGCACTGACGTCTCAGCAGTTCCGGCGCCTGCGCGTGGGCATGCAGCCGATCTTCCAGGACCCGAGCGCCTCGCTCAATCCCCGCCGCACCGTACGCGAGTCGCTCGAGCAGGCGCTGTGGCGCACACCCGGCGACGAGCAGGCGCGCTGCGTGCGGCTTCTGGAGGACGTCGGGTTGAGGCCGGCGCTGCCGTTCCTCGAGCGCTATCCGCACGAGCTGAGCGGCGGCCAGCGTCAGCGCGTGCTGATCGCGCGTTGCCTCGCCATGCAGCCCAAGCTGATCATTGCCGACGAGCCGCTTTCGGGTGCCGATGTCTCGATCCGGGGACAGGTGCTCAACCTGCTGCTCGACATCCAGCGACGCCGCAACGTGGCCTATCTGATGATCACCCACGACATCTCGATTGCGCGCGCCTTCGCCGATCGCGTGGCTGTGATGATGAAGGGCGAGCTGGTCGAAATCGGCCCGGCGCGGGAGGTCCTGTCGGTCCCCAGCCATTCGTACACGCGAAGGTTGCTCGCAGCGGTACCGGCGCTGGGCTGACGCTTGTCGACGGCAGCGCCCTGGCAGGCGCGGATTGCCGGGCCAGACCATTGCGAGGCCCGATGCGTCGGCTGCCGCCGCAAGCGCGCCGCTACACTGCGCCGCCTCTTCGGCCTCCCCCCACGCGTTCCCTTGGACAAGATCGTCACCCAGATCGCCGTCGAGCTGGCGGTGCGCCCCGCGCAGATTCGCGCGGCGGTGGACCTGCTCGACGGCGGCGCCACCGTCCCCTTCGTCGCCCGCTACCGCAAGGAGGCGACCGGGGGGTTGGACGACACGCAGCTGCGCGCGCTCGAGCAGCGCCTGGCCTATCTGCGCGAGCTCGAGGAGCGGCGTGGCGCGGTGCTGCGCAGCGTTGACGAGCAGGGCCGCCTCACCGCGGAGCTGCGCGCCGCGTTCGAGGCCGCGTCCACCAAGCAGGAGCTCGAGGATCTGTACCTGCCCTTCAAGCCGAGGCGGCGCACCAAGGCGATGATCGCGCGCGAGGCCGGGCTCGAACCCCTGGCCGACCGGCTCTTCGCCGATCCCGCGCTCGATCCCGCAGTCGAAGCGGCGGCCTTCCTGAACGCCGGCGCGGGTTTCGGCGAAACCGCGGCCGTGCTCGACGGTGTGCGCGACCTCCTTGCCGAGCGCTGGGCCGAGGATGCGGCTCTGGTGGGCGTGCTGCGCGAGTGGCTCTGGGCCGAGGCGCTGCTGCGCAGCCGTCTCGCGCCGGGCAAGGAGGGCAACCTGCCCGAGGCGGCCAAGTTCCGCGACTACTTCGAATACGACGAGCCGATCCGCAAGGTGCCGAGCCACCGCGCGCTGGCGGTGTTCCGCGGCCGTGCGCAGGAGTGGCTCGACGTCGGCCTCGCGCTCGACGACGGCGTCACGCAGGCGGCAGCAGGCGCATCGGCATCGGCATCGGCATCGGCATCGGCATCGGCATCGGCATCGGCATCTGTGTCCGGCACCAAGGCGG
>CAZUZY010000346.1:0-9228 GCA_964624885.1 uncultured Polyangiales bacterium | reverse complement strand
GAGGCGGCCGCTGTTCACTGCGCTCGCCTCCGGCTCGCTCCGTTCACTTCTTCCCCTCGCGCCGGCGGGCCGCGAAGAAGGCCTTGAGGCGCGCCGCGCAGTCGTCGGCGAGCACGCCCGAGACCACCTCGAGCCGGTGGTTGAGGCGGGGATCGGTGGGGATCTGGTACAGCGAGTCGACCGCGCCGGCCTTGGGGTCGGCACAGCCGTAGACCAGCCGCGCGACCCGGGCGTTGACCAGGGCCCCGGCGCACATGGCGCACGGCTCGAGGGTGACCACACACGTCCAGCCGTCGAGCCGCCAGCGGCCGATGGACCGGGCCGCGGCCCGCAGCCCGACCACCTCGGCGTGGGCGGTCGGATCCTCCTCGACCTCTCGCAGGTTGCGCGCCCGCAGGAGCTCTCCCCCCGGGCCCACCAGCACCGCGCCGACGGGCACGTCCCCCGCGAGCGCGGCGGCGTCGGCCTCCTCGAGTGCGGCGCGCATGGCTTCGATCCACACTCGGGAGGTATGCCACGACCCGGGCCCGGCTGGCTGCTCGTCGTCGCGGTCGGCGCCTGCCACCGCCCGTCGACCGACGAGGCGTTGCTCCGCGCGTACCCGCTCCGCCTCCACACCCGGTGGATCGAGCGCACGGTGACGCCCGATGGCACGGTGCACGACGAGCCCATGGAGGAACGGTGGGAGCGCTCCCCGAGCCTGTTGCCAGCGTGGCTCGTGACCACCACCACCCGCCCGGGCAGCCCGGCCGCGAAGGTCCGCTTCGCCCGGTACGAGCTCCGGGGCGCGGGGCTGGTCTGCACCGGCGCCTCGTCGTTCGACGCGCCCCGTACGATCACGCCGCCCAAGCTGGTCCTGCCCTGGGATCCCCGGCCCGACACCACGTGGACCGCCGACCACACCGTCGCGGGCCGGACCCAGCGGCGCAGCTGCGTGCTGCGGGCGCACGACGGCTGCGTGGCGGGGCGAACGCTCCGCTGCACCGTGGAGGACGACAGCGGCAAGACCGTGGTCGAGAGTCGCTACTGTGGCGGCGTGGGCATCGTCGGCTACGAGGCCACGACGACGCGGGGTGCGCTCACCTGGGCGGTCCGGAGCGTGGACCTGCGCGACGGGTGACTCGGCGGCTCCACCCGCATCTCGCAGCGTCGCTCAGACCGCGGCCAGGACCGCCTCGATGTGCCCGGCGACCTTCACCTTGGGGTAGATGCGGGAGACCTTGCCCTGGGGGTCGATCACGAAGGTGGTGCGAACGATGCCGAGCACCTTCTTGCCGTACATCGTCTTCTCCTGGAACACGCCGTAGAGGTTCGCGATCTTCTTGTCCGGGTCGGCGACCAGCGGGAAGGGCAGCGCGTGCTTCTGCTTGAAGCCCTGGTGGGTGCGCACCGAGTCGGGAGAGACGCCCAGCACGACGACCTTCTTCTTGGCGAACGCGGCGTGGCGATCGCGGAAGTCGCAGGCCTCGGTCGTGCAGCCCGGCGTGTTGTCCTTCGGATAGAAGTAGAGCACCACCGTCTTGCCCCGCAGCGCCGACAGCGTGATGGGGCCGTCGTCGGTCTCGGCCGTGAAATCCGGCGCGAGCGCGCCCACCTCGAGGTCTGCCATCGGGCGACGATAGCGAATCAGTCGCGGAACACGAAGGGGACTTCGAGCGTGGTCGCCTGCTTGAACTCGAGCATGCTGAGCTTGCCGACCGCGTCGACCACGCAGTCGGTCAGCGCCTTGGAGGAGGTGGTCTTGACGACGCGCGTCTTGACCACCTTGCCGTTGGCGGCGATGCCCACCTCGAGGGTCACCGCGCCGCCCGCCTTCGGGTCCTTCTTGAGCTCGTCGCCGAAGCACTTGAGTGCGTCCTTGCGCGCGGCGTCGGCCACGATCTTCGACGGGTCGGGCGCGGCCGAGGCGGACGCGGCGACGCTCGCGGTGGACGACGCGCCCGTGGATGGAGAGCCCGTGGACCCAGCCGACGCAGCGGTCGAGGCCGCCGTCGCGGACACCGCAGGCTTGTCGCTCGTGACCTGGGGCTCGTTGCGCTTGCAGCCGCCGAGGAGCAGGCCACCGAGGAGAACGAGGCCGAGGGAGTGAGGGACCAGGCGGAGCGGGGAGGAGGTCATGCGAACGCGGCCGCGTACCACGGCGCGTCATCGTCGGCCACGGGCCTCCGCCGTGAGCGCCTTCATCTCGTCGGCGAGCTTGCCCTCGATCGCGGTGGCGAACGCCGCGTCGACGGCCGTCGAGGCCAAGGGCCACAGGCGCTCGAACGCCTCGCGCACCGCGGGCCAGCGCGCGGGCGGATACCCGGCCTCCGCGAACGGCTTCCACACGTGCCGGCGGAACAGCTTGGCGAAGCTCGTCGCCGTCTCGCGCATGCGGGCCTCGAGGCTGCGCAGCTCGTCGAGCGCGCCGAGGAGTGGCACGCCCGTCGACGCGAGGGCCCGGCCGACCTCGAGCAGTCGCGGTCGGACGACGCGCAGCCCCCCTGGGCAGGGCTCGACCACCCGCAGGGCGGTCGCCGAAAGGAGCACCCGCGGGTCGTCGAGCGCGCCCGGGGGGAACAGCGCCCGCGCCTGATCGAGGGTCAGCACCTCCGCGGGCTCGTCGCGACTCGAGAGCGAGCGCGCCAGGCCGAGCAGGTCGGAGACCGTGCGCTGTTCTGACGAGGCGTCGAGCAGCTCTCGCATGGACTCGAGCGAGAACCCGCGCGTCTTGAGGTCGTCGATGAGCCGCAGCCGGTCGAGGTGGCTCGCGCTGTAGTAGCCCTTGCGGCCGACCAGGCGGGGCGGGGCGAGGAGGCCGCGGCTCTGGTACGCACGCACGTTGCGGGTGGTGGTACGGGCCCGCCGCGCCACCTCGTCGATCGTCATGCCCTCGCTCGCCGAGGCCTTGCGCGCCATCGGCGACGGACGATATCAGGCCGCGGGTCGGAGCGCCTCGCGATGCTGGACGAGCAAGGCCTCGTGGTCGCGCTGATCGGGGTGGAAGCCCGGGGCGAGGTACCGAAGCACGGCGCCGACCAGGCCGACCCTGCGCAGATCGAAGGGGAGCCGCCCCCGGGTCTCGGCGGTGCGACCCATGGCGAGGTCCTGCAGCAAGAGGTCGACGAAGGCGACCGAGAAGAACCCCCCGAGCAGGGCGCACGCCACGGCCATGCCCGCGACCCGCAGGGCGAAGCGATCGTCGACCGCGCGCAGCACGTCGAACGCCACGCTCTTGTGCTCGATCTCCTCGATGGCGTGCCAGGTGATGAGCGCGCGCACGTTCGGGTGCATCGCGTCGACGAGCCCCTCGCGCAAGGCGAGCTCGGCGAGGTGCGCGGTGAAGTGCTCGAGCGCGACGGTGACCGAGAGGCGCAGCGCCGGCGACGTGCGCGGCTCGATGAACGCGAACCCCACGCGCTCGAAGAACCGGAGGAAGCGCTGGATCTCGAACCCCTGCTGCTCGAGGGTCGCGAAGAAGCGCTCGTGCTCGAGGCCGTGCCGCACCTCCTGCCCCATGAAGCCCTTGATCTGGGCGCGCAGCTCCGGGTCGTCGATCTGCGCCGCGTGGTGGCGCACCGCCCGCACGAAGAACCGCTCGCCCGCGGGGAACAGCAGGTTGAGCGCGTCGACGGCGACGCTCGCCACCCGGTGGCCGCCGAACCAGTGCCGCGGGGTCTCGGCGAACTCGAAGGAGATCCGGCGCGGTTCCACGTGGCGAGGAGGCACCCGCCGGCTTCGCTTATTCGACATCGATTGATGATACATGAAACGAAGGCGCGTTCCAGGGCGGCCTGTGCGACCGCCGCACGGTGTGGCGCCACGGCGTCGTCGCGGGCCCGGCGGAGCCGCGTCTCTGCGGGAAATTCGCGCTGGCACGCGGGTTGAAGTTACGAAGGGCCGGAAGGAGACCCACCCATGCCGCGCACCTCTTCGTTCGCAGGCGCCTTGTTCGCCCTCTCGCTCACCACCCTCGCCGCCACCGGCCGCGCCGACGAGGTCGTCGACCAGCCGAGCCCCGCGGCTCGGGTCCCCGTCACGATCGGCTTCGGCGCCTACGCCGGCGGCATGGGCGGCACCGGCGCCGCCTCCGTCCTCGGGGTCGACGCGATCGTGGCCGTCGACTCGCTGCGGGTCGGTGGCTTCGCCGAGACGTCCTCGTTCGACCTGTTCGGCAAGTACGCCCTCGGCACAGCCGGGGTGTTCGGGGTCGGCGTGACCTCGGGCGACGGCGCGATCGACGCGATGGTCGGCCTCGAGGCCGGCGCGCACTTCTACCGTGCCGTCGGCAACGGCATCTTCAACCACCCGAACGGCGAGGCCACGCTGCTGTTCGGCGGCGCGCGGGCGAGCCTGGAGTACCGCTTCGGCAAGAGCCGCCGCTTCGGCCTCGGCCTCCTCGCCTTCGCGCGCTCCGATTTCGGACAGCGCGCCGCGCACAGCGCCTCCGACCCGAGCCATGTGGTGGGCACCGTCGGTGAGCAGTCGGTCGGCGCGGCGCTGCGCTTCGGCGTCGCGTTCTAGGGCGCGGCGAGCGGCGCGACCGGGAGCGGCGACGGCGAGCCCACCTTGCCGAACGCCGGGTCGCGCTGCACGCGCAGCAGGCACAGGAACGCCATCATCGCGTGCTGCGCGAGATCGATGCGCACGACGTGGCTCCACGGATCCCCGCGGATCCCTCCTCGCGCCTTCTTCGGATCGGGGAACGAGAACGAGCCCTCGTCGTCGTGCTGCTCGGTCGCGATCAGCGTGGCCGCGCGGCGTGCGTGGGCGAGCATGGCCACCTCGTCTCCGCCGGCGAAGCGCGCGAGGGCGATCTCGGTCGCCAGCGCCTCGAGCGCGGTGCTGAGGCCCGAAGCGCCCGGCATCATGGTGAAGCTCGCGCTGCCGGCCACGTCGTCCTCGTCGTCGTCCTGATCTCCCATGATGCCGGTCGCGATGAACGCGGCGCGGCTCGACCACCGTGGATCGCGGGTGACCCGGTGGAGCTCGGCGAGCGTGAGCGCGTACCAGTAGTCGCGCCACGCATCGGACTTGGGGACATAGGGCGTGGCCAGCCGGTAGGCGGCGGCCCGCTCGACGGCCTCCAGCCACTCCTTGCGCGGATCGAGCGCGTAGAGGCGCATCAGGCCGAGCATGGCCTCGCCCGGGTAGTAGAGGACCTCGTGCTCGTCGAGCTTGGGGCCGGAGGGCGCCTGGTAGGGGAGGAAGTGTCCGTCCGGGCCGAGCTGGTGCACGAGGAAGCGCCCCATCGCCTGCAGGCGCGGCAGGTATCGCGGGTCGCGCGTCACCGCGGCGTGCTTGGCGAACGCGACCAGGGCGAGGCCGGTGCCGCCGATGGCGCCGTAGGCGTTGTCCTCGTCGGCGAGCAGCAAGCGGTCCTGATCCGCGGTCAGGTGACGGTCGAGCCAGCCGAGCGCCCGCAACCCGGCCGCGAGGACCTCCGGGTTCCTCAGCTCCTCGTAGCCCTCGAACAGCGAGTGGGTCGCGCCCGCGTGGCGGATCACGCTGTAGTCGTCGGCGACCTCGCGATCGTGGACGGGATCGTAGAGGTACGCGTAGCGCCCCTTGTCGTCGACGAGGCCCGCGAGGTGGTCGGCGGCGAGGCCGATGCGGCGCCGGAGCTCGTCGTTCGAGAGTGTGGCGGGTCGCGCGAATCGCCCGCGCGACAGGGGGCGCACCGGCCCGAGGGGGCGGGTCTCCACCACGGACAGCGCGCGGAAGCGCGTGCGCTGGCACCCACTCCCGGCGTCACCCACGGGGCACGGCACGCCGAGCCGCTGGTCGAGCTCCCGCGCGAGGGCCTTGGCGTCGAGGTCGGGCTTGTCGTCGCCGACGAGGAGGCCGAGCGACAGGAGCTCGGTCGACGTCACCCACCCCACGTGCTGCGGGTCGCGGGCGACGAGGAAGCCCTCGGCGCCGAGCTGCTCGGGGGGCACCGGCCCTCCGCTGTCCCGCACCCGCGCGAGGGCGACGTCGAGCGTCACCCGCGCCTCGCGCAGGTCGAAGCCGGTGAGGCGAGGCCGGACCTCGTCGGCGGCCGCGGCGAGCGATGCGCCGAGGGTCGGTCCGAGGCCCGTCGCGAACGCGCGGCGCGCCCCGGCGTAGATCCCGACGAACACCCGGCGGCCGGCCCTCGCCGTGGCCTGCGCCGGTGGGGAGGCGAGCCCGTCTTGAAGGCGGGCGCGGACGAAGCGGACATCCTCGTCGAGCTCCACGAGGGTGGGCTCCTTGCCCCCGAGGGTGCCGTAGATTTCGTCGTGGACGAGCGAGGGGGCGCGGTGGCGACGACACGCGGGCGCGAGCACCACGAGGGTGGTCAGCGCGAAGGCACGAACCGCGGGAGTGAGCAGACCCATGCCCGGCCCATCCTAGGCACGACGGCGGCGCGCTGGGGCCGGTCGGTGCCGTTGCACCTACATCGATCGCGCGCAGCCGCAGCGAAATTGTCGCGCGCTGGACGCTCCGCCGAAGAAACCCTGAGCCATCTCGCACAGGACCCCCACACTGCCGCTCCGTGGAACCCGCGCTCCCCCCCGAGAACCTGCCCGAGCTCCCTCCGCTCGACTTCGAGTCGGACGAGCCCACCCAGCAACTGAGCCAGGAGACGATCCTCGCGCAGGCCCTCGAGGCGCTGTTCGACGACCCCTTCGACTTCGCCACCACGCGCAGCGATCCGCCGTCGTGCTAGCGGAGCGGAGCGCGCCGGACCACGGCTGCCTCCCCGCGCTACCCTGATCGCATGTCCCTCCCTGTCGTGATCGTGAGCGGCCTCGGTGCGCCGCGCCTGTCGGCGGTCGCGTACGGCCTCGCGCTGCGCGCCCACGGGTTCGACACCTATGCGGCCCCCCAGCGCTTGCTCGGCTACGGGGACGTCCGGGTCGCCGCGCGCCTCGTCGCCGAAGAGGTCCAGCGGGTGCGGGACAAGACGCGATCGGACAAGGTCCACCTGGTCGGCATGAGCCTCGGTGGGCTCATCGGCCTCTACTTCGTCCGGTGCCTCGCGGGGGGTGCCCACGTGGCGCGCTTCGTCTCGGTGGGCGGCCCCCTCAACGGCAGCGCGCTCGCGCGGCTCGGGGCGCTGGTGCCGGCGCGGGATCACGCGGTCGCCCAGACCGTCCCGGACAACGACCTGCTGCGCGAGGTGCACGCGAAGCAGAATCCAGAGGGCGTGCGGCTGTTCTCGATCGGCACGCGTGGGGATTTCATGACCCCGCGCGCCTCGTGGGACGCGCAGGGCATCGAGCCCGTCGAGTCGCCTCACGGCGTGTTCCCGATCGGCCACTGGATGCTCTTCACGCACCCGGGCAACCATGCCCTCGTGGCCCGCTGCCTCAGCGAGGCCTAGACCCGCGGGGACTCACGGCGGCAGCAACGAGCGGCGCAGCTCGCCGAGGACGCGCACCGAGGCCGAGACGAAGCGTCCGTCCTTCGGCACGAAGTCCCACACGCCGAGCGCCCGGAACAGCGCCAGATCGCGCTCGTCCGCGGCCTCGGTCAGCGCGACCACCCGCGGTCGCCGCCCCTCCGGGAGCGCCGCGAGGGCCATGGCGAGCTCGATGCCGTTCATGCCCGGCATCTCGAGATCGACGAGCACGACGTCGACGTGGGTCGCGTCGATGCGCTCGAGCGCGGCCGCGGCGTCGCGGAACCGCTCCACCTCGAGGCCTGGCAGCGCAGCGCACAGGCTCCGCTCGAGGATGTGGAGCACGTCCGGGTCGTCGTCGACGAGGAAGACACGCGTGGCACGGTTCCGATGGCTCGCGTGCTCCCCCGCGACGTCGGCGAGCCTCCACACGACCTCCTCCGCGCCCTCGGGGCGATCCTCGGGGCGCTTCTCGAGGAGCTGTCGGATCAGGTGGGCGAGCGCGAGCGGGGTCTCGGGTCGGAACTCGCGCACGTCCGGGATGGGCCCGAGCACGTGCCCGGTGACGACCTTCGACGGGGAGCTCGTGCCGTACGGGGTGCGCCCCGCGAGCAGCTCGAAGCCGACGACGCCGAGCGCGTAGAGATCGATGGCCGGACCTTCGCCGACCTTGACGGACTTGGTGAGCACCTCGGGCGCCATGTACTCGATGGAGCCGACGACGTGCGGATCGCGCTCGGCGTCGTACTCGGGGATGAACAGGCCGAAGTCCACGAGGACGAGGCGCTTGCCGCAGACCATCACGTTGGCGGGCTTGAGGTCGCGGTGGGCCACACCCACGCCGTGGGCCGCCGAGAGGGCGTCGGCGATGCGCCGCAGGGTCTCGATGGCCTCGCCGATGGTGAACTGGTGGCCGGCGGTCAGGGTCTCCTCGATCCGCTGCTCCAGCGTGCGGCCCCGGAGCCGCTCCATCACGAGGTAGGCGACACCCTGGTGGGAGCCGGCGGCGAAGATGGCCGGGATGCCCGGATGGCGCAGGACGGCGAGCGCCCTGCCCTCGCGCTCCAGCGCGTCGTTGCCGTGCAGCCCCACCTTGAGCGCGACCCTGCGCAGCAGCACCCGATCTTCCGCCTCGTAGACGGTGCCCATCCCGCCCTGACCGAGCACCGCGATCAGCTCGTAGACACCTCCGACGACCTCGCCGAGGGCGAAGGGGGCATCCGCCATCGGCACGGGGGGCAAGGGGTCGGGAGCGGTGGCCTGCCCCGACGCGTGGTCGCGGTCTGCCTCCATGCCCTTGCACGGTGCAACGCCCGGACCAGCGGGGTTCTACGCCCCGACGTGCGCGCGCCCGCGAACCACGCGCGCTCTGCCGCACACGGTGCAGTCCGCCTATCGCGCGACGAGGATGGTCACGTCGTCGTGGCCGCGCCCGAACTCCTCGAGCAGCTTGTGCGCGACGAGGACCGGGTGCTCCTGCACGAGCGGGTCTCTCCGCTGCAGCTCGGTGCGCCCGCTGAGGCCGTCGCTGAACACCACGAGCACGTCGCGGGGGTCCAGCACGAGCTCCTCCACGTCCACGCGCAGCCGGCGACCGCGCTGACCGAGGACTCCCGGCCGGCCGGTGAGGCGGGTGGTCCCGCCCGCACGGACCTGGTGCACCTCGACGTTGCCCACCCCCGACATGCGCGCGGTGCCGGTCACCTCGTCGAGGTCCACCACCGCGATCGCGCAGCCGCGAGTCCCTTGCAGGCGATCGTCCACGTCGTGCAGCGTGCGATCGACCGCGTCGGCTCCGCGCAGCACGTCCACCGCCGTCGCCGCCGCCGTGCGCGCGGGCAGGCCGTGGCCCACCCCGTCCGCGACGACCAGCCGCAGGCGCG